>NZ_JBIBVN010000072.1:14401-15244 GCF_043080425.1 Streptomyces sp. NPDC015032 | reverse complement strand
AAACGCCCGGTTACATTCCGAACCCGGAAGCTAAGCCTTTCAGCGCCGATGGTACTGCAGGGGGGACCCTGTGGGAGAGTAGGACGCCGCCGAACAATCTTTCAAGGACCCTTGGTCCCAGCGTTCACGCTGGGACCAAGGGTCCTTTTTTTGTCGTAGCGCGTCGGGTGTCCGACTGCGCGAGAATGTCTTGTAGTACCCGATGAAGGAGTCACACCGATGTCCACCAACTCTCCCGACGATCGTTCGGAGCGCGAGCCGCGTCGCCGGGACGGTGGTGACCGAGGCGGTTTCAGCGGCCGTCGTGGCGATCGCTCCGGCGGACCGCGTCGCGATGACGACCGCGGTGGTTACCGGCGCGACGACAGCCGGCCCGCTGGTGGTGGCGGTTTCCGCCGTGACGACCGTGACCGGGGGCCGCGTCGCGATGACAGTCGTGGTGGTGGTTCTGGTGGTGGGTTCCGCCGGGATGACAGTCGTGGTGGTTCTGGTGGTGGGTTCCGTCGGGATGATCGGGATCGTGACCGTGGGCCGCGTCGGGACGATGAGCGTGGTGGGTACCGGGGGCCGCGTCGGGATGACGATCGGGGCGGGCGTTCCGGTGGCGGGTTCGAGCGTCGGGACGACCGGCCGCGTGGACCGCGCCGTGACGACGACAGCCGAGGCGGCGGGTTCCGTCGCGACGACAGCCGCGGTGGTGGCTCCGGCGGCGGGTTCCGCCGGGACGACAGTCGTGGTGGTGGTTCCGGTGGTGGGTTCCGCCGGGATGACAGTCGTGGTGGTTCTGGTGGTGGGTTCCGTCGGGATGATCGGGATCGTGACCGTGGGCCGCGTCGGGACGAT
>NZ_JBIBVN010000072.1:0-14302 GCF_043080425.1 Streptomyces sp. NPDC015032 | reverse complement strand
CGGGATGACGATCGGGGCGGGCGTTCCGGTGGCGGGTTCGAGCGTCGGGACGACCGGCCGCGTGGACCGCGCCGTGACGACGACAGCCGAGGCGGTGGCTTCCGTCGCGACGACAGCCGCGGTGGTGGCTCCGGCGGCGGGTTCCGCCGGGACGACAGCCGTGGCGGTGGCTACCGCGGGCAGCGTGACGACCGTGGTGGCCGGGGTGGTTACCGCGGGCGTGACGACCGTGGTGGGTACGAGCGGCGCGACGACCGGGACCGTGAGCCCATCAAGCGGCTTCCGATTCCTGACGACGTCACCGGTGACGAGATCGACAAGGACGTGCGGCAGGAGCTGATGAGCCTGCCGAAGACCCTGGCCGAGGATGTTGCCAGGAACCTCGTCATGGTGGCGCGGCTGATCGACGAGGACCCCGAGCAGGCGTACGCGTACTCGCGGATCGCCCTGCGGCTGGCCTCACGGGTCGCAGCCGTGCGTGAGGCGGCCGGGTTCGCCGCGTACGCGACGCAGAAGTACTCGGAAGCGCTGGCGGAGTTCCGGGCGGCGAAGCGGATGACCGGTTCCGTGGAGCTGTGGCCCGTCATGGCGGACTGCGAGCGTGGCCTCGGGCGGCCCGAGCGGGCGATGGCGATGGCCGGCGAGCCCGAGGTGCAGAAGCTGGACAAGGCCGGCCAGGTCGAGATGCGTCTGGTGGCTGCGGGAGCCCGCAGGGACATGGGGCAGATCGACGCCGCCATCGTCACGCTGCAGAGCTCCGAGCTCGCCTCCAATGCCGTGCACCCGTGGACTCCGCGGCTGCGGTACGCGTACGCGGACGCGCTGTTGGCGGCGGGGCGCGAGGACGAGGCGCGGGAGTGGTTCGGGAAGGCGCTGGAGGCCGACAAGGACGGCGCCACCGATGCCTCGGACCGTCTCGCCGAGCTGGACGGTGTCGAGTTCGTCGACGCCCTCGGCGAGGACGAGGACGAGGACGAGAGCAGGAACGATGCCGCAGATGACGGCGAGCGCACGGGCGAGGACGGTCCGTCCGAGGCGTGAGGCATGAGAGAGGGCGGCACCCCTTCCGGGGTGCCGCCCTCTTTCTCGTTGCCGGGTGCGTCAGTCGAGGGTGAGGCTCCGCAGGACCAGGCCGGTGGCGGGCTTGGGGCCGAAGGAGGTCGACTTGCGGGGCATGGTGACGCCCTGTCGGGCGAGGTCACGGACGACTTCCTCGCGTACCGGATGCATCAGGACCGCCGTGGCGTTGTGACGTTCGGCCTGTTCGACGGCGGCCGCGGCGTCGTGGATGTACGCGATGTGATCCGGGGCGTCGGGGATCTGCCAGACGTGGTCGAGCAGAGCCGCGTGCAGGACCGTCGCGTCGAGGGTCTGCCAGGCGGTCGGACGGTCGGCCGGAATCGTACGGTGCAGAAGTCCGGCGTCGGGGCGGTCGACGAGGTGGAAGCCGCCGTCGCCCGCGAGCAGGAACGCGTTGCCCTCGGCGGCCGCCTCGGCGAGTGCCGCCATGGCTTCGGGAAGCGTGCTCTCGATGTCGCGGATGCGGAAGAGGCCGGCCAGTGAGGCGAGGGCGTCGTCGATGGGGAGGCGGTGCAGCAGCCGGTGGATGGCGCGGACCCTGAGCGGGTAGCGGCGCGTGTCCACGAGCAGGACCAGGCCGAAGTCCCAGGGGCCGGGCGCGGAGTGCTCCCGCTGGAGGCGGAGATAGGTGGCCCAGCGGTGGTGGCCGTCGGCGATCAGGGCCTGGTAGTGGGCGAGATCGGTCTCGATCTCGGCCCGGTCGGCCGCGTCGGTGACCGCCCAGAGGCGGTGGCTGTGGCCGTCCTCGGTGGTGGTGGCGAGCAGTGGCGGGCGATCTACGGTCCGTTCGATGACGGCGGTCGCGCCCGTGACGTCACCGTCGCTCCGGTAGGTGAGCAGCAGCGGTTCGAGGTGGGCGGCCGTGGTGCGCATCAGGTTGGCCCGGTCCTCGACGACATGGGCCATCACGTCCTCGTGCGGCAGGACTATGCCGTCGGCGGGGGAGGAGAGCGCCAGCGCGCCGACGATGCCGCGTTGCAGGATCTCGGCGTCACGCTGCTCGTAGACGTACAGCGCGGGCTCGGAATCGGGGGCGAGGACGCCCTCGGCCAGCCAGCGGTTCAGGGTCTCGGCGGCCTGCGCGTGGCGGGCCGCGGCGGTGTCGGCCTGCGGCAGGATCAGCCGCACGATGTTGTGGGGATCCGCCGATTCCAGGTGGTGCAGCCCGTCGGGACGCACCACGACGTCGTACGGCGGTGAGGTCACCGCGGCGAGACTGCCGACCCGCTCGGGGACGTATCGCAGCCCACGGAACGGGATCAGACGCAGTCCCCGACCGGCCGGACCTGATGTGTTCATTTCTGCATGGTATGTGCGCGGGCGGGATGCGCGATGATCGGGACAGAAGCATGGGACGAGGAGCGCAAAGAATGAGTCAGGCGAGCAGGACCAGGCCGGGCGGCAGCAGCACCGCTTTGAGCGAGGGGTACGACACGGCGCTGCTCGATCTGGACGGGGTGGTGTACGCGGGCGGTCACGCGATCGTCCACGCCGTCGACTCGCTGGGGGCGGCCCGGGACAGTGGGATGCACCTGGCGTACGTGACCAACAACGCCCTGCGGACCCCGGCCGCGGTGGCCGAGCACCTGACCGAACTCGGTGTCCCGGCCGAGCCCGCCGACGTGATCACCTCGGCGCAGGCGGTGGCCCGGCTGATGGCCGATCAGCTGCCCGCCGGGGCACGGGTGCTGGTGGTGGGCGGCGAGGGGCTGCGCGTCGCGCTGCGGGAGCGCGGCCTGGTGCCGGTGGAATCGGCGGACGACGAGCCGGCCGCGGTGGCGCAGGGGTACGGCGGGCCCGACATGGCATGGGGGCGGTTCGCCGAGGCGGCGTACGCGATCGCGCGAGGGGTGCCGTGGTTCGCGTCCAACACGGATCTGACGATTCCGAGCGCCCGGGGGATCGCGCCGGGGAACGGTGCGGCGGTGGAGGTGGTACGGATCGCGACCGGGGCCGAGCCGCAGGTCGCCGGGAAGCCGTTGCCGCCGATGCACCGGGAGACGGTGCTGCGGACCGGGGCCGAACGCCCGCTGGTGGTGGGGGACCGGCTGGACACGGACATCGAAGGGGCGTTCAACGGCGGTGTGGACTCCCTGCTGGTGCTCACCGGGGTGACGGACGCGGCGCAGTTGGTGGCCGCCGGGCCGAAGCGCCGGCCGACCTATGTGGATGCGGATCTGCGGGGACTGCTGACCGGGCAGCCCGAGGTGACGCGGACGGGCGACGCATTCGGCTGTCGTGGCTGGACGGCTTCGGTGCACGGTGACGGCCTGGTACTGGAAGGGGACGGGGACCCGCTCGACGGGCTGCGGGCGCTCTGCGGGGCGGCATGGTCGTACGCCGGAGACGGCTCGTGCGGGCTGGACAGCGGGAAGGCGGTCGCCAGGCTGGGGCTGTAGAGCGGGAGGCTCCCGGCGGGCCGGGCCCAGCCGGGAGGCTCCCGGCGGGAGGCCCGGCCCAGAAAAAGGTGGGAGAGGGTAGGCTAGCCTAACTTTGTTCCGTGTGGGGGGGCGTCTTCCGAGTGGTCGGGTGGCTGTGTGCCGGGCGACCCGGGCCGGCCCCGCCCGCCGCTCGTACCGAAGGGCGGCCCTCGCACCCGATCGCCACCGACTTCGGGAGTTACGACCATGCAGCGCCTCACCGCGGACTCGGTGACCCTCGGCTACGACCAGCGGGTCATCGCGGAGAATCTCTCGGTCGAGATCCCCGACAACTCGTTCACGGTGATCGTCGGCCCCAACGCCTGTGGCAAGTCGACCCTCCTGCGCGCGCTCTCACGGATGCTGAAGCCGCACAGCGGGCGGGTGCTCCTGGACGGCCGGACGATCCATGGGGTGCCCGCGAAGAAGGTCGCCAAGACGCTGGGGCTGCTGCCGCAGTCCTCCATCGCGCCGGACGGCATCACGGTCGCCGACCTCGTGGGGCGCGGCCGGTACCCGCACCAGGGGCTGCTGCGTCAGTGGTCGCGGGACGACGAGCACATTGTCGAGGAATCGATGGCGGCGACCGGAGTCGGTGCGCTCGCCGATCGCTATGTCGATGAATTGTCCGGCGGGCAGCGGCAGCGGGTCTGGATCGCCATGGCGCTTGCCCAGCAGACGCCGCTGCTGCTGCTCGACGAGCCGACGACGTACCTCGACATCCAGCACCAGATCGATGTCCTCGACCTCTGCGCCGAGCTGCACGAGACGCAGGGGCGCACGCTGGTGGCCGTTCTGCACGACCTGAATCACGCCGCGCGGTACGCCACGCACCTCATCGCGATGCGGCAGGGCGAGGTGATCGCCGAGGGGGCGCCGGTCGAGGTCGTCACCGCGGAGCTCGTGGAGCGGGTCTTCGGGCTGCGCTGTCAGGTCATCGACGATCCGGAGACCGGAACGCCGCTGGTGGTGCCGGCCGCGCGCAGATCCTGGAGCGGCGGGGCGGGTGTGCGGGGCTAAGGGCTCGACCGAGCTGACACCGGCCCGGGCCGGGACGGCCGGGAGGCGGCCCGTCCCGCGGCTACAACAGCGCCCGGAGTCTCAGCAGATCACGGAAGCCGGCCTCCAGCCGGACCCGGCCGGAACCCCACGCCTTGGCGAAGTTCAGCTCGCCGTCCACCATCGCCACCAGATCGTCGCCGGTCATCGCGAGCCGGATCTCGGCCTTCTCCCGGGGCGGGCCCTCGACCGTGTCCAGGACCTGGATCCGGCCATTGGCCAGCCGGCCAGTGAAGGTGACGCCGAGATCCTTGATGTGGCAGCTGAGAGAGCGGTCGAGGGCGGCCGCGCTGCGCACGTCGCCGTCGGCCCCCGCGAGGTTGTCGGAAAGTTTGTCGAGTGCGCTGCGGCACTCCGCCATGGTCGCCATCGTGATCGACGGTACCGCAGCCCTTCGCGGTAGCGTTTCCCGCATGAGCGACTCGATGCCGGGGCCCGGGACGGCGGCCGCAACAGCGCCCGGAGCGGCGCCCTCGGAGGTGGCGGAGGCCCCGTCCGCGCAAGACCCGTCCGGCGTTGACGCGGCCCCGGATCCGGCCGCCGCGCACCCTCCCGGCCCCGCCGCACCCACGCCCCTGGGCATCGGACGCACCCCCACCGGCGACGCAGAGGTCGACGCGCGGCTGGAGCGTCTCGCGGATGCGGACCACCTCCCGGCGGACGGACACATCGAGGTGTACGAGGATGTACACGGCGGGCTGCGTGACGCGCTGACCGCGCTGGATGCCAGGCCCGCCCCCGCACCGGTACCCGCACCGGTGCCCTCGTACGACAACAGGAGCTGAACCGAACGTGGCAGGAGTGGCACGACGCCGCCTCGACGCCGAGCTGGTACGCCGTAAGCTCGCCCGCTCGCGCGAGCATGCGAGCCAGCTGATCGCCGCGGGGCGGGTGACCGTCGGCGGCAACACCGCGACCAAACCAGCCACCCAGGTCGAGACCAGCGCCGCGGTCGTCGTGATCAAGGACGACAGCGACCCCGAGTACGTCTCGCGCGGCGGGCACAAACTCGCGGGCGCCCTCGCCGCCTTCGTGCCCCTCGGGCTGACGGTCGAGGGGCGGCGGGCACTGGACGCCGGTGCCTCGACCGGAGGTTTCACCGACGTACTGCTGCGGGCCGGAGCCGGCCATGTCGTCGCTGTCGACGTCGGCTACGGGCAGCTCGCCTGGTCCCTCCAGTCCGATGAGCGCGTCACCGTCAAGGACCGGACCAACGTACGGGAGTTGACTCTGGAGGCCATCGACGGAGCGCCGGTGGACCTGGTGGTCGGCGATCTGTCGTTCATCCCGCTGGGTCTCGTCCTGCCCGCCCTGGCGCGCTGCGCGGCCCCGGGCGCGGACCTGGTCCTCATGGTCAAGCCGCAGTTCGAGGTCGGCAAGGAGCGGCTCGGCAGCGGCGGTGTGGTGCGCAGCCCCGAGCTGCGGGCGGAAGCGGTACGGGAGGTGGCGCGGCGGGCCTGGGCGCTGGGCCTCGGAGTGCGGGGGGTGACGGCGAGCCCGCTGCCGGGGCCCTCGGGAAATGTCGAGTACTTTCTCTGGCTGCGGGCCGGAGCACCTGAGCTGGATCCCGCGGATGTCGACCGTGCAGTGGCGGAGGGGCCTCGTTGACGACGAATGCGGCACGAACTGTCTTTCTTCTGGCACACACCGGCCGCCCGGCCGCTATCCGCAGCGCCGAGCTGGTCGTCCAGGGACTGCTGCGCAATGGCCTCGGCGTACGGGTGCTGGCCACCGAGGCGGCCGATCTGCCGCTGCCGCCGTCCGTCGAGACGGTCACGGACAGCACGCCGGCGGCGGTGGACGGCTGTGAGCTGCTGGTCGTGCTCGGCGGGGACGGGACGCTGCTGCGCGGCGCCGGGCTCTCCCGGGCCTCCGGAGTGCCGATGCTCGGTGTCAACCTCGGCCGGGTCGGCTTCCTCGCCGAGGCCGAGCGCGACGACCTGGACAAGGTCGTCGACCGGGTCGTGACCCGGGCGTACCAGGTCGAGGAACGCATGACCCTGGATGTCGTCGTGCGCAGCAACGGCGACATCGTCCACACCGACTGGGCGCTCAACGAAGCGGCCGTGCAGAAGGTGTCGCCCGAACGGATGCTGGAGGTCGTCCTGGAGATCGACGGCCGACCGGTCACCGGGTTCGGCTGCGACGGGATCGTCTGTGCGACCCCGACCGGATCGACCGCCTATGCCTTCTCGGCGGGCGGTCCCGTCGTCTGGCCCGAGGTCGAGGCGCTGCTGATGGTGCCGATCAGCGCCCACGCGTTGTTCGCCAAGCCCCTGGTGACCTCGCCGCACTCGGTGCTCGCCGTCGAGGTCCAGCAGCACACCCCGCACGGAGTGCTGTGGTGCGACGGCCGCAGGACCGTGGAACTGCCCGCGGGCGCGCGGGTCGAGGTGCGGCGCGGTGCGGTGCCCGTACGCCTCGCGCGGCTGCACCACGCCTCGTTCACGGACCGGCTGGTGGCGAAGTTCGCACTGCCCGTCTCGGGGTGGCGGGGCGCGCCGCACTGACCGGCGGACATTGTCCCGGAGACGGTGCGCAGGCTCCAGGAGCACACGGGAGAGTGAACCCCGAGGGGCGGGGTCCGTCGCACATCGGGGCCCGGACCTCGTAAGGTCATGTCCGTGTTGGAGGAGATGCGGATACGGTCGCTCGGGGTCATCGACGACGCGGTGGTCGAGCTGTCGCCCGGTTTCACCGCGGTGACGGGCGAGACCGGCGCGGGCAAGACGATGGTCGTCACCAGCCTGGGGCTGCTGCTCGGCGGGCGTGCCGATCCCGCCCTGGTACGGATCGGGGCCAAGGCCGCGGTCGTCGAGGGGCGGATCACGGTGTCCGGCGGTGACACCGTGGCCCTGCGGGCCGAGGAGGCCGGGGCCGAATTCGACGACGGCGCGCTGCTGATCAGCCGTACCGTTTCCGCGGAGGGGCGCTCCCGGGCGCATCTGGGCGGCAGATCCGTGCCGGTGGGGGTGCTCGCGGAGCTCGCCGACGAACTCGTCGCCGTGCACGGCCAGACCGACCAGCAGGGGTTGCTCAAGCCCGCGCG
This sequence comes from Streptomyces sp. NPDC015032, assembly GCF_043080425.1. NCBI lineage: Bacteria > Bacillati > Actinomycetota > Actinomycetes > Kitasatosporales > Streptomycetaceae > Streptomyces > Streptomyces sp. NPDC015032. The sequence continues at coordinate 6,694 of NZ_JBIBVN010000072.1, read as the reverse complement.
GCAGCGGCAGGCACTCGACCGGTACGCGGGCGACGGTGTCGCCGCGCCGCACGCGAAGTACACGGCGGCGTACCAGCGGCTGCGGGCCGTCGTCACGGAGCTCGACGAGCTGACGACGCGTGCCCGCGAACGCACCCAGGAAGCGGATCTGCTGCGCTTCGGGCTGGGCGAGATCGCCGCGGTCGAACCACTGGCGGGCGAGGACGCCGACCTGGCCGCCGAGGCCGGGCGGCTCGGCCATGCCGAAGCGCTCGCCTCCGCGGCGGCCCTCGCGCACACCGCGCTCGCGGGCAACCCGGAGGACCCCGAGGGCGTCGACGCGACGACCGTGGTCGCGGCCGCCGGGCGGTCCCTGGACGCCGTACGCGCCCACGATCCGGCGCTCGCCGCGCTCGCCGACCGGATCGGCGAGATCTCGATCCTGCTCGCCGACGTGGCGGGCGAACTGGCCGGGTACGCCGACCAGCTGGATGCCGATCCACTGCGGCTCGCCGCGGTGGAGGAGCGCCGCGCCGCAATCACCGGACTCACCCGTAAGTACGGCGAGGACATCACCGCCGTGCTCGCCTGGGCCGAGGAGGGAGCCGCCCGGCTCACCGAGCTGGAGGGCGACGACGACCGCATCGGCGAGCTGACGGCGGAGCGCGACGCGCTGCGCGCCGAACTCTCCGGCCTCGGGCAGGCGCTGACCGACGCGCGTACGGGGGCGGCGGAGCGGTTCGCCGAGGCGGTGACCGCGGAGCTGGGCTCCCTGGCCATGCCGCACGCCCGGGTCTCCTTCGGCATCCGGCAGACCGAGGCGGCCGACGAGGCGTCCGGCATCGAGATCGGCGGGCGGAGCGTGGTCTACGGGCCGTCCGGCGCCGACGAGGTCGAGCTGCTGCTCGCCCCGCACCCCGGTGCGCAGCCGCGGCCGATCGCCAAGGGCGCGTCGGGCGGTGAGCTGTCCCGGGTGATGCTCGCCGTCGAGGTGGTCTTCGCCGGCTCCGATCCGGTACCCACGTACCTCTTCGACGAGGTCGACGCGGGGGTCGGCGGCAAGGCCGCCGTCGAGGTCGGCCGACGGCTCGCGAAGCTGGCCAGGTCCGCGCAGGTCGTCGTCGTGACGCACCTGCCCCAGGTGGCGGCCTTCGCCGACCGGCAGCTGCTGGTCGAGAAGACGGTCGACGGGGCGGTGACCAGCAGCGGGGTCACGGTCCTGGAGGGCGAGGACCGGGTACGGGAGCTGTCCCGGATGCTCGCGGGCCAGGAGGACTCGCAGACGGCACGCGCCCACGCGGAGGAGCTGCTGGCCGCGGCGCGGGCGGACGGGTAGCGGACGCCGCGAGGCCGCCCCGCGTGCGGGCGCGCTCCGGGCGGGCCCGCGCTTCGGGCCCGCCCGGAGACCTGCGGACGGAACGACCGCCGGACGGGCCGGGCGGACCGGCGCGTAGCCTGACCCGCATGGGAGCAGCATTCAGCGGGGCCGCCGTGGCCGCAGCCGTCGCGGGGGGTGTGTACCGGGCACTGCGGACCCGGCCGCGCGGACGCTGGCAGCGCACCAACTACGCGGGCCGCACCGTCGATCTGTACGCGGGGCCGGCCGTCGCTCTCGGCGCGGCGGCCGGAACGGCCGTTCTGCCCCTGCCGGCCCGTACCAGATGCGCCGCCGTGCTGGCCGTGCTCGCGGCGGGCGGCTGCGGCGCGTACGACGACCTCGCCGGTGCGGACGACCCGCGCCGCGGGTTCCGTGCCCACCTGGGAGCGCTGCGGGACGGTGCGGTGACCAGTGGTGCGGTGAAGCTGTTCGGGATCGGAGCGGCCGGGCTCGTGGCCGGTGCGCTGCTCAAGGAGCGGCCCGTCGACCGGATTCTCGCCGGGGCGGTGATCGCGGGGACCGCGCACCTCGTCAATCTGACGGATGTACGGCCCGCCGCGGCCGCCGCCACCGTATTCGCCCTCGGGGCCCCGGGCCTGCCGGCCGGCGCGCTCACTGCCGCACCGATGGGGGCCGTGGCAGCCCTCGTCGCCGACGACCTGGGGCAGCGCACCATGATCGGGGACACCGGGGCCCACGCCCTGGGCGCCGCGGTCGGCGTCGCCGTCGTCGCGGGCCGCGGCCGGGCCGGGCTCGTCGCCCACGCGGCGGGGCTCGTCGCGGCGACGGTGTACGGGGACCGGGTCAGCCGTTTCGCCCGGCTGCTGTCGGAGCGCTGACGGGAGGCGGGGCGCGCGCACGCGGCAACATCGCTCCGCCTCATCACCCGTGCGAGTGGTACGCCGCGCCCGGTTGCTGCGGCCCGCACCGGGGCAGTGGCCGGACTGTGCCGGAACGTGCGTACGGACTGGCATCCTTGGCGGTGCCATTTACCCCGACTCGGGACCCCCGGGAGCCATTCAACGTGTCACAGCTGCGTACGGTCCAAGTCCTGGGCGGCGGCAGCGCGGGCAGCAGCGCCCACGTCAGCTCGCTGGCCGCGGGGCTGGTGGCGAGAGGCGTGCACGTCACCGTCTGTGCCCCGGCCGAACTGGACCACGCCTACGAATTCTCCGGTACGGGCGCCGGGTTCACCCCCGTACCCCGGCGCAGCGATCCCGCGGCCGTCGCCGCGCTGCGCGCCGCCTGCCTGACGGCGGACGTGGTTCACGCGCACGGTCTGCACGCCGCCGTGCGCGCCGCCCTCGCGCTCGGCGGCAGGCGTGTGCCGCTGGTCGTCACCTGGCACGCCCGAGCCCACGCCGAAGGCGCCCGCGTCCGGCTGCTCCACCTGATGGAGCGAAGGGCGGCCCGGGCGGCGGCGGTTGTGCTCGGTACGACATCGGAGCTGGTCGACCGGGCGCGACACCGAGGCGCGCGCGATGCCCGGCTCTCGCCGGTCTCCGCCCCGGTGGCGCGCCCGGCCGCCCCCGTCGACGAGGACAAGGCACGCGCCGAACTCGGTGCGGTGGGAAGGCCGTTGATCGTGTCGTACGGGAGTCTCGTACCGCATCACGGGTATGGCATGTTGCTCGATGCCGCACGGGTGTGGCGCGAACTCGCCCCGGCACCGCTGCTGATCATCGCGGGGGAGGGGCGGGAACGGGCCGTCCTGCAGCGCCGGATCAAGGACGAGGAACTGCCCGTACGGATCGTCGGGGACCGCGACGACATCGCGGAACTCCTCGCCGTCGCCGACCTGGCCGTGCTGTCCAGCCGCTGGGAGGCACGCTCGGTGCTGGCCCAGGAGGCACTGCGGCTCGGCGTTCCGCTGGTCGCCACCGCGGTCGGAGGGGTGCCCGAACTCGTGGGGGATGCGGCGGAACTCGTACCGTACGGGAACGCGGAGGCGCTCGCGCGGACGGTGGTCAGACTGCTCGGCGATCCGGAGCGGCGTGCGGAGCTGGTGGCCGCGGGGTGGGCGCAGGCCGCGAGTTGGCCGACGGAGGACGACACGATCGCCCAGGTGCTCAGCGTCTACGACGAGCTGACGCAGCCGTTGGCGGCAGCCCGGACACGGTGAACGGGCCGCTCGCCGGACGGGGCCGGGGCTACGACGTGTGACGCCTGGCGCGGAGGGCCAGGCTCAGGGCCAGGACGGCCTGGGGGTCGTCCAGGTCGGTGCCGAGCAGCTCACCGATGCGGGCCAGCCGGTTGTACAGCGTCTGGCGGTTCAGATGCAGTTCGCGTGCCGTCTCCGCCTTGCGGCCCGCGTGGGCGAGATACGTTTCCAGTGTCGGCAGCAGCGGAGGGCGTGAGGTGCGGTCGTGATCGCGCAGCGGACCGATCGCCCGGTCCACGAACGCCGCCAGATCCGGGTGGTCCCGCAGCCGCCACAGCAGCAGATCGATGTCCAGGCGCCGGGCGTCGTACCACGGCCGGTCGGCGAGGCCGTGCGCGGCCGTCGCCGTCTCCGCGGCGTGCCGCAGCCCCGCCCCGGCCGCCGCCCAGCCGCCCGCCACGCCCACCACCACGACCGGTGGGTGCGATCCGGCCCGCTCCAGACCGGCCCGCTCCACACCGGCGCGCAGCGCTGCCGCGACCCGGTCCGCGACCGCCGTGCGCTCCGTCTCGGACCGCAGCCCCAGCAGCACCGGAACCCGGCCCTCCACGGGCCGCACACCGAGCAGCACCGGTACCCCCACCGACGAGAGCTCCTCCAGCACCGCCCGCGCCAGCAGCGCCCAGTTCCCCGACACGGACAACTCGGGAGCCAGCCGCATCACGACCGGCAGCAGCGGCATCTCACCCGGCTTGAAGCCCAGTACGCGGGCCTGCGCGGGCGCGTCCTCCGGCGTGATCCGGCCCTCCGCGAGATCCGTCAGGAAGTCGCCCCGGCCGCGCGCCGCGAGCTCCTCCTCCTGGCGGGCCTGCATCAGCACGACGGCGAGAATCCCGGCCGCCCGCTCCGCCGCCATCCGGTGCACGGTCACCAGCGGCCCGGACACGGCCAGCAGCACCAGCCTGGCCCGCACCGAACCGGTCCCCGGGCCGCCGCCCGGCACATCCACCAGCACCGAACCGGCGGGCGGCGACTCGCGGGCCGCCCGGTCGCCGCGCATCCCTTCCCACACCTGGAGCGGATCGGCACAGACCGGGCCGGACGCGGGCCCCGCGGCATACAGCAACTGGCCGTCCGCCGTCTCCAGGAAGACCGGATTGGCCGCGAAGTCCGCGAGGATGCCCAGCACCTGGGGTACTCCACCACCGCCGAGCAGCGCCTCCGTGCACCGCCGGTGCACGTCCTCGGCCTGCCGCAGCAGCGCGTAGTGACCGTTGACGATCTCGGTGTGGATCTCCTCGGTCACCGTCACGAACGGCACCTCGCGGTGCAACTGCACCAGCGGCAGACCGGCCGCGCGTGCAGCGTCCACGATCGAGGCGGGCAGCCTGCTGAAGCGCGGTCCGAGCTCCACCACCAGGGCGGCGATCTGGCGGTCGGCGAGCCTGCGGACGAAGGCGCGCTGCTCGGCGGGGCGGGTACCGAGCCCCAGGCCGGTGGTGAGCAACAGCTCGCCGCCCTTGAGCAGCGAAGCGATGTTCGGGACCTCGCCCGCGTGCACCCAGCGCACCGTACGGTTCAGCCGGTCGGTGCCGGCCACCACCTCCGGGAGCCCGCTGCGCAGCCCGGGCAGCTCAAGGGCCCGCTGCACGGTGATTCCGCCTTGCGTCTCCACTGGCTCTGGCCTCGCGCTTCCACTCGGGTCGGGCGGGTAGTCGCCCTGATTCAGGAAGGTACCGGCCCGGGGCGCGGGAGGCGTCGTCGGGGAGCCGTCGGGGGAGTCCGTGGCCGGGGCGCCGGACCGCCGCTTTCGGTCTGCCGGGGGCCTCGGACCGCTGTTGACAGGGGTCGATGGCCGCTGCGATCTTGTGACCGCCGCACGGTCCGGGCACGAGGGCGAAGCGGTACGCCATCCCGGAACCCGACCGGGCCCGGCCCGGACCCCGACCTGGAGCAGACGTGAGCGACGACGTAACGGCGTACGCACACCGGGAGGACCTTCCCGGCCCGCTGGTCGGGACCGACTGGCTCGCGGCGCGGCTCGGCTCGCCCGGGCTGGTGGTCCTCGACGCCTCCGTGGGCGCCCACCGGGGCCCGGGGCAGTGGATTTCGGGAGCGCGGCCCTTCGACATCGACGGGGCGCTGTCCGACCACTCGGGGCCGCTGCCCCACACGATGCCCGACGCCGGCCGGTTCACCGGCGAGCTGCGCGCCCTCGGGGTCCACGACGCCGACACCGTCGTCGTCTACGACCGCGTGGGCATCTACTCCAGCGCGCGGGCCTGGTGGATGCTGCGCGCGATGGGCTTCGACCGGGCCGCGGTGCTCGACGGCGGCCTGCCCGCCTGGGCCGACGCCGGGCTGCCGCTGGAGAACGACCCTCCCGCGCCCGGTGCGGCACCTGGCGATTTCACCGCCCGGCCGCGTGCGGGGCTGGTCGTCGGCAGCGGCGAGGTGACCGCTGCCCTGGCCGATCCCGGCGCGGTCGTCCTCGACGCCCGGTCGAGGGAGAGGTTCTCCGGCGCGGTCGCCGAGCCGCGGCCGGGGTTGCGCGCCGGCCATATGCCGGGGGCGGTCAATCTGCCCTTCGGCGAGCTCCAGCGCGCCGGCCGGATGCGCCCGGCGGACGAGCTGCGCGCCGAGTTCGCCGCCCTCGTGGGGGAGCGGGAGCGGCTGTTCTTCAGCTGCGGATCGGGTGTCACCGCCTGCGTCCTGACACTGGGGGCCGCGCTTGCGGGGTACCGCGAACTGGCCGTGTACGACGGCTCCTGGAGTGAATGGGGGCTGCCCTCGGAGCTGCCCGTCGTGACCGGTGCGGAGAGCGGTGGACCGCGGCGCTGACGCCGCACCATGTGCGACTGCCGGAGGGTGCTCGCCGCCCCCGCGGGTGCCCACGTCCTGCTTGTCCGGACGGAGTACGGAGAGGGGCGGGCCACCGTGCACGCGGTGGCCCGCCCCTCTCCCGCTCGCCGGGGTCAGCCGACGTACGCCCCGCTCGCCGTCAGGCGCAGTGCCGTGTCGATCAGCGGCACATGGCTGAAGGCCTGGGGGAAGTTCCCCACCTGGCGCTGGAGCCGGGGATCCCACTCCTCCGCGAGCAGGCCCAGGTCGTTGCGCAGGGACAGCAGCCGCTCGAAGAGACGGCGTGCCTCGTCGACCCGGCCGATCATCGCCAGGTCGTCGGCCAGCCAGAAGGAGCAGGCCAGGAACGCGCCCTCGTCGCCCTCCAGGCCGTC
>NZ_JBIBVN010000071.1:0-15562 GCF_043080425.1 Streptomyces sp. NPDC015032 | reverse complement strand
TGAGCAGGGCGTCCAGGTCATTCGTCACAGATCGATCTTGGACGCCCTGTCCGCGTTCCCAAACGCACCGTCAGCATTCGGAATGACTCGTCTAGGGTGCGGGGCATGACGTCTGTGCCGCTTCCCGCCACCGATCTCTCCGCCGACCAGGCGCGCCGGATAGCCCTGCGCGCCCAGGGCTTCCTGGGCGCTCCGGACCGCCGGGCCGGTGTCCCGGGAGTGCTGCGGCATCTCGGCGCCGTCCAGCTCGACACGATCTCGGTGCTCGCGCGTTCGCACGAACTGATCCCGTACGCGCGCCTGGGCGCGGTCGGCCGGCGCACGGTCGAGGAGGCGTACTGGTCGGGCGGCCGCACCTTCGAGTACTGGTCGCACGCGGCCTGCGTCCTGCCGGTCGAGGAGTGGCCGCACTTCGCGTTCCGCCGCCGCGCCTACCGCTCGCGCCCCCACTGGCACCACGCCCTGCCGGACAGCGCCTACGAGACGGTGATCAAGCAGCTGCGCACCGAGGGCCCGTTGACGGCTACGGAGCTGGGCGGCGCGAAGAACGGCGGGGAGTGGTGGGACTGGTCGGAGTCGAAGGTCGCCGTCGAACGCGCCCTGATGTACGGCGAGGTGGTGTGCACCGAGCGGCGCAGCTGGAAGCGGGTGTACGACCTCGCCGAGCGGGCCCTGCCCGATGCCGTGCTGCACGACGACCTGGACGACGCGGAGTGCCTGCGCCGGCTGGTCGCACTCGCGGGGCAGTCCCTGGGTGTCGGCACCCGCGCGGACATCGCTGACTACCACCGGCTCAGGGGTGAGCAGTTCGACGCGGTCGTGGCAGACTCCGGTCTGGTGCCGGTCACGGTGCAGGGATGGTCGAAGCCGGCCTGGGCGGACCCGGCGGCACTGGCCTCGGAGCCGCGCGGGCGGCATCGTACGACTCTTCTGTCACCGTTCGACTCGCTGGTCTGGGAACGGGCACGCACCGAGCGGATCTTCGGATTCGCCCACCGTCTGGAGGCATACGTCCCCAAGGCCAAGCGGATACACGGTTACTTCGCGATGCCGCTGCTGGCAGGTGGAAAGCTGCGGGGCCGCGTCGACCCGGCACGCGAGGGCAGCACCCTGGTCGCGCGGCAGGTGTCCCTGGAGAGCCGCAAGGCCGTGGCGCCGATGGCCGAGGCCCTGGTGGAGGCGGCGTCCTGGGTCGGCTGCACGGATGTCCGGCTGGAACGGGTCGACGCACCGGATCTGCGCGGGCCGCTCGCTCAGCAAATCGCCCGCGCTCTGGCGTGACCGCGCCCGCCCCTCTCTCCACCCGGTGCCGTCGCCCCGTCCAGTCCGTGCGGCCCCGTCGCAGGACTGGTCACCTGATCTCCAGGATCTTCTCCCGCATGGCATAGACCACGGCTTCCATCCTGGAGTGCAGCTGCAACTTCTCCAGAATGTTGCGGACATGGTTCTTCACGGTGTTCTCGGAAATGAACAGTTCCTTCGCGATATCGCGGTTGTTCATACCCGTTGCGACGAGTTTCAGGACCTCCAGTTCCCGATCGGTGAGCCGCGGCGCGGGCACCAGCCGGCGCTCGTCGGTCCGCTGGATCATCGACTTGAACTCGGTGAGCAGTTTGGACGCCATGGAAGGGCTGATCTGCGACTGCCCGTCGGCGACCGCGCGAATTGCCGTCGCCACCTCGTCCGTGGAGATCTCCTTGAGGAGATATCCGGTGGCGCCCGCCTTGATCGCGTCGTAGAGGTCGGCCTCCTCGTCGCTGATCGTCAGCATGATGATCTTCGCGCTGGGGGCCACCTCCTTGATCGACGTACAGGCTTCGATGCCACCGCGCTTGGGCATCCTGACGTCCATCAGCACGATGTCCGGCAGCAGATCGGCCGCCTTGTCGACCGCCTCCGCCCCGTCACCCGCCTCGCCGACGACCTGGATGTCCTCCTCCTGGGCGAGGACGATCTCCAGACCTCTGCGAAAAAGCGCGTGGTCGTCCACCACGAGGACCCGGATCGGCTCCTTGCCGGAACCGATGTCCGCGTCCGCACCGGCGGTTTCATCGGCATCATTCGCACCGCGCACGGGCCCGAAGGTGTCCGCCATCGTTCCTCCCCCTGAAGGCCACGGCCTGAAGTTCACAAATTGTCCACAACGGCAGTTCACAGAACGCCGGTTGGCTTGGGACGACATGATTTCATGCCTGGACGTCGGAACGGTGATCCCGTGGCCGCAAGCGGGTGCCCCTGGGGGCGCACAGGCGCTCCAGGGGCACCACGGGAGGTGACGTCAGCCGCCGAGCGCACCGCCCGCGCCGCCCGCCTCATCGGCGGCCAGCGGATCGGTCCTCAGGTGGATGACACCGTAGTCATAGGCATGTCGTCGGTAGACGACACTGGGTTCCTTCGTCTCGGAGTCGACGAACAGATAGAAGTCGTGCCCGACCAGCTCCATCTCGTAGAGCGCCTGATCGAGCGACATCGGTGCGGCGACGTGCGTCTTCTCACGCATCACCAGCGGGCCCTCGCCCTGAACCTCCAGCGAGCCGAACCTGGTCGTGGGCACGGACTCGGACGTCTCGCTGCCGACCAGATCTCCCTCGCCGTTGAACGACGCCGCGCCCGGCACGGTCTCGGCGACCTCGGCAGCGGGAATCCGGCCGTTGCCGCGGCGGCTGTAGCGCTTGTCGTGCTGCTTGCGCAGCCGCGCCTCCAACTTGCCGGTGGCCAGGTCCAGCGCTGCGTACGGGTCGCCGGCGGCCGCTTCCGCCCGGATGACCGGCCCCCTCGAGCGGAGCGTGATCTCCACCCGGTCGGAACGGTCGGCCTGACGGGGGTTCGGCTCCTTGGACACCTCGACGTCGAGGCTGATCACCTTGCCGTCGAACTTCTGGATCTTGTCCAGCTTCAGCTTCTCGGCCACGTGCTTGCGGAACCGCTCAGGCACCTCGGTCTTGCGGCCCTTGACGACGATGTCCACGCAGAACTCCGTTCCCGGATCGCTCCGCTCAGCGGCGGAGCATCTCCCTTTTGCACCAGGCCCCGGTCGTGACCGGAGCCGCGGACTCGGTGACTTCCACCTCCTCCTCCCCCATCGGCGGGGTCTCCACCCCACCGAATTCCCTGCTTCCGGCTACTGGTGAGTTACCTGCCCGAAACCTGGCGGTGCATTCATCGAGGTCCGGCATTCACCTTTCCTCACAACCGAACATAGCCTGCCTGGCCGGATGTCGGCACCCGCTACTCGCACGTACCTCCATTCAGGTCTTTTCACCCGCTCACTACCTGCAACGATGCAAGTTCACTGGCAGTTCCGGTTTATTTCGAAGGCCGAGGGAGAAACCGCGACAACGGCCGCCTGCGCGCTGCCAGGGGTGCCACCGTCGCCCCCGCCCGCAGCGCCGATCGCCCGAGCCGCCTCGGCCAGCGAGGCACCGGTCGTCAGAAGGTCGTCCACCAGCACCACCCGTCCGGCCGCAAGCAGCCGCTCGGCCCCGGCCACGACCTCCAGCGCCCCGGCGAGATTCGCATGCCGCTGCCGGGCCCCGAGCCCCGCCTGATCGGCCACCGGCCGCCGCTGCCGGAGCACCCCCGCCACCCGCGCCCGGATGCCACCGCGCCGCAGCTCACCCGTGGCGGCCAGCGCGATCCGGCGCGTCGGGTCATGCCCCCGCGCTGCCACGGCCCGCCGCGCCGACGGCACGGGCACGAGCAGCAGCGGGCCGACAGGGCCCACCTGTCCCGTCCCGGCCCGTACGGCCCCCGCCAGCGCCTTCCCGAGCGCCCCGGCCAGTCCCAGTGCGCCACGCTCCTTGTGGGCCAGGAGCACCGCGCGTACGGCGTTCTCGTACGCGGCGGCCGCATGCACCACCGGCAGGCCCACGGGCTCCGGAGCGGGCCTCACCCTGCGCGGCACTGGGCCGTACAACTCCGCACGGCATTCCTCGCACAGCTCCACACGCGGCCTGCCGCAGCCACCACAGGACACCGGCAGGACCAGTCCGGAGATCTCCCGCCACCATCCCCGCATGACTCCACTGTGCCCTCCCCCGAGGGACCCGGCCACCCCTGTGGAAAAGCCGGAGGGGCCTTGTGGAGTCTCAGCCCGGATAGACCAGCGCCGAGCCTTCCTTGACCACCGTCTGCCAGTTGTCACCCGGCGACAGCTTCACGATCCCGTCACTCGACGTGGCCGCCATCAGCGGCAACTGCTCGTCGTCCGCCGCCGCGACCGACGACACCTGGTTCACGCCGGGCAGAACGCCCGACGCGGGCGTCGAACCGTCCGTCTGCACATAGCGGACCTGCTGCACGCCGCCCTGCTCCTTGCCGACCACCACGAGACGGCTCCGGCCCGACCACGACATCGCGGTCACATCCGCCAGCTGCGGTGCGGCCTGCCGCAACTCCACCACCGAGACCTTCTGATCCGTTTCCGGCCCGCGCCGCTCGATCCGGCCGATTTTCAGCGTGGTGTGGTCGTCCTTGGTCACCAGGAGCGCGATCCGTACCCCGTCCGCGGACATCCGCAGTGCGTCGATGCGACCGCCGTCCAGGCTCGGCACGGTGACCTCCTGCGGCTGCCCGGTGCCGCCGGGCAGCCGCAGCAGTCTGCGGTTGCCGGGGTCCCGGTCGGCCACCCAGAGGTCGCCCCGGCCGTCCCAGCTCGGCACCGACAGACGGTCGGCCGGGCGGTGGGCCCTGCTGGTGACCAGGGCTGCCGGAAGCTCGCCGTCGGAGGTGATGGACGACACGTAGAGGGCCACCCCGTCGTGCGAGACCGCTGCCGCCGACTGCTCGTCCCTGGCCACCCCGACCGTGCCCATCCGCACCGGCCCGTTGCCGAGTGGACCTGCCACCGCCTCCGGGGTGCCACTGCCCTTGGTGCTGCCGGGAATCCGCGCCACATGCCCCTTGGCATCGACGAAGTACTGACTGTCCGGCCCGCTCGACGAACCGTCAGGAGCGAACTCCTCCGCCTGGTCCGTATCGATGACACACAGGGGAGAGCCGTCGGAGCGCTGGAGCTGGACCTGCTCGACCCGTGCGGACGTCAGGTCCCGCAGGGTGAAGAGAACCTGTGAGGCCATCATGCGGCAGGAGCGCTGTCCGACACCGTCCGCCTTCTTGTTGAGCGGCACCTTCAGTACGTTGCGGTCGTCGGGGGACAGCGAGGTGACGCCCTTCTTCAGCTCCGTGCCCGGGGGGAAGCGGGACTCGACCGCCGGCCGCAGCCAACTGGTCGGCCCCGCCAGGAGACTGCGGACCGCCTGCGTCACGGTGTCCATCCCGGTGCCGGGGTCCGTCCGGCTGCGGAGGTAGACGGGGTCGGCGACCAGCGTCGACTGCGCCGCCGTCCGCCCCGCGGCGAAGTAGTACTTGTCGACGGAACGGTAGAGGCGCTTGAAGTCGGACTGCCCCAGCAGCAGGCCGTCCGGGACGAGGTCGATGCGCCACTCCTTGCCGTCCTTGCCGTTCTCCTTCACCAGACGCAGGATCTGGCTGTAATCCGTGGGCGCGAGCGGCTGATAGGCGTTCTGTGCGTCGACCGTTGCCACCTTCTCACCGGTCAGGGTGTAGGTGATCTGTGTGACACCAGGGTCGCTGTCACGGAACGAGCGGTCGTTCCGGTTCGGCGCCTTGGTGAGCACCGTCGTGAACGCACTCGGCTTCCAGGTGCTGGCCGCCTTCCTCGTCAGGTACTTACGAGTCGTTCTGAAGTCCGAGTCATCGCTGGTCATCGACTCCAGGAAGCCGTCGACAACCTCGTTGGGGGTGGCGTTGTCACGCGGCGCCACCGCGTACACCTGCACCTGGGAGTCGCCGGGCTGTGAAGCGTCGACGGGCTTGACATCCCCGGTGCCGGGCATCGAGGCGCACGCGGACAGGAGCAGGACACCGCTTCCGAGCAGTGCGAACAGCGCCGGCACGCGCCCACGGCCGTCCCCGCGACGGTCAGTGCCCACGATTCGGTTCTCCCCGCTCCGGTTCCTTCACTCCACAATCGGCATCCCCACCCGGCCGGTGCTCGGCCTGGCGCGCCACCACCCGTGCGCCGCTCCCCGGCAGGGCGGCCGGATGGACCGAGGCCGGCGCCGTCCGGGAGACCACGGGGGCGTGTGAGGGCACGGGGAGCGCGCTCCGGTCGTTGCCGCCGGGCTGGGCCGGCACCGCCGTCAGCCGGTGCTCGTCCCCGGCCGTGGGAGCGGCCGTGGCTCGCTCCCGGTTCTCCCGGTTGCGCCGGGAGTCCTCGGGTTCCAACGGTATGGGCGATCCGCGCAGGGGTTCGTCCGCCGTGCGCGGCAGTGTCAGCCGGAACTGCGAACCGCCACCGGGCTCACCCCACGCCTGCAGCCAGCCGCCGTGCAGCCGCGCGTCCTCCACGGCGATGGACAGTCCGAGCCCGGTACCGCCGGTCGTCCGCGCGCGGGCCGGGTCCGCCCGCCAGAAACGGTTGAACACCCGTGTCGCCTCACCGGGCTTGAGCCCCACGCCGTAGTCCCGTACGGCCACGGCGACCGCGCCTCCGGCCGCCCCCATCCGCACCACCACGTCCCGGCCCTCGCCGTGCTCGACGGCGTTGACCACGAGGTTGCGCAGGACACGCTCCACCCGCCGCGCGTCGGCCTCCGCTATCACCGGCTGCTCGTCGCCGACCACCCGGATCCGGGTGCCCTTGCGCTCGGCCAGCGGCTCCGCCCCGCCGATCACCCGCCGGACGACCTGCCGCACATCTATCGGCTCGGCCTCCAGCGCCGCGGCGCCCGCGTCGAACCGGCTGATCTCCAGCAGATCGGAGAGCAGCGACTCGAACCGGTCGAGCTGGTCCCCGAGCAGCTCCGCGGAGCGCGCCGTCACGGGATCGAAGTCGCTGCGGGCCTCATGGATGACATCGGCGGCCATCCGTACGGTCGTCAGCGGTGTCCGCAGCTCGTGGGAGACGTCGGAGACGAAGCGCCGCTGCATCCGGGACAGTTCCTCCAGCTGCTGGATCTTCAGCTGCAGATTCTGCGCCATCTTGTTGAAGGCCTCGCCGAGCCGGGCGATGTCGTCCTCGCCGGTGACCTTCATCCGTTCCTGGAGCCTGCCCGCGGAGAGCCGTTCGGCGATGCCCGCCGCCATGCGCACGGGCGTGACGACCTGCCGCACCACGAACCAGGCAATGGCCCCGAGCAGCACGACCACGAACAGTCCCGCGGTCGCCAGCGTGGTCTTGATCAGCGTCAGCGACTTCTCCTCCTGCGTCAGCGGAAAGAGGTAGTAGAGCTGGTACGGATTGTGGTCGATGTCGTAGAGCCGCTTGCCCACGACCAGCCCCGGCTGCTGCTCCTGCCCGTTCGCGTACTGGATCATGGAGTACGTCTGGTACGCCCCCGGGCCCTTGTTCACGGAGTCCCGCAGCCTCTGCGGAATGCTCGCCGCCTCCACACTGCCCGAACCGCGCGGCGCACGGGTGCCCTCGTCGGCGCTGAGCGCCACCACGTTGAAGGCGTTCTTGCCGCCGCTGGCGAGCTGGTCGACGAGCTCGGTGCGCCAGGAGTTGTTGGCCGTGGTGCCGTCCGACGCGTCGCCGCCCTGCCCGCCGGGGGTGAGGGGGGCGTTCGCCTTCTCCTGGGCCGCCGCGAAACCGCCTGCGGCCTGGGTCTGGGCAGCCTTGCCCTTCGCTTCGAGCAGTCCGTTGCGCACCTGCCCGATCACGACCAGTCCGAGGAGCAGCACCACACCGAGCGACATGAGCAGCGTGCCCGCCACGACCCGCAGCTGGATGTTGCGTCGCCACAGCCGCAGGGCGGGCAGCAGCGGACGCCGCACCCAGCGCAACAGCAGACGCGGAAAGGGGCCACCGGGCGCCCGGTCGTGGAAGAACCGGCCACCCTGCAGAAGGCGCCCGGCCTGAGACGCCCTGTGTCCTGGACCAGCAGCCCGCTCCGCACGGGCTCCCGGCTCCCCGGGCTGCGGAGCAGCGCTACTCAGGGGCATCTCAGCTCGGTCCGGCCTTGTAACCGACCCCGCGGACGGTCACCACGATCTCAGGCCGCTCCGGGTCCTTCTCGACCTTGGAACGCAGCCGCTGAACGTGCACATTCACCAGCCGGGTGTCAGCGGCGTGGCGGTATCCCCACACCTGCTCCAGCAGTACCTCACGAGTGAAGACCTGCCACGGCTTACGGGCGAGCGCGACCAGCAGGTCGAACTCCAGCGGGGTGAGGGCGATCGACTGCCCGTCCCGCTTCACCGAGTGACCGGCCACATCGATGACCAGATCCCCGATGGCCAGCTGTTCCGGCGCCGGCTCCTCGGATCTCCGCAGACGTGCCCTGATCCGGGCAACCAACTCCTTAGGCTTGAACGGCTTGACAATGTAGTCGTCGGCCCCGGACTCCAGGCCCACCACCACGTCAACCGTGTCGCTCTTGGCAGTGAGCATGACGATCGGTACACCCGACTCGGCCCTGATCAGCCTGCAGACCTCGATGCCGTCCCTTCCGGGCAGCATCAGATCCAGCAGGACCAGGTCCGGTTTGGCCTCACGAAAAGCGGCAAGTGCCTTGTCGCCGTCCGCTACGAACGACGGCTCGAACCCTTCACCACGCAGCACAATCCCGAGCATCTCGGCCAGTGCGGTGTCGTCGTCGACGACAAGGACGCGTCCCTTCATAATCGACATCATCCCATTAGCTAATCGTTACCTGCGATGATCTGGCACACAGCTCTGCCAGTCCGGCCCCTGTGACCGGGGAAACCATGCCCTCCTCCGTGACGATCGCCGTGACCAGCTCCGGCGGTGTGACGTCGAATGCGGGGTTGTAGGCAGGGGTTCCGACCGGCGCCAAGAGCAATCCACCGGCGTCTCCGCCCCTCACCCCGGCCCGCACCGATGTGAGCTCCGTCACTTCACGCTCCGGCCGCTGCTCCACAGTGATCGATGCCCCGTCCGCGGTGTTCAGATCCACGGTCGTGGTCGGCGCCACCACGATGAACGGTACGTGGTGGTACTTCGCGAGCACCGCCAGCGGATAACTCCCCACCTTGTTCGCCACCGATCCGTCCGCGGCGATACGGTCCGCCCCGATGAGCACGGCGTCCACCTCCCCCGCGGCGAACAGCGAACCTGCGGCGTTGTCCGTGAGCAAGCAGTACGGCATGCCGTTGCACGCCGCCTCGTACGCGGTCAGCCTGGCCCCCTGCAGCAGCGGGCGTGTCTCGTCCACCCACAGCCGGCGCAGCCTCCCTTCCCGGTGTGCCCCGAGCGCCACGGCGAAGGCAGTGCCCTCGCCACCGGAGACGAGCGCCCCCGTATTGCAGTGCGTCAGCAACTGATGCCCGCCACCGGGCAGCAGTTCGTCAAGCAGGGCAAGCCCGTACCGTGCCATCCGCTCGCTGGCCTCGGCGTCCTCCCGGTGCAGCGCCCTGGCCTCGGCCAGCGCCACCTCGGCGGCCCGCCTCGGCTCCGCCCCCTTCTCGACGGCCGCCCGGTACGCCCCGGCAGCCCGCCGCACCCCGTAACCGAGATTCACCGCGGTGGGCCGCGCCCGCTCCAGCAGCCCCGCGGCCTCCGCCACGTCGTCTCCCCGTGCGGCCGCGAGAGCCACTCCGTAGGCCCCCGCGATGCCCAGGAGAGGAGCCCCGCGTACTGCCAGCGTCCGGATCGCCCGCACCAGCGCGGGAACATCGGCACACACCAGCTCGGCCTCCTCGGCTGGCAGCCGCGTCTGGTCGAGAAGCACCAGCACAGGGCCTTCCGGAAGCTCGCCCCAGCGAAGTACGGGAAGCGCGGGAGGCTCGATGCCCACCTGCGATTGCGCGTCCTGATCAGCCATCCGCCCAGTCTGCCCGGTGAGCCGCCCACAAATGAAGGGACGAAGGAGAGGGAACGCCCGGCCCGTCGCGGAGCATCGCGTGGCACGATGGCTGGCAACCTGCCGTCCCGATGCGCGGACAGGACCGTGAAGGAGCGACAATGAACGACACTCCGGGCTGGGCCTCGCCCGGATCTGCCCCCTCCGACGGCCAGGAGGCGGGCGTCCCCCGGCCTTCCGAACCCGTCGACGGCAGCGGCCCTGCAGGGAACTGGTCTCCCACACAGCCGCCCGCGGGGCAGTGGTCCGCACCCGGCGCTCCGGGGGCGGGCCCCAGTGCGCCTCCCGCCGCCCCGGGCTGGGGCGGAGGACCTCAGGGCCCCGGCTGGGGCAGCGGGCCGCACAGCGCGGGCTGGGGCGGACCGCCCGCTGCGGCCAAGCCCGGCGTCATCCCGCTGCGGCCACTCGGCGTCGGAGAGATCCTCGACGGCGCTGTCTCCACGATGCGCGCCCACTGGCGTACGGTCCTCGGCATCACACTGACCGTTGCCGTGATCGCCCAGATCGCGACCATTCTCGTACAGCGCTACCTGCTGCCGGTACCGGCGGCGATCGATCCGAACGCCACCGGCTCGGAGGAACTCAGGCAGGCCGCCGAATCGGCTCGGTCGGCACTGATCAGCAGCGTGCCGTCCCTGTTCATCACCTTGATCGCCACGCTCATCACGACATCCGTACTGACCGTGGTGATCAGCCGTTCGGTGCTGGGCCGTCCGGTGACGCTCTCCGACGCATGGACCGAGGCCCGGCCCCGGCTTGCCCAGTTGCTGGGGCTCACACTGCTGCTGACCCTGATCGGCGCCGCCGTCATGACGGTCGGCCTGCTGCCGGGCATGCTCATCGGCTCCGCCGCGGGCGCCGGACTCGTCGTCATCGGCTTCCTGGCCGCATCCGTCGTCGTCATCTGGTTGATGGTCCGTTTCTGTCTCGCCTCGCCGGCGCTGATGCTGGAGCGGCAATCGATCACGACCTCCATGCGCCGTTCCGCGAAGCTGGTCAGCGGCGCCTGGTGGCGGACCTTCGGCGTCCTGGCTCTGACCTGGCTGCTGACTCTCATCGTGTCCGTGATCATCGCCATCCCGTTCGGCGTCATCGCGATGACCGTGGACAGCGGCGGTATCGGCTCCGTCCTCACCGACGGCTCCACGAACTTCGGCTGGCCGTTCCTGATCGTCTCGGGCATCGGGCAGGTCATCACCGCGACGATCACCTACCCGCTCTCCGCCGGTGTGATGGCCCTGCTCTACGTCGATCAGCGCATCCGCCGCGAGGCACTCGATCTCGATCTCGCCCGGGCAGCGGGCCTGCCCGGATACAACACTCGGAGCTGATGCCGTGTCGGGGGCGGGGGGCACGACGGCAGCGCAGCTACTGATCCGGGCGAGCGACGACATACCGGTGGACACTCCGCGTGTCCCCGCCCGCGAGGCGGCGGAGCACGAGTTGTCCAAGCCGATGTACCACGAGAACGATCCCAGCCTCCTCCGGCGCGGTCTCGACCGGCTCTGGGACTGGATCGGCGATCTGCTGGACACGGCCTCCGGCGCCGCACCGGGCGGCCCACTCGGACTTGTCGTGCTCGTACTGGTCGTCATCGGCCTGGCCGCCGCGCTCTGGTGGCGGCTGGGCACTCCGCGACGCACCGTGCGTTCCGCCCACGCCCTCCTTTTCGACGATGGTCCCCGCAGCGCGGCCGAACACCGGGCGGCCGCCGAGGCCCATGCCTCCGCCCACCGCTGGAACGAGGCGGTCCAGGAGCGCATGCGCGCCATCGTCCGCTCCCTCGAGGAGCGTGCCCTGCTCGCTCCCCGCCCCGGGCGCACTGCGGACGAGGCCGCCGCCGAAGCGGGCCGCCCACTCCCCGCACACGCCACGCGACTCCATGCCGCCGCCAGAGAATTCGACGACGTCACGTACGGCGACCGCACCGCGGACCAACAGGCGTACCTGGCCGTCCGGGCTCTGGACCTCGACCTCGAGACCGCCAAGCCTCTCCTGACACCCGCGGCCCAGGGAGCAGCCGAATGACCGAGGCCACCGCCTCCCCCACCACCTCGGCGTCCCTCACCCCGCACCAGATCTGGACCCGTACCCGCGGTCCGCTCCTCGCCCTCCTCGTGCTCGTCGCGGCCGGGGTCGCGCTGGCAACCGTGCGCTCCGGCGACCAGCACGGCCGTCTCGACCCCCGTTCCGCCGACCGCTACGGCAGCCGGGCCGTCGCCGAACTCCTCAAGGGCCGCGGCGTCTCCGTCCAGGTGGTCACCACTCTCGACGAGGCCGTGGCCCAGGTCGGCCCCGAGACCACGCTGCTCGTCACCTCCCCCGATCTGTTGACCCCGCACCAGCAAAACGGCCTCCGCGCAGCGACCGACGACTCGGCCGGCCGCACCGTTCTTCTCGCGGCAGGCCCGACATCCGTGGGCAGCCTGGTCCCCGGCGTCCACGCGAGGCCCGCAGGACCGGTGGCCACCCGCGCCGCTCAGTGCTCCCTGCCTGCCGCCCGCAACGCCGGCGACGCCGAAACGGGAGGCTTTCACTACGCCTCGAACGGCCTCGACACCATCGCGTGCTTTCCGAGTGACGGCCTCCCCACCCTGCTCCTGGTCGAACAGGGAGCGGGTGACACCGTCCTCCTCGGTGCCCCCGACCTCCTCTACAACGACCGGCTCGCCAACCAGGGCAATGCCTCCCTGGCGCTCCAACTCCTCGGTTCCCGCCCCCATCTGGTCTGGTACCTCCCCTCGCTCACTGACACTTCTGCCGCTGCTGAGAACGGTGGAAACGGCGACGACGGCGCCCGCGACAACCGCAGCTTCGCCGACCTGATCCCCCGAGGCTGGCTGTGGGGCACCCTGCAACTCGCGCTCGCCGCGGTACTCGCCGCCGTCTGGCGCGCCCGTCGCCTGGGCCCCCTGGTGACCGAACGGCTGCCCGTGGCCATCCGTGCCTCCGAATCCACCGAGGGACGGGCTCGCCTCTACCGCAGGGCGAACGCCCGCGACCGGGCCGCCGACTCGCTCCGTTCCGCCACCCGCACCCGCATCGCCCCGCTCATCGGCGTCCCCCCACGCGATGCACATTCCCCCGCCACCCTCATCCCTGCCCTTTCCGCCCGCCTCACCACCACCGCCATCGATCTCCCCACCGTGCTCTTCGGACCCGCCCCGCCCGACGATGCCGCTCTTGTACTTCTGGCAGATCAACTCGACACCCTCGAAAGAGAGGTACGCACGTCATGAGCGCCCCGCCCCCAGTGCCCGCCGGGAGTACCGAGACTCTCGGAAACGGCGACACAGCCCGCGCGTCCCTGGAAGCGCTGCGCTCCGAAATCGCCAAGGCCGTAGTCGGTCAGGACCCGGCAGTCACCGGACTCGTCGTCGCCCTGCTCTGCCGGGGGCACGTCCTTCTCGAGGGCGTCCCCGGCGTGGCCAAGACCCTCCTGGTCCGGGCTCTCGCCGCCTCACTCGAACTCGACACCAAGCGCGTGCAGTTCACCCCCGACCTGATGCCGAGCGACGTCACCGGCTCACTGGTCTACGACGCCCGCACAGCGGAGTTCTCCTTCCAGCCCGGACCCGTCTTCACCAACCTGCTGCTCGCCGACGAGATCAACCGCACTCCTCCCAAGACACAGTCCTCGCTCCTCGAAGCGATGGAGGAGCGCCAGGTCACCGTCGACGGAACCCCTCGGCCCCTGCCCGACCCCTTCCTCGTGGCCGCCACGCAGAATCCCGTCGAGTACGAAGGCACCTATCCCCTTCCCGAGGCCCAACTGGACCGCTTTCTCCTCAAACTGACGGTGCCCTTGCCTTCCCGCGACGAGGAGATCAACGTCCTCACTCGTCATGCCGACGGCTTCAATCCGCGCGACCTCACGTCGGCAGGCATACGCCCCGTCGCAGGCCCTGCCGACCTGGAAGCCGCCCGCAACGCAGTCGCCCGGACCAAGGTCTCCCCGGAGATCGCCGGCTATGTCGTCGATATCTGTCGTGCCACGCGTGAATCCCCCTCGCTCTCCCTCGGTGTCTCTCCCCGAGGCGCTACCGCTTTGCTGTCGACCGCCCGTTCCTGGGCCTGGCTCACCGGCCGCGACTACGTCATTCCGGATGACGTGAAAGCCCTGGCACTCCCCACGCTTCGCCATCGCATCCGGCTAAGGCCCGAGGCGGAGATGGAGGGGGTCACCCCCGACTCCGTCATCACCGCGGTCCTCGCTCACGTCCCCGTACCCCGATGAGGCAGTGACCGTGGCCCTTACCGGACGTACTGCCTTGCTGGCCGCCCTGGGATCACTCCCTGTAGGCATCCTGGCCCCGAGCTGGACTGGCCTGCTCGCGGTCAACGCACCGCTCTCTCTAGCAATTCTGTGCGACTACGCCCTGGCTGCACCAGTGCGAACGCTTCGGTTCACCCGATCCGGTGACACAACCGTTCGACTTGGCGAGACCGCCGACGTACAACTCACCGTAACCAACCCTTCCCGTCGGCGCCTACGGGCACACCTCCGCGACGCCTGGCCGCCCAGCAGCTGGCCCACTGGCACCGAGCAGGCCGCGTCTCGTCACACATTGACGATTCCGGCGGGGGAACGTCGCCGATTGACCACCACGCTGCGGCCGACACGGCGCGGTGATCGCAGAGCCGAACGCGTCACCGTCCGCTCGTTCGGACCTCTGGGGCTTGCGGCCCGCCAAGGGAATCACCAGGTCCCGTGGACGGTACGCGTCCTGCCGCCCTTCACCAGCCGCAAGCATCTGCCGTCCCGCCTCGCCAGGCTCCGGGAGCTCGACGGCCGCACCAGTGTCCTCACTCGTGGAAGGGGCACGGAGTTCGACAGCCTTCGCGAGTACGTTCCCGGTGATGACACGCGCTCCATCGACTGGCGGGCCACAGCACGCCAGACCGCCGTAGCGGTGCGAACGTGGCGCCCCGAGCGGGACCGTCACATCCTCATCGTCCTGGACACAGGTCGCACCTCGGCAGGGCGTGTCGGCGACGTGCCCCGTCTCGACGCCGCTCTGGACGCAGCCCTGCTCCTCACCGCGCTGGCCACTCGTGCGGGCGACCGTGTGGATCTGCTCGCATATGACCGCCGGATCCGCGCTCAGGTCCAGGGCAAGCCCGCAGGAGACGTTCTGTCCGCGATGGTGAATGCGCTGGCACAGGTCGAACCGGCACTCGTGGAGACGGATGCCCGAGGTCTCAGCGCTGCCGTACTGGCCGGCGCACCTCGCCGCTCTCTGATCGTGCTCCTCACCGGTCTGGACGCAGCCCCCGTAGAAGAGGGCCTGCTGCCTGTCCTCCGCCAACTGACCCAGCGCCATACGGTGCTGGTGGCCTCAGTGGCCGATCCTCACATCGAACGGATGACAGGAGCCCGGGGCACCGTGGACGCGGTCTACGAGGCAGCGGCCGGCGCACAGGCCCGAACGTCGCGGCTCCGCACCGCAGAGCAGCTCCAGCGTCATGGCGCGGCCGTCGTCGATGCCACCCCGGACAACCTCGCTCCTGCTCTCGCCGACGCCTACCTGGCTCTCAAGGGGGCGGGGCGTCTCTGACCTCACTCCGGCACATCAAAAGGCCGGCGAGAAAGGGGCTGTCCAACCGATCCCTGAACGTAGAAAAGCCCCGTGCCACAAGGGCACGGGGCTCTCCAACAAAAGGAGTTCGGCGGCGTCCTACTCTCCCACAGGGTCCCCCCTGCAGTACCATCG
>NZ_JBIBVN010000070.1:0-17272 GCF_043080425.1 Streptomyces sp. NPDC015032 | reverse complement strand
GGATCAGACCCCTCCAGCACCGACTGCCACAACGACAGCTCACCCACCCGCTCCGGCCGCACCGCCTCATCAGCCAGCGCATACGCCCAGCGACGCAGTGACGTTCCGACCGGCGGCAGCGTTGCCGGCCGACCGGCGCGTACCTGCTCCCAGGCCGCGGCGAAGTCGGGCAGCAGAATCCGCCAGGACACACCGTCCACCGCCAGGTGGTGCACCACGGCCAGCAGTCGGCCCGCGGCGGCGTTGGAGTCCAGCCATACGAACTGCGCCATCACTCCGGCCGAGGGGTCCAAGCGGGCCACGGCCGCGGCCGCTTCGGCCTGCGCCACCTCGTCGTGCGGCCGTCCGTCGGCCTCGACCCGCCGGATCAGGGCAGCTGCGTCCACCGAACCCGCCGGAGCCACCACCAGGCCCCCGCCGTCCTCGGCCACCAGCCGGGACCGCAGTACGTCATGGCGGTCCAGCACCGCGCGCACGGTGGCGGTCAGCCCGGCCGCGTCGATGTCCTCGGGCAGCACCAGCGTCATCCACTGCGCGAACCGCTCGAAGGAGCCGCCGAGGCTCTGTACGTACCGTGCCACCGGCAGCAGCGGCAGCCGGCCGATGCCGCCGCCGTCGAGTTCGGCGAGCACCCGAGCCGCGTCGGCCGGGCCGTTGAGCACGGCGGTCTCGGCCAGTTCGGCGACAGTGCGGCGCTCGAAGATCTTCCGCGGGGTGATCTCCGCGCCGAGAGCCCGGGCGCGGGTCACCACCTGGATGGAGCTGATGCTGTCGCCGCCCATGGCGAAGAAGTCGTCGTCGATACCGACCCGCTCCAGGCCCAGCACCTCGGCGAACACGCCCGCGAGGAGTTCTTCGCCGGCGGTCCGCGGCGCCCGGTACGCCCCGCCGGTGAACTCGGGGTCCGGCAGCGCGGCACGGTCCAGCTTTCCGTTCGGGTTCAGCGGCAGCCGGTCCAGCACCACGAAGGCCGCCGGAACCATGTACTCCGGCAGGCGCCCCGCCACATGGCTGCGCAGCTCGCTCACCGAGACACCGACGCTGAGGTCGAGTTCGAGGTCGCCGCCGTCCTCGGCGCCGGCCCCCGCCGGGACCACGTAACCGACCAGCTGCCGACCGCCGCTCCGGCTGTCTCGGGCGATCACTGTCGCCTGGGCCACGCCCGGGTGGGCCTGCAGGACCGATTCGATCTCGCCCGGCTCGATACGGAAGCCGCGGATCTTGACCTGCTCGTCCGCCCGTCCCCGGAAGACCAGCTCGCCGGAGGGCGTCCAGGCGACCACGTCACCGGTCCGGTACATGCGCTCGCCGGGCCGGCCGTACGGGCAGGCCACGAAGCGCTCCGAGTTCAGCCCCGGCCGACCGTGGTATCCGCGGGCCAGCGCCGAGCCGGCGATGTACAGCTCGCCGGTCGCACCGGGCGGTACCGGGCGCAGCGCCGCGTCCAGGACGTACACCCGGGTGTTCGGGATCGGCCGGCCGATCGGCGGGGTGCGGCCGTCGGCGGCGAGCGGTGCGCTCATGGTGGCGTAGACGGTGGCTTCCGTCGGACCGTAGGCGTTGACCACGCGCGCTCGCGGGATCGCTGCGTGCACCCGCTGCACGAGTGCCGGCGGCAGTGCCTCTCCGGCGAAGACGACGGTGTCGGCGCTGACCTTGCCCGCCACCTGGTCCAGTAGTTCGGTGAACGCGGAGGGGACGGTGCTGATCACGTTGCCGGTCCAGCCGTCGCGCTCGCCGAGGACGAGGACGTCGCGGACCACCTCGACGGTGCCGCCGGCGCACAGCGTGGTGAACATCTCGAACACCGAGACGTCGAAGTTGACCGAGGTGCCGGCCAGCATCCGTATGCCCGGTGCCACTGCGACCTGTGCGGCGAGCTGGAGCACTCCGTTGACGACGTTGGCGTGGGTGACGGCCACGCCCTTGGGCATGCCGGTCGACCCCGAGGTGTACATCAGGTACGCGAGGTGCTGCGGGCGCAGCGGGCGGATGCGCCGGGTGTCGTCGGGGTCGGTGTCGGCAGCTCCGTCGGTGTGCTCGGTGCTGCCGGTGCTCGTGGTGTCGAGGTGCAGGAGGGGGACGTCCGTCCGCGGCAGGGTCGTGGCGGTGGCCTCATCGGTGAGGACCAGGTACGGGCGGGCGTCGGCCAGGACGAACTCCAGGCGCTTGCTGGGGTAGCGGGGGTCGATGGGCAGATAGCCGCCGCCCGCCTTGAGCACGCCGAGCAGGGCCACCATCATGTCCGCCGACCGGGGCAGGGCCAGGCCCACCACGGTCTCCGGGCCGACTCCGCGGCCGATCAGATCGTGCGCCAGGCGGTTGGCGCGCGCGTTCAGTTCCCGGTAGGTGAGCGACACATCCTCGTGGACCACCGCGACCGCGTCGGGCGTGGCGGCGGCCTGCTGTTCGAACAGCCCGGGGATCGTCGCCTCGGGCACCGCTGTCGCCGTGTCGTTGAAGCCGTGCAGCAGCCGCTCGCGCTCGGCCAGCTCCAGCAGGTCGACCGCGGCGATACGGGCCTGCGGGTCCGCCGCCGCGGCGCGGATGAAGGTGAGGAACTGGTCGGCGAAGCGCACCAGATCGGCACTGCCGTACAGCTCGGCGGGGGCGTCGAGGCGCAGTTGCAGATCGCCGTCGGGTCGGCCGTCGTGGTACGTGGAGATCATCAACTCGTTGACCGCGCCGAACGATCCGCCGATGAAGTAGGCGGAGGTGCCGGCGAAATCCAGGGCTTCGATGAACGGGATGATGTTCAGGATGGGGCCGAACGGACTGCGGACGGTGCCCGCCATTCCCGCCACCCGCTGGATCGCGGAGAACTGGTGCAGGGCGTGCCGGAAGACGGCGCGCTTTTCCGCGTCGATGGCGTCGGCGAGGTCGGTGATGCGGGTGGCGAGGGGGACGTTCACGCGTAGCGGCAGGATGTTGGACATCAGGCCGGGGGTGTTCTTCGCGGCGCCGAAGCGGGTGTTGACGGTCAGGGAGAACAGCGGCTCGGTCAGACCGCAGGTGTGACCGAAGAACATCGCGGCGGCGGCCGTCAGCAGGGTCTGGGTCGTCATGCCCGCCGATTCCGCCGCCCGTGTCCAGGCGTCCGCCTCGGGCCGTGACACGGTCCGGGTGTGGCTCAGTACGCCGACGGACGCGGCGACGGCCGACCACTCGCGGACCGCTGCGGTGTCGGCTCCCTGCGATGCCGGGGGCTCGGGGTGTGCGGCGGCGGCCGTGCCGCGGTCGGCCGGCAGCCGCACCGCGGTAGATGTGTCCGCCAGGTAGTTCCGCCAGAATTCCGCATCCTTGATGAAGCGTGCGGACTCCCGGTAGCGGACGTCCTGGTCGACGACGAGCGACAGTCCGCCATGTGTCCATTCGGAGACCGGCGTTCGCGTCTTCAGGGCGGAATAGACCTCGGAAATCCGGCGCGACACCAGGGTGATCATGCCGCAGGCATCCGTCACGATGTGATGGAAAATCATGACCAGGAAGTACCGGGAATCGGCGAGCTTGATCAGGCCCGCCCGGAACAGCACGTCGCCGCCCAGATCGAAAGGTCGGCCGACGAGTTCGGCCACCAGCGTCCGGGCCGCTGCCTCCGGGTCTGCGTCATCGCTCACATCGGCGAAGAACGGGCGCCAGTCACCCAACTCCCGCGCCACCTGCCGCAGTCCGTTCTCGTCCTCCTTGAAATTGACGAGGACGGTTTCTGTTTCACTGAATGCGGTACGCAGCGCGGAATCCATGAGAGGCGCGTCGACACCACCGCCGATATCCCACAGAGCGGTCACATTGTTCGACGCTTCTGGCGACAACTTCTGTGCGAGCCACAAGCCTTCCTGAGCAGACGACACACCCAAAGAACGCAAAGTGACCATCCCCTAGTAAAGAAGCAGAAGTTGAATCCAAGAAGACCACACGGATCTCGAACAACTTTATGATCTCGAACAACTTTATTCTTGCCGGGCTACCCGGTCAACCTCATACGAATGCGACGGGCACCGTCCCGTCGACAGGACAACCGACCCCCCGGACCGGCCCACGGTCCGGTTAGGATTCGAAACCACCTCGATTGCCGGCGGGATCCGTGAGTCGCACTCGCACCCCGGAATGCATGCGAGCCCCAGCCCGCCGCCAGGTGACCCTCTTGTCCAGTCACTATCCCATTTGCTGGCCTCTCGTCTTCGTCTTGTACGGTCCGAAGAACGCTGTAAAAGGTGCAAACAATTCTTCCGGTAACGACAGCTTGGGGGCGCTTACCATGTTCGAAAACTCCAACCACGATGTAAAGTTCGTGCGCTGGCCCGCCCAGGCGAGCCAGCGCAGCTACTGCAATCAGCAGGGCATTCCGTGCCTGCTCGTTGTCGAAGGCGGAGCCACCCCGCCCATATGCAGCGACCCCTTCGAGGACTGGGTACGGGCGCCGATATCGCGCCCGGACCTCGACGCCCGGGTCACCGTGCTGCGGCTGCGCGCCTACGGGCGCAAGACACCCGTGCTCGACGCCACCGGAACTCTGCGTTTCGATACCCGGTCAGTCAGTATCTCGACCGCACAGATAGCACTGATGGAACTGCTCGTCGCGCACTTCGGCGAAGTCGTTCACCGGGACGAATTGCGCGAGCGGCTCGCCGAACGCGCCCCGAGCAGCCCCACCCGGAATTCCCTCGACCTGCACATCATGCGGCTCCGCCGGCGCCTGACCCCGGTGAAACTGGTCATCCGGACCGTATGGGGCCGCGGGTACTCTCTGGAGCCCCAGTCGGAGGCGAACATCGCGCAGAAAGCGTGCTCTTGACTGTCCTGGCCCGGTGCCTCCGACTGCCAATTCCTACGATGCCTTCAGCTTCTCCGCGATGCGGGCCAGTTCCGCCAGAGTCTCGGCGTCGAAAACCGACCGCATCGGCACGCTCACCCCCAATTCCTTGCGTATACGGCTGGCTAGCTTGGCCGCCAGCAGGGAATTGCCTCCGAGGTCGAAGAGATTGTCGTGCGGCATGGCCTCCGGTACGCCCAGCACTTCGCCCACCAAGGCGCACACGGCCTCTTCGTACGAGCCGTCGTCCCAGGAGCGGGTGCTGCCGTGGGCGAGTCCCCGCGGTGCCCGGGCGCGGAGTGCGGCCCGGTCGATCTTTCCGTTGGACAGGGTGGGGAACCGGTCGAGCAGGAGGACGGTGGCCGGCACCATGTGCTCCGGCAGGAACCGGGCCGCGTGGCTGCGCAGTTCGGAAGCGGTGACGGACGAGCCGGCCGCTGTCGTCACATGGGCGACGATGCGGGCATCGGCCAGTTCGCCGTCCACCACCGCCACCGCGAGGCCGACCCCTTCGTGACCGGCCAGCACCGCCTCGATCTCGCCGAGTTCGATCCGGAATCCGCGCACCTTGACCTGGTCGTCGGCCCGGCCGGCGAAGAACAGCTCACCGTCCGCCCGGCGCCTGCCGCGGTCGCCCGACCGGTACATCCGGCTTCCCGGCTCGCCGAACGGATCGGGTACGAACCGGCCCGCGGTGACGCCGGGACGGTTGAGATAGCCGCGCGCCAGCCCACTGCCACCCAGGTAGAGTTCCCCCTCCTGGCCGTCCGGGACCTCCTGCAACCGCTCGTCGAGGACGTACACCCGGGCTCCGGTCCACGGCTTGCCGATGCTCACTTCTTCCGTGCCGGTGACCGGTCCGGCGATGGTGGCGCCGACGGTCACCTCGGTGGGGCCGTAGCCGTTGAGCATCCGCCGGCCCGTCGACCATTCGCGGGCCAGCGCCTGGGTGCAGGCGTCGCCGGTGGACATCACCGTGCCGCCCACCAATACACCGTCGCTCTCGGTGATGCTCAGGGCAACCGGTGGCAGCACCGCATGGGTGATGCCGTGCTTGAGCAGGGTGTCCTTCAGCGGCTGCCCCGGCAGCAGTTCGTCCGCGGGGGCCACCACCAGGGTCGCACCGGAAAGCAGCCCCAGTGTCAGATCCCAGAAGGCGGCGTCGAAGCTGATCGAGGCCCATTGCAGCACCCGGTCGCCGGGGCCGGTGCCGAGCCAGGACCTCTGGGTGGCGACCAGGTCCGCCACACCGCTGTGCGGCACCGCTACGCCCTTCGGTACGCCCGTCGAGCCCGAGGTGTAGATGACGTACATCAGGTGCGCGGGCAGCAGGGGGCAATGCCGTTCCTCCGCAGCGACATTGTCGGTGCGCTCCCGCGCGCACTGCGCACGGAACTCGGGATCGTCGACCACGATCTCCGGCACGCTCCCGTCCGGCGAGGTGACACCTGCGGCCCGTACCAGCAGCACCGGTCGCGCGTCCGACACCATGTGGGATAGCCGGTCCATGGGATAGCCGGGGTCCAGCGGCAGATACGAGCCACCGGCCTTGAGCACCGCGAGGATCACCACGACGAGGTCGATCGA
The DNA here is from genome assembly GCF_043080425.1 of Streptomyces sp. NPDC015032. Classification (NCBI taxonomy): domain Bacteria; kingdom Bacillati; phylum Actinomycetota; class Actinomycetes; order Kitasatosporales; family Streptomycetaceae; genus Streptomyces; species Streptomyces sp. NPDC015032. The sequence continues at coordinate 10,872 of NZ_JBIBVN010000070.1, read as the reverse complement.
CCGCGGTATCGCGACGGCCACCAGGGTGTCCGGCGCCACTCCGTCGGCTATCAGTCGCCGGGCCAGCTGATTGGCCCGGGCATTCAACTCCGCGTAGTCGAGGGTGTTTTCACCGAACACGACCGCCAGCGCGGGACCGTGTCGCACAACGCTGGACTCGAACAGTTCTGGAACCGTGTACAACGCTTGCTCAGTCCCTTCCGACCTTGCCTCAGGAACACTCGGGCCCACGAAGCCGCGCTGCGCCCTCTTCCGGTATCGCAGCCGAAGTGCTCGTCATCCGCGGCCATCCGCGACGGTCGATGAATTTACTCGACCGCGCCGCCTGAGCGTCATCGCCTGAAAGGGCGACGACAGATCGCCGACCGGATTACCGCTGAAATACTCCGCCACCACCACCGGCAGACCCCAATAGTGGCTCTCCTGCCGTGTCAATCCCCTCGGAACGTGGAGACGATCTATGCGGCGAGTCCCTCGGCGAGGGTGGCTCGGTAGTCACGTTCGTAGTCGATCGGGCTCTTGAACCCGCACACGCTGTGTAGCCGCCTGGCGTTGTAGAAGTCGGTGATCCAGGTGGCGATCCGGATCCGGGCCTCGGCGCGGGTGCGGAACGTGTGACGGTGCACGTACTCCACTTTGAGCACGCTGTTGAACGCCTCGCTGACGGCGTTATCGAAACAAGATCCAACTCGGCCCATGGACTGCACGATGCCCAGCTTGCGGCAGGCCCGCTTGAACTTCCGGGAGCAGTATTCGCTGCCTCTGTCGGTGTGCATGATCACTCCGCGGACGTCACCGCCGCGGGTGGCCGCGGCCATGTTGAGGGACGCGACCACCAGCTCGGCGTCGTGTCGCTCGCCCATGGCGTAGCCGAGCAGGCGGCGGGAGAACAGATCGATGACCGTCGCGAGATAGAGCTTGCCCTCGCTCGTATCGATCTCCGTCATGTCGCCTGCCCAGACGAGGTCCGGTTCTGCAGCGGTGAAGTCCCGGTGCACGAAGTCCGGGGCGGCAGCCCGCTTGCCGGGCCGGGTCAGGCCCCGGCGCCTGCGGATCTTCCGTCCGGCCAGGCCGAGTTCGGCCATGAGCTTGGCGACGGTGTTCACCGACACCCGCCAGCCCTGGCGCACCAGCATGATCCAGACCTTCGGCGAGCCGTAAGTGCCGCCTGAGGCGTCGAAGATGTGCTGGATCGCATCGGCCAGCTTCCCGCGCCGCACCTCACGAGCGGTGACAGGCTTGCCCTTCCACTTGTAGAACCACGACTCGCTCATGCCCAGCACGCGGCACGTCACGGTGTACGGAATGTTCTGCTCGGCCTTGCAGTCGCTGATCACCCCGGCTACCTGGGCCGGGTCCGCGGCAGCTACTTCACCCACAAGTTGGGGTGGCGCGTTGCCCGCGCCGTGGTGACAGCGCGAAAATCGGCTTGGGTGCCGCCCGTGTCTGACGTCGACATGACCATGGCCTGCTGAGTCCGTCCACAAGTCTGATGCCGGGACTGCATCGCGGGGCAGTGACATGTTGCTTCGAGCACGCCGGCCAGACTCGGCATCCCCCTGCGGCCCTCCGGGCGGGACCCACGCCAGCGCCTCATGGGGCGGCGGACGTGGGAGGGAAGACGGTGATGGGAGATCAGATCGAGGTGTCGGAGCTGGACGTGGGCCGGGAGTTGGTGGCGTACGTCGCCGCCCTGGACATCGCCAAGGCCTCGGCGATGGTGTGTACGCGGGTGCCCGGCAATGGGAGCCGTAAGCGGCAGGAGATCTTCAAGGCGGGCGCGACAACCGCAGCGATTCTGGAGCTGTCCGACCACCTGGTCTGCCAGGGCATCGAGTTGGTGGTGATGGAGTCGACCTCGGACTACTGGCGGCCCTTCTACTACCTGCTCGAGGACCGGGGCCTGACCTGCTGGCTGGTCAACGCCCGCGACGTCAAGAATGTCCCCGGACGGCCGAAGACGGACAAACTGGACGCGGTCTGGCTGGCCAAACTTGCCGAGCGCGGCATGCTGCGGCGTTCCTTCGTCCCGCCCGCGGCGGTCCGCCGGATACGCGACCTCACCCGCGCCCGCGCAGTGCTGATTGCCGATCGCACCGCTTTCAAGGAACGCGTGGAGAAGGTTCTCGAGGACGCGCAGATCAAACTGTCCACCGTGGTGTCCGACCTCTTCGGCGTCTCCGGGCGAGCGATGCTGCGGGCACTGGTCTCCGGGGAACGCAGCCCGCGCGTCCTGGCCGGTCTGGCCTACGGGTGCCTACGGGCCAAGCCGGAGGACCTGATGGAGGCGCTGCGAGGCCGCTTCGACGCCCATCACGGCTATCTGATCCACCTGTACCTGGAAAGCATCGACCATCTGGACGCCCAGATCGCGGACCTCGGTCACCGCATCGAGGCGGCCATCGCCGAACTCGACCCGGCCCACACGGACGGTCCGGATGCCGGGGGCGGCCGACACCTGACGCTGGTGGAGCGCCTGTCCGAGATCCCCGGCGTGGGCGTCGTGACCGCCCAGAACATCCTCGCCGAGACCGGCTTCGACATGAGTGTCTTCCCCACCCCTGGCCACCTGGCCTCCTGGGCCAAGCTCACGCCGCGCACCCTGCAATCCGGGGCGAAGCACTCCACCGGCGGCACCGGGCACGGCAACCCCTGGCTCAGAAGGGCTCTTGGAACCGCCGCTGTCACGGCCGGCAAGAGCCGCAGCTTCCTGGGCACCCGCTACCGGCGCCTGGTCAAACGCAAACCGAAGAAGAAGGCGCAGACCGCACTCGCGCGCAACATCATCGAGATCGTCTGGCAGCTGATCGCCGATCCAGAGGCCCGCTACACCGATCTGGGCCCCGACTGGTACGAACGCCGCGCCGACCCCGAACGCCGTACTCGCGAACTCGTTCGCGAGCTCGAACGTCTCGGCACACCGTCACCCTGACTCCTGCGCTTGCCTGACCGGACGGCCCGTCAGTCATTCTCGGCACGGTGCAGGTTGTCGCATGCCCAACGTTGCTGTGATTTTCCGGCCAGGCCATGCAGCGTTTGAAGACATCACGTTCCATCTCCAGCTCGCGGATGCGCTTGTTCTTCTCGGTCATCTCCCGCCGCAGCCGCTCCAGCTCAGCCCGCTCGGTATCGCGAAGCCGGCCGCCCGAGGCGGCGGGCGCGGGCCGGTCGGAGGACGCGGACCCGTTGCGCCGCCACCGCGACACCCAGCTGTGCAGCGTCCCCGGATGCACCCCGAGGTCCTCGGCGACCTCCGGGATCGGCTTGCCCGTCTCGATCACGATGCGTACAGCACCCTCACGGAACTCGGCGTCGTACTTCTGTTGCTTGGACCCCATGAACCTCTGCTTCCCCTGGTATCACGGACTCCACGGTACGAGGGGACCCTCACCGGGCGTTTCCCCCCGACGCCGCCAGTCTGCTACCGGGCCTCCTGGCAGCTACCCGGACCGGACTTCCACCGGCAGGCGACAACGAGCTTACGACCGAAGATCACTTACAACATCAGGACCTCCAGTCTGCTGGGCGCGCGAAAGATCGAGGTTAATTAGCCAGCAGAGTCACATACGGCAGGAGAGCCCCAATAGTCCTGTCTCAACTCTTTCATGATGACTTCCCGGCCCGGTCCGGTGACCGAAACTGAATCCGAAAGCACCATTCCACCCACCGTGATTCCACTGCCTGGTACGGGGGCTCGATCATGCTTGAAGGCTGCGTTCCCTGGCCCGCTGAACTCGCCACGAAATACCGCCGTGAAGGCTACTGGCTGGGCCGGCCGCTCGGCGATCTGCTGCAAGAGGCATGCGCGCAGCACACCGACCGCACAGCGGTGGTCGCCGGTGAACACCGAATGACCTACACCGAGTTGTCAGAGAAATCGAGCGAACTGGCCGGTGGGATGCTCGCGCTCGGTATCCGCCCGCTCGACCGCGTCGTGGTGCAACTGCCCAATGTGCCGGAATTTGTGGTGGTGACCTTCGCGCTGCTGCGCATCGGGGCGATACCCGTCATGGCACTGCCGGGACACCGCAAGGTCGAGGTGGCACATCTCGGTGCCCATTCCGGGGCGGTCGCCTATGTGATCAAGGACGAGTTCCAGGGATTCGACTACCGCTGCCTCGCGCGCGAGGTGCTGACGGAGGTTCCCGGCATCCGTCAGATCCTTGTCGCGGGCGACGCACAGGAGTTCACCGCACTCGATACGGTCACCACGGCCGACGAACCGGTCTTTCCGGCCGTGGATCCCGCCGAACCGGCCCTGCTGCTGCTGTCGGGCGGCACCACCGGACTGCCGAAGCTCATCCCGCGCACCCACGACGACTACGCCTACAACATGCGGGCGTGCGCCGAGGCCATGTCGGTCGGCGCGGATGACGTCTATCTCGCGGTCAACCAGGCCGCGCACAACGCCGCGCTGGGCTGTCCGGGCGTCCTGGGCACCCTGCTCGTCGGCGGCAAGGTCGTCCTGTCGACCAGCATTCGCCCCGATGACGTTTTCCCGTTGATCCACCGGGAGAACGTCACCATCACCACGCTCGTTCCGCCGTTGGTACGGATGTGGATGGACGCGGCCCGGAAGAAGCCGGTCGACCTGTCCGGGGTGATGCTGCAAGTGGGCAGTTCGAAATTCAATCCGCTGCAGGCTGAGGAAGCGCGCAAGGTGCTGGGCTGCGAACTCACCCAGTGGTTCGGCATCGGTGAGGGACTGCTGACGTACACGCGGATCGATGACAGCGACGATGTGCTGCTGAACACCGAGGGGCGCCCGCTCGCCGAGGCCGATGAAATTCTGGTGGTCGACTCCGCCGGGAAGCCGGTGGCCGACGGCGAGGAAGGTGAACTCCTCACCCGCGGCCCGTACACCATTCGCGGCTATTACCGGGCACCCGAGCAGAACGCACGAGCCTTCACCGAGGACGGATATTTCCGCACCGGAGATCTCGTGGTGCGCAGACCCGACGGAAATATCGTGATCGTCGGGCGGATCAAGGACGTTATCAACCGGGCCGGGGACAAGGTGCCGCCCGAGGAGGTCGAGGAGCATCTGCTCGCGCATCCGGCCGTCATCGACGCGGCCGTGGTGGGTGTGACGGATTCCGTGCTCGGAGAGCGGTGCTATGCGTTCGTCATCCTCCGCGATTCCGATGTCAGACCGCCGGAGATCAAGGCGTTCCTCCGCGGGCGCGGCCTGGCCGTGTACAAGATTCCGGACAAGGTGGTCCCCCTGGACCGTTTCCCGCACACCGCGGTGGGCAAGGTGGACAAGTCCGCGCTGCGATCGTCGATAGCGGGATGACGCACTGCCGGAACTCCGCTGTCCCCACGGCAGAGGAGTTCCGGCCGGCCGTACGCCGGGCTATTTCTGATAGCGGGCCAGCATGGCACAGCTGGCGGCGGGCCCGGCGGTGAAGGCGTAATCGGCCGTATCGACGCGGTGGCCCGAGCCGCGATCGACCACAACGGGTTCGACCTCTTCCCCCGTACGCGAATCTACCAGAATCATGCCGCGTTCCGCCGGGCCCAGACGGTGATTTCCCCAGGCGGCCAGGGTGACGATGACCGGGCGCAGTGAGCGCCCCAGTTCGGTGAGTACATATTCATCGCGTGGCGGGTCATTGTGATCCGGCCGGCGCTCCATGATGCCGTTTCCGACCAAGGCGTCGAGTCTTTGCGTCAGCAGGCCGTCCGGCGTCTTCAGATTCTGCTGGAACTCCTCGAAACGGGTGCGGCCGTCGAACGCCTCGTGCAGCAGCTCCAACGTCCACCAGTCGCCGATGTACTCCACCGCTCTGGCCAACGGACAGTCCTCGATCCGCTTACCCATATTGACCGCCTTCCTCCATCACACCAAGAGAGTCGAAAGATGTGGCTGTCCTGTCGACGGGACAGACGTGCCGGGTGCCGGGACAGCCGAGACCAACGCAGAAAGGATGAGTGCCAAATGTTCGTACCCGGCCAATACCGTCAGCCGGACGGCTCATGGATAGTTGACCTGCTCCGCGGCAATCCGCTGGCCCTGTTCGTCACCAACGGCAGCACGACCGACGGTCCGTACGCGACGCACCTGCCCGTCATCAGGGATCCGCAGACGCCCGACGAGTGGTCCGACGACCTGTCCGGGGCCACGCTACTAGGGCATATGAACAGGGCCAATCCCCATTGGAAGGCACTTGAGTCGGGGACCGTGGCGCTGCTGACGTTCACCGGTCCGCACGCCTATGTCTCACCGACGGTGTACCGGACAACTCCCGCCGCGCCAACCTGGAACTTCACCGCCGTGCATGTGCACGGCGTGGTGGAGCAGATCGAGTCGACCGAGGAGACGTTGGACGTCGTGCAGTCCACCGTGCGGGCCTTTGAGGGAGAATTCGGCGCCGACTGGGACATGTCCGATTCAGTCGACTACTTCCGGAAAATTGTGCCTGCGGTCGGCGCGTTCCGGTTCACCGTGTCCCGGGCCGAGGGCATGTTCAAGCTCAGTCAGGAGCAGAAGCCGGAAATACGTGAGCGTGTGCAGCAGTCCTTCACGCAACGGGAGTCCGCCCTCCACCGGGAGACGGCCGAGCTCATGAGCCGACTGCCGTCGGCGAAATCCTGATCGGTCCCCGGCCCTTCAGTTGTAGGTCATGTTCGGGGTCGTAGTTCGTCGATCTCGCTGGTCGGTAACTGGCCTGTATGCAGGTCGAGTTGCTGGATGTTGTGGCCACGGTGTCGGACCGGGAGTGGGCGGAGGAGTGGGCCGGGCGGTTGGATGACCTGCTGCTGGAGGTTGGCCGGTTCTTCCCGCGGGTGGATGCGCGGCGGCGCGCGGTGGCGTGCGTGCGGGGCTTGCTGGGGCCGGTCTCGCGGAAGAACGGCTGGCAGTTGGCGGAGTACGCCGGCGACGGTGCGCCGTGGAACCAGCAGCATCTGCTGGACCGGGCGCGCTGGGACGTGGAGGGGATGCGGGACTTCACGCGGCGTCACGTCGTTGCGGCGCTGGCGGACGACGGGGATGGCGCGGGGCCGGGCGGGGCAGGGGTGCTGGTGGTGGACGAGACCGGGTTCGCCAAGCGTGGCATCGCCTCGGCCGGGGTGGCCAGGCAGTATTCCGGCGCGCTCGGAGGCGTCTTCCCCTGCCAGGTCGGGGTGATGGCGGCATGGGCGACCGGGGCCGGGCAGGCGTTGATCGACCGGGAGCTGTACCTGCCGAAGGAGTGGACGGGCGACCCGGCGCGTTGCCGGGCCGCGCACGTGCCCGAGGACCGCGCCTTCATGACCAAGCCGCGGCTGGCCGAGGCGATGATCGAGCGGGCGCTGCCCGACCTGCCCCAGGGCGACGGAGCTGTGTGGGTAGCGGCGGACGAGGTCTACGGGCGGGAGAAGGCCTTCCGCTCCTTCCTCGAGGACCATCACTTGCCCTATGTGGTGACGGTCCAGGCGAACACGCCGGTACTGGCACGCCCGGGATGGCGGCATGCGGGTCGGCTGGTGGAGCGCGTCGCCCGCGAGGAGGACTGGGTGGAGCTGCCGGCCGGGCCCTCCCAGCTGGTACACCCGCGTCTGGCAGTGGTGGGTACGCCGGATCATCGACCCGGACGAGCCGGCCGGCGACGAGGTCTGGGCGCGATGGATCATCGCGCGCCGCCGCCCCGAGGAGCCAGCCAAGCGCGACTACTACCTGGGCTGGGGACCGCCCGGGACAGCGTTGGAAGACCTTGTGCTGGTCCCGGGAGCGCGCTGGCGGGTGGAGGAGGCGATCAAGCTGGCGAAATCCGCCTGCGGGCTGGCCGACTACGAGGTCCGCTCCTTCCACGGCTGGTACCGGCACATCACCCTCGCCCAGCTCGCCGCGGCCTTCCTGGCCGGCTGTGACGCCCAAGCCGCCCGGGAACAGGGCCCACTGGCCTCCACCCGCTTCGGCCAGGAGCTGCCCCAGCCGGCCGGCAGCCAGAGAGGGGGACCACGATGACCCCACCGGCACCCCGGCCCCCGTCCGCTTCACCGCCTTCGAGATCCAACGTCTGATCGTGCTGCTGGCCCCGCAACCCGACCGGGCCGAGCGTATCCGGCACAGCCTGGCCTGGTCCGCCTACCGCCGCCTGCACCAGACCGTCGCCCGCGCCTGCCACCGCCGCACCCGCGCACGACGCCGCATGCACCGGCCCGCATCCCACGCGGCATCAGAAGTACCGCAAGGGCCATGACCTACAACTGAAGGGCCGGCACTCCTTCACGACCCGCCGTACGGCGGGTCGTGAGCGCATGCTCCACCACAACCAGATGTCCGGAAAATCCGGCCGCCGCTTTCTTGATGACTTCTTTACGCCTCCTGACGCGCCCCGAGCGGGCCCAAACAAGGGGGATTGTGAGCACCCCCCACTTGTGACAGAGTGCTCGTCGATTAAGATCAACCGGTCAAGAGCCCATAGTTACTGGTGGGCCAGAAAACTAATCGGTTGACCGGTTCCATGGCTGCATTTCCGGCAGGAAATCGACTGCGGCGTTTCTTCACCCGCTCGATGTGCAATCAATGGGGGGATATTGATGAGTACGACCGGTGGCGTCTGGGAGACCAGGGATGTGCGGTTTCCAGGGCATTCGGGGCCAGTAATACGGCAGGGAAGGGTGCGCGGCGACCAGCCCGGGCACGGCCAGGTACTCACCACGGGGGTGGGCCTGCAAATGACGGCCAAGCTGACTTTCGAGGACTGGGAACGGGCCGGCCGTCAGCTCTCGGGCATCGTGAACTCTTCCTGCTGGTGGCTCGGTGACTGGCTGGTGTACGGGAAGGACCATTTCACCGATCGCTATAAACAGGGAATTCGGGCGGCCGGACTCCAGTACCAGACACTGCGCAACTACGCATGGGTGTCACGGCAATTCGAGATGAGCCGGCGGCGGGCGCGTTTAAGTTTTCAGCACCACGCCGAGGTCGCCTCGCTGCCGGTACCCGAGCAGGAATGGTGGCTCGACCGGGCCGAGCAGATGCGTTGGACCACCAAGCAGCTCCGCACCACCATCCGGGATGCCCAGGACGATGAAACCCGCGCGGTGGAACAGCCGGCGCCCATCCGGCGGCTCGCCGTTCCGGGAAACCGGGTCCAGTGGTGGCGCAAGGCCGCGGAACAGTCAGGGATCGACTTCGACAAATGGGTGCTGGCCACTCTCGACAGCGCGGCCGAGCAAGCCCTGGCGGACGTGGCGGAGCCGGCCGTGATCAGCGTCTGATCCGCCACGTCCGCCAGGGCCTGGATGGCTGCCAGCGCCGTCCACGCCGCAGGTTGCAGATCGCGGCCGAGGACAGCGCGAGCGTCCCCAGCCATGTTCCGTTCATGCCACGGTCGGTGAGGATGCGGGCCAGCGGCTCTGTCAAGTTGTCTGCGAGTGAGGCGAGTTGAGGCATGCTGATGGTGCGCGGGTGTCGTGAGTGGCACGGCTTTCAGTCGTGCGCGGGCGCTCCGGTGATGGTTTTCCAGATGCGGAATCGTTCGGTCATCTCGGTGCGGTAGTCACGGGCTGTGAGCAGGTGTCGTCGTGGGCGGAAGTGCGGGGAGATCCTGGAGAAGGCGGCGAGGAATCTCTGGGCGGCTCCCGTCGAGCGGAAGTTCTTCATGGCTTTCTCGCGTTGCCGGGTGCCGGGGTTCCACAACAGTGGGGTCGCCATAGTCCACGAAAACGTGGGCTGATCAGCGAGAACGTGCGGAGGCATGGCGGCGGAGCGTGTCACTAGGCGCTGGCATTCTTGCTGGTCAGCGCCTCGGGCCCGTCAAGTACGTCTGCTTGGCACGGAGTTGCGAGAGGCCAAGGTGCTCGATCTCTGATGCTACCGCCTTGCCCTTTGGTAGCGATCAACCACCCGAAGATAGTCATAAAACTAGGCAAACCGCCCTCGATTTCTCTCCTATTTCGAGGGGCGGACCGTCAGTTCCGCAGTGTGCTGACCAGGGCATATGCCGAGCCCTAGTGTGTTGCGCCAGGAATGTCATATCTAAATATGTAGACTGTTTTCATGTCGCACAGGGGACCCCGCGCGGTTGAGATCGTGCTCTCGGATGATGAGCGCGCTGAGTTGTCGCGCTGGGCGGGCGGTGCGGCGCGCCCGCGTTTGGTCGAGCGCGCGCGGATCATCCTGGCCTGTGCGGACGGAGCGTCAAATACTCAGGTCGCGGCGGACTTGGGCATCACCACGGCCACGGTGGGCAAGTGGCGCTCCCGGTTTGCCGCTCAGCGGATGGCTGGCCTGGCCGATGAGCCGCGGCCGGGTCGGCGCAAGCCGGATCTGGTGCTCACCGAGGACGAGCGTGTGCAACTGACACGCTGGGCGAGGAGGGCGAAGACCGCGCAGTACCTCGCCCTGCGCGCGAAGATCGTGCTGCGGTGCGCGGAGGGCGGGACGAACAAGCAGGTTTCCGCCGAACTCGGGGTCGCCCAGGCGACGGTGAACCGCTGGCGCTCCCGGTTCATCTCCGACAGGCTGGACGGGCTGGCCGACGAACCCCGTCCGGGCCGGCCCCCGTCGATCCTGCTCGACCAGGTCGAGGACGTCGTCGTGGCAACCCTGGAGTCGACACCGGGCAAAGACACGCACTGGTCACGCGCCTCCATGGCCGAGCGCACCGGACTGTCGAAGTCCACGATCGGCCGGATCTGGAAGAAGTTCGACCTCAAGCCGCACCTGCAGGACAGTTTCAAGCTGTCCACCGATCCGCTGTTCGTGGAGAAGGTGGTCGACGTCGTCGGGCTATACCACAACCCGCCCGAGAAGGCGGTGGTTCTCTGTGTCGACGAGAAGAGTCGTGCGCCACGAGGCGCTGATGGATCCGTGCGGGAGGAAGGACCCGCCGCCGGTTATCGCAGTGACCGGTCGAAGCTGGAGGCAGGCTGAGCCCC
>NZ_JBIBVN010000069.1:0-17381 GCF_043080425.1 Streptomyces sp. NPDC015032 | reverse complement strand
CCTGACGGCTGGGCAATGGGAGCCGTGTGAGCCGAGAGGCTCCCGCACGGTTCTGCGAGCGGCGGCGGGTGCGATTCCTGCCGCCGACTCTCCTCCTCGTGCTTGTCTTCGGGAGCCGTGAGCATGCCGAGGAATTACGTGAGGAGGTCGCGGAGACGTTGAAGCCGATGGGCCTTCGCCTTTCGATGGAGAAGACAAAGATCACGCACATTGACGAGGGCCTTGATTTTCTCGGATGGCGCATCCAGCGCCACCGGAAACCGGACACCCACCGGCAGTACATCTACACCTATCCGGCACGGAAGTCAGTGCGTTCCGCAACGGGCAAGGTGAAGGAACTGACCGGACGGCAGAACGTCGGCTTGTCGCTGGAGCCTTTGCTCTACCGGCTTAACTCGGTATTGCGCGGGTGGTGCGCGTACTTCCGTCCCGGAGTGTCGAACGTCGCTTTCTGTTATCTCAGCCACTACGCGTGGATGAGGGTGACGCGATGGATCCGGCGCAAGCATCCCGGGATCACTTGGAAGCAACTCCGTCGACGTTATTACGGCGGTGGCTGGTGGCCTGCCACGGAAGAAGTGGAGCTGTTCAACCCGGCAAAGGTAAGCACGACCAGATACCGATACCGGGGAACACTTATCCCGACCCCGTGGCCCACTGCGGCATGAGGAACTGAGCATCCCGAAACGGGATTTGTGGAGAGCCCGGTGCCCGGAGACGGGCACGCCGGGTTCGGGAGGCGGCTCGGGGAAACCCGCTGGTAAAGACATCGGCAGGGCGCCCCGAGTCGACCTCACCCACGGACCGGTTCCTTTTGAGGCGATTGATGCCGCACTCGACCGCGTGCCGAGCCTTGTGGTCCTGCGGGTCGAACCGCGGCGGCCGACCGCCGCGCGAGCCGCGTTTCTTGCGGTTGCGGGCCGGGTTGTATGTCGGCCGTGGGTTCCGCGAGGCCTGGCGAATCGAGTTGGGGCCGAACTGCGCTCCTGGCCGGAACGACACGCCACCGTCGAAGGGTACGCCGAGGAACGCCACGTCGTGCCTGCTGACCTGCTCGATCGAGGGCAGTCGCGCGAAGGTCGACGGCCCCGCATACCGCGGCAGCTCGGTGCCCGAGACGGGTGCGACAGGTGAGGACGTTGGTGCGTCGGCCATCAGGGAATCTCCGGTTGTGGAAAGACGCGTGGGGTGAGCTCGAGCGAGCGCACGTGGTGCGCGATCCCGGCGGCGGTCGTCACCCACAGGTCCGACATCCCGAGCATCGTCTCGATGAGGGTCTCCAGAGCGCGCAGCCGACCGAGGCGCCCACTCAGGAAGGGGTGGATCGTGAGCGTGAAGCACGACTCGTACTTGTGCGCCTCCACCAGCTCACCGGTCCAGATCGACAGGGCCTTCGCCGGGTCCTCGATCACGCCAGGCCCGAAAACGTCTGGCACGAAAGCGAATTGCTCCCAGTCGTCCAACGCCCAGGAGACCGGGATCTCCACGATCGACCGGGCGTCCGGACTCGTGTTCTCGGCGAGCTCGTAGGGCAGGTCGGAGTCCATCAGGCTCGAGTCGTAGAGAAGGCCGCGGTCGAGCAGAATCTGCGGGGTCGCGTACGACGTCTCCCACATCGGTGCGCGATAGCCGACCGGCCGGATACCGAGGACGGAGTCGAGCGCCTCCAGCCCGCGGTCGATGATCGCTTCCTCACGCTCTCGGCTGATCCCGGCCATCGCCTCGTGCAGGTAGCCGTGGTGGGCGATCTCGTGACCGCTGTCGCGGATCTGGCGCAGCAGGTCTGGGTAGCGCTCGACGGTGTAGCCGGGCGCGAAGAACGTCGCCTTGAGGTCGTAGCGCTCCAGCAGCCGCAGCACGCGCGGCACACCGGTCAGGGCGCCATAAGCCTGATGCGTCATGACTGAGAGCCGCTCGCGCGTGCCGCTGTCTGCGGTGAGCGCGACATCCTCCGAGTCGAGGTCGAAGCCGAGGGTCGCCGCGGCCCGGAAGCCCTCCGGCCACGCGACCGGTCCGGCGGGTTGGGTGGCGTCACCTGTCCTCATCGTGGTCATCCTCCTGTTGGTTCGGCTGGTGTGCTCAGGCCCGGCAGCGGGTGCTTCCGCCGTTCACCTGGATCGTCTGGCCGACCAGCGCACGCTGGCCCGGGCGGGAGAGCAGCGCGACCGCGGCCGCGATCTCCTCGGGTCGCCCGATCCTGTGAGCGGGGATCTGCTCGGCATACTCGGCATGCATCTGCTCCAGCGTCAGCCCGGCGTCCTGCGCGTCGACGCTGAGCTGCGGGGTGTCCGTGATGCCGGGCGCGACCGCGTTGACGCTGATCCCGGCCGGGGCGAGCTCGCGGCCGAGCGCCTTCGTCAGACTGATCAGGCCCGCCTTCGACGAGGCGTAGGCGGTGGCGTTGGGCCAGCCGACCACACCCCACTCCGAGGCGGTGATCACGATATTGCCGCCGCCGCGTCGCTTCATTCCCGGCAAGGCCGCCTGGATGCAGTGGAACGTGCCGGACAGGTTGGTGTCGACGTTGCGCCACCAATCGTCGGCTTCGTGGTCCACGAACGGCAACATCGTCATGTATGCCGCATTGCAGACCAGCACGTCGATCGCGCCGTGCTGCTGCTCCACAGCGGCGAACGCAGCGCCGACCTCGTCATGGCTCGAGACGTCGGCGACGACCGGGAAACCACCGATCGAGTCGACCACGGCTGTCATGGCATCGGTCTGCTCGCGGCCGTTGACACCGACCCGGGCGCCTTCAGCGGACAGCCGCTCGGCGATGGCCTTGCCGATGCCCTGGGTGGCACCGGTGACGACGGCCACCCGGCCGTCCTGGTGTCGTGGCTGGTTCATCAGATCACCGCTCCCATGTTGGGGGAAATCACTTCGCCGACGCAGAATCCGCCCTCGTCGACAAGGAACTGGATGACCTGCGCGATCTCGTCGGTCGTGGCCAGTGCGCCGGCAGGCAGCGCAGCGACATACTCGGGGGTCCGCTGCGCGGCCGGCAGCAGTGGTGTGTCGGTCGGTCCGGGCGCCACGGCGTTGACCCGTATGCCGTGGGTGGCGACCTCCGCAGCGAGGCTGCGGACGAAGCCGATCATCGCGCCCTTGGCGGCGGCATAGTGTGCCTCGCTGTCACCACCGGTGATGCCGAGCTCGGACGAGACCGCCACGATGGTGCCGCTGCGCCGCTCGATCATGTCGGGCAGCACGGCACGGGAGACGTTCGCGAGTCCGCCGAGGTGTACGCGCAGCATGCGGCTCCAGCTCTCGGGGGTGATGTCCTCGAGGCGCACGATCTCGTAGTGGCCGGCGGCGCTGACCACCGCCTCGATCGGGCCGAACTGTGTCCGTACCCGTTCGATCGCGTCAGCCACGGACTGCGGGTTCGCGACGTCACACTGCAGGACGCTTCCGTCGTCCGACGGGGTGAGGTCGAGCCCGACCACGGTCCAGCCCGTCTCGGTCATGACGGCGCGGGTGGCGGCGCCTATTCCCGACGACGCTCCGGTCACAACTGCTGTGCGTGTCACTGTGCCTCCATCTGAGTTCCAGCCATTCCCTGAGCGCCGGCCACTTCCTGGACTCCCGTCAGCTCGACGATGCCGCGTTCACCGACCGGCTCAGTGATCTCGTTCCGTCGCGTGCTGTAGATGACGGCTCCGATCACACCGAGGGCGACCAGGCTGATGACCATGCTCCAGTTGATGAACCACGGCTGGCCGGCCTGCGTCCGCGGCCACAGCACGTTGATGACTTCGAAGGCGAGCCACACCGCGGCGGCGTAGGTGACCGGCGCACCCCAGCGGCCGAGCGAGAAGGCGCCGGGCCGCCACTTGCCGGTCAAGCGTGCCAGGGCCGCGGCGAACACCGGGACGGCGAACGCGAGGTAGGGACCCAACACGGAGAAGTTGACCAGGATGTTGTAGAGATCGGAGCCGGCGAAGAGCAGGAAGATCACTGCGACCACTGCCGTCAGGCCGATCGACCGAATAGGCATCCGCTCCGGTCCGGTGAGCTTGGACAGGAATGTCGCTCCCGGCAGCGCCTTGTCACGGGCCATGCCGTAGACCGCCCGCGAGACGGCCGACTGGACGGCGAGGAAGGCCGACACGAAGCCGATGACGAACATGATCAGCAACGGCTTGGCGATGCCCGACCCGAGTTGGGCGGTGAGGGTCTGCGCGACCGGGTCGCCCGACTGGTCGGTGAGCACCTTGGCCAGGTCGGGGATCGCGAGTATGACGGCGGCGGCGGAGTACATCACCACGATGCCGACGAGGAGCAGGGCGGCGACGATGGCCTTCGGCACGTTGTGCTCCGGTTCCTCCACCTCCTCGGCGATCGATCCGGCTGACTCGAATCCGAGGAACGCCCAGCCGACGAACGCAATCGCGATGAGCATGGTGCTGAGCCCACTCCCGTGATGGCCGGGGAGGCCGTCGAAGAGCGTCGAGACCGGGTTGACCCGGTGGAAGATCAGCAGGACGGTGCCGAGCACGACCGAGCCGACGAGCTCGCAGATGATACTCGCGACGATCATGACCTTGAGCAGCTGTCGTCCGATCATGTTGGCGGCCGTGCCGAAGCCGATGATGATGATCGAGGTCGCGGTCACGACCCAGCGGTTGCTCGACCCGACGCCGATCGCTTCGAGGAGGAAGCCTGCGGCGCCGTACGCGAGGGTGGAGAGGGTCAGCGTCAGGCCCCACATGTAGGCCCAGGCAGCGGTCCAGCCCCAGGACGTGCCGCGTGCGTGGCGCGCCCACTGGTAGACGCTGCCGGCGAAGGGCCAGCGGGAGGCGAGTTCACCGAACACGAGCGCGACGAGCAACTGCCCGCACATCACGATCGGGAAGGCCCAGAAGAAGCGCGGCCCGGCGCTGAACAGGCCGAGCGCGAAGATGGCGTACAGCGCGACGATCGGTGAGATGTCGGCGAATGCCAGGGACAGCGCTGCGCGGAAACCGAATCCGCGGTTCAGCCGGTCGTGATCGTGCGCGTGACTTTGGGTGTGGCGGTCTGTCTGGTCCACGGTGGGTCCTCCAGGGGCGAGGCCTTGGTGGGGCAATCTTCGAGACGAAGCACCGTGGACTGAATACGTCAGCTGGATAAACTTGGCGGCTCAGGTTGGACGATCGTATAGGAGCCGATCGACGATACAGGTGGCCGAACTGTCTCGGGCCTTGCCCGGACGAGCTGCGCCAAACTGAACCGCGGTTTCCATATGTCCCTGATCGAGCCGTGCGAAAACGCGCTGCTGCTCCGAATGATCGACACGCTGGGGGACCACCCGATAAGCCGCCGCATCACCCGCTCGTTGTCGATGCCGCCGCCAACGTCCCGCTTATGGTGAGCGAACACCGCGCGCTCTTCGGGGCGGCCCAGGCGTGTGACGAGGAGCTCCTCGTCCGCCTGGCGGCGGAGCACGTGTACACGGGTTGCTGGGAGACGCTGCCGGAGGACAGCGACATCGCGCTACGGCCCCGGCCGGGCGACGACGGGCCGCGCTGAGTCCGCAGGCGCCGTCCTCCGCGCCGGGCTCCCGGCCCGGTCGGCAACCACATGGGCCCTCTCCTCACAAGGCTTTCAGGGCGAGCCATAGCGTGGCCAGGTCACCGGTGTCGGCGACCCGCTTCCCGGTCAGCTGCTCGATGCGCCGAACGCGGTAGAGCACCGTTTGCCGGTGGACGTGCAGAGCCTGGGCGGTCCGCTGCCAGGACCTGCCGTTCTCCAGGAACACCCGCAGGGTCATGAGCAGCTCGTTCGCCTGCTCGGACGGCAGTTCGAGAATGGGACGCAGCACGCGATCGACGAGTGCCCGCGCCTCGGCCGGATTACGTGGACCGAGGAGTGGGCTTGCGTCTGCGTACCGCAGCAGTGGAGTGCCTTGCTCCTTCGCGATGTCGAGTGACCACATGGCCTCCCTTGCCGCATCGACCATGCGGTCAGGGCGGATGATCAGGTCACTGACACCAGCCCGACCGCCCTGACCGAGAGCCTGCACGAGCACCTGCAGAGCAGCGCTGTCGGGCAGAAGCGTGAGCGACGTGCCGGCGCGGTGCACCGTGACATGACTGACGGCCGAGCGCCACAGTTTGAGGTGCGCGCTGGTGACCAGATCCGGGTCGTCGTCGTTCCACGCCGCCACGCACACCGCCTCCTCGAACCGCAGGCCGAACTCTTCCAGTCGGCGCTGAGCCACGGCCGGCGCCAGGTGTTCATCGAGGATCTGGAGCAGCAGCTCCGCACCTCTCCTGCGGTCGTGCTCGATGGTCAGGCGGGCCTGGGAGAGCGCCAGCGCGCACACCGTCGCGGCGTGCTGCAGGAGGATCGCGTCCGGCTGCTCGGTCTGCTCGGGCAGGACGACGAGGACCGCGTCCGGATGAGTCGGTACGTCGACCATGAGTGCGCGACGCTCTTCGCCGAGACGGACCGCGATGACGCCGGCGCGGAGCTTTCCGCGACGCTCGGCCACGGCGCTGCGGATCTCTTCGGGGAATGGAGCCACGCCCGGGTACCAGTCGTAGCCGGTGGCCCGGTCGCACACCCTGACGTCGCAGCCGAGCTCGCGCGACAGCACACCCGTGAGCGCCTTGAGTCCGGCGCTCTGCGAGGAGATCTGCTGCAGCGCCTGGTAGATCCGCTCGGTCCGGATCAGACGTTGGGACTGTTCCAGAAGGGTCGCCTCGGCGACCGCGCGGGAGATCGCGACGAACGGCATGGGGAAGGAGATCCAGAGCACCGGAAAGCCCAGTTCTTCGCTCGTCCGCGCCAGCCGCTTGGTCAGCGGCGGAGCGTACATCTGCTCGCCGATGGCCAGCGCAGCCGCACCGTGCTCGACCAGCTGCCGGACCAGCTCCTCCTGGCCCGACGCGCTCCGGGGGATCGGCATGCCGTTCGTCATGAGGAGCTCGCCGCCGGCCACCCAGCGCCACGGCTCGGGCAGGTCGGTCGTATGAGTCCACGAGATGGGCCGGTCCAGTGCGCCGGCCCCTGAGTGGAGTCTCAGGCGCAGGTGTGGCATTTCGAGCAGCTCGCCCACGGTTATCGGCATGGGTCCACCCTACGACCGGCCTGACCGACCGCATAGCAGCGTTGTGCGGATGTATAAGCGCGGGCGGGAACTTTGAGCGCTCTGGGTCTGCTCGACCGCTGGTCACACGGCATACATCTGGACGCAACGTTTCCGCATGGTCGCCGCGAGCCAAGGACCTTCCGTGACTGCGAGATCGAACCTCATTGACGACGCTCCACTGACGCGCTTCCACAAGAAACTGACCGCCTACTCCTCGGGCGGACCGTTCATCGACGGCTACGCGATCGCGATTGTCGGTGTCGCCTTCGCGACGCTCACCCCGGCCCTCGACATGACCACGGCCGACAAGGGCCTGGTCGCTGCCGCAAGTCTGGTCGGGATCTTCTTCGGTGGGGCGGTCTTCGGATACGTCACCGACAAGATCGGCCGGCACATCATGTACATCGCCGACCTCGCCGCACTCGCGCTGTTCTCCATCCTGTCCGCCTTTGCGAACGAGGTCTGGCAGCTCGTGCTGCTCCGCTTCCTCCTCGGCGCGGCCATCGGTGCCGATTACCCGATCGCCACGTCCCTGCTGGCGGAGTACCTCCCGCGGCGGTTCCGCGGCCGGATGCTCGGTGCCACCTTCGTGGTCTGGGCACTCGGTGCCGCGGCGGCGTACGTCGTGGGCGTGGGCCTCGAGGGGCTCGGCGTGAACGCCTGGCGCTTCATGCTCGCCAGCCCGGCCGTGTTCGCCCTGGTGACCTTGTTCCTGCGGCTCGGTACGCCGGAGTCGCCACGCTGGCTGCTCAGCAAGGGGCGTGTCGACGAGGCCGACCGGTCGATCAAGAAGGTCTACGGTCCGCAGTACGGCGTGGCGGACCTCGCCGAGGAACCGACCCCGGCGAAGACCAGCTACACCACGGTGTTCCGCTCGCCGTATCTCAAGCGCACCCTGTTCGTGGGCGTCTTCTGGACCGCCCAGGTGATTCCGATGTTCGCGCTCTACTCGTTCGCCCCCGACCTGCTGGCGGGCATGGGAATCACCGGCAACACCTCGGAGATCTTCCTCGCCGCGCTGTTCGTCATCGGCGGCATCCCCGGACTCTGGCTGGTCGAGCGCATCGGCCGTCGGGCGTTGCTGCTCTGGTCCTTCGGGATCATCGCGGTAGCCCTGGCCATCCCCGGTCTGGTGCCCGGACTGCCGACCTGGGTCTCCTTCGTCTCGATCTGTGTCTTCGCGCTCGCCTCGGGCGGCTCCAGCTTCCTCGAGGTGGTCTACCCCAACGAGCTGTTCCCGACCGAGGTCCGCGCCACCGCCGTCGGCGTGGGGACAGCCATGTCCCGCATCGGGGCAGCCGCGGGCACCTACCTGATGCCGTTCGCGCTGGCCAAGAGCCAGAGCCTGCCACTCCTCGTCGGCGCCATCGTGTCGGTCGTCGGGCTCCTGATTTCGCTGGCCTGGGCAACCGAGACCCGAGGCCGGTCGCTCAGCGACACCGCCGCAGGCGCCGGCAACCCGGCCTATCCCGCTGCCCCCTCCCTCACCACCACCGTTCCGAACTGACTGGAGACTGTGATGAACCACGACAACCGACCCTCCCCGATCGGAGCCCTGGACGCCACGAAGGTCCCGCGCTTCGCCGGCCCGGGTACCTTTGCCCGGATCCCCGACATCGGCTCGGTCAGCGACTACGACATCGCGGTCCTGGGCGTGCCGTTCGACGGGGGTACGTCGTACCGGCCGGGCGCCCGCTTCGGACCGATGGGCGTCCGTCAGGCATCGCGTCACCTGCGCCCGAAGTTCCACGTCGAGCTCGACACCGCACCGCTCGAAGCGCTCCAGGTCGTCGACGCCGGTGACGTTCCCTGTACGCCGTTCAGCATCGACGAAGCGGTCGCCCAGATCGAGGGCTACGCCCGCGACGTCGTGGGACAGTCCGACCGGCGCATCGTGAGCATCGGCGGTGACCACACGATCGCGCTGCCCATGCTGCGCGCGGCCAAGGACAAGTACGGCCCGGTCGCGCTGGTCCACTTCGACGCGCATCTCGACACCTGGGACACCTACTTCAACGCTCCGGTCACGCACGGCACGGTCTTCCGCCGGGCCTTCGAAGAGGGCCTGCTCGCCGAGGACAAGTCCATACATCTTGGCATCCGTGGACCGATCTACGACCAGATGGACCTCGTGAACGACAAGGCGTTCGGCTTCCGGGCGATCCGTGCCGGAGACCTCGACGTCATCGGGATCGACGGGGCGGTGGACGCCGTACGGCGACGCGTGGGCGACGCACCGGTGTACGTCTCGATCGACATCGACGTACTCGACCCCGCGTTCGCGCCCGGGACGGGTACACCGGAGATGGGCGGGTTCAACAGCCGCGAGCTGTTGCGTCTGCTCCGCAGCCTCGACGGGCTCAACATCATCGGCGGTGACGTGGTCGAGGTCGCTCCGGCCTACGACCACGCCGAGATCACCTGCGTCGCTGCGGCCACCGTGGTGTTCGACCTGGTCACGCTCATGACGAAGAACCAGGTGGCCAGCCCCGTACCGACGGCCGCGGACCACGCCTGATTCCGGGCGCGACTCAGCGGACACCAGGGGCCGTCAAGGCGCTGACCCGCCTTGACGGCACCACCGCCTGACCTCGCGGTCAGGCTCGACAACTCAACATCGCGCCGCTCGAACCGAAGCGGGAGAGCCCTCGCTCATCCTTGGCGAGGCGCCGAAGGAGCAACTCTCCCCAGAATCTCTCAGGCACAACTACCGCTTCGGCGAGGCGACTCTGGAAAGTCAGGACCTCATGTCCTGCGCCCACGGTGCAAACCGCCGGACCCGGTGGTGAAGCTCTCAGGTACCGATGACAGAGCGGGGAGGTCATCCGTCCACGGCGCCGCGTCCGCGGTGTCCCTCCAAGGAGCCTCCCACCATGACCCCACCCGATTCCCGCGCGTCGGGCGCGTTCGCCACCCGGCACATCGGCGTCAGCGACGCCGACCGCGCCAAGATGCTGGCCGAAGTCGGCTGTCCGACGCTTGCCGGCCTGATCGACGCCGCCGTCCCGAGCGGCATCCGCAGCACCTCCGGCCTGAACCTGCCCGCCGCGGCCACCGAGGCCGAGGCGCTCGCCGAGCTGCGCGAGCTCGCGAGCCGGAACACCGTGGCCGTCCCGATGATCGGCCTGGGCTACCACGCGACCGTCACGCCCGCGGTAATCCGGCGCAACGTGCTGGAAGACCCGGCGTGGTACACCGCCTACACGCCGTACCAGCCGGAGATCAGCCAGGGCCGACTGGAGGCGCTGCTCAACTTTCAGACCATGGTCGGCGACCTGACCGGGCTGCCGACTGCCAACGCGTCGCTGCTCGACGAGGGTACGGCGGTGGCCGAGGCCGTCACGGTGATGCGCCGCGTCGCGGGGAAGGGTCGGCGCCGCGTCCTGGTCGACCACGACACCCTGCCGCAGACCCTTGACGTGCTGCGCACACGGGCGGCCGCCGTCGGCATCGAGGTCGTCGAGATCGACGTTGCCGAGCCGCTGCCGGAGGACGGTTTCTTGGGGGTGGTGCTGTCCTACCCCGGCTGCTCGGGCGCGGTCCGTGACCTGCGCGCGGTGACCGCCGCGGCACAGGCACGCGGGGCGCTCGTCACCGTGACCGCCGACCTGCTGGCGCTCACCCTGCTCGTGCCACCGGGCGAGTACGGCGCCGACATCGTCGTGGGGTCGTCCCAGCGGTTCGGTGTCCCCCTGTTCTACGGCGGGCCGCACGCCGGGTTCATCTCGGTCCGCGAAGGGCTCGAACGTCATCTGCCCGGCCGGCTCGTGGGCGTGTCCGTGGACGACGCCGGCCGGCCGGCGTACCGCCTGGCACTGCAGACCCGCGAGCAGCACATCCGGCGCGACAAGGCGACCTCCAACATCTGCACGGCGCAGGTGCTGCTCGCGGTGGTCGCGTCGATGTACGCCGTCTACCACGGTCCCGACGGACTGACCGAGATCGCCCGGCGGACGCACCGGCACGCCGCGCTCGTCGCCGCGGGTCTGCGTGCGAGCGGGATCACGCTGGTGCACCGCGAGTTCTTCGACACCCTGCTGGTGGCGGTTCCGGGTCGCGCCGAGGAGGTCGTAGCGACCGCGCACGACAAGGGCCTGCGGCTGCGGCTGGTGGACGGCGACCGGGTCGGCATCTCCTGTTCCGAGGTCACCACGGACGAGCACGTCCGCCTCGTGCTCGACGCCTTCGGCCTGGCCGGCGGCGGCCTTGACACCCTGACGCCCGACGTCTCGGCGGTGCTCCCGTCGGAGCTGCGTCGTACCTCCCCGTTCCTCACCCACCCGGTCTTCCACCAGCACCGCTCGGAGACCACGATGCTGCGCTACCTGCGCAAGCTCTCCGGCCGTGACTTCGCGCTGGACCGCGGCATGATCCCGCTCGGGTCCTGCACGATGAAGCTCAACGCGACCACGGAGATGGAGCCGCTCAGCTGGCCCGCGTTCGCGGACCTGCACCCGTTCGCCCCGGTCACGGACGCGGCCGGATACCTGGCCCTGGTCGCGCAACTCGAGGCGTGGCTGGCCGAAGTCACCGGTTACGCCAAGGTCTCCATCCAGCCGAACGCCGGATCGCAGGGCGAGCTCGCGGGCCTGCTGGCTATCCGCGCCTACCACCGGAGCAACGGCCGGGCCGAACGCGACGTGTGTCTGATCCCGGCGAGCGCTCACGGCACCAACGCCGCCTCGGCCGTCATGGCTGGGATGCGCGTCGTCGTGGTGGCGTCGCGGCCCGATGGCACGGTCGACCTCGACGACCTCCGGTCCAAGTGCGCGAAGTACTCCGACGAGCTGGCCGCGATCATGGTGACCTACCCCTCGACGCACGGCGTCTACGAGGAGAGCATCACCCGGCTGTGCGAGCTGGTGCACGAGCACGGCGGACAGGTGTACATCGACGGCGCCAACCTCAACGCGCTGCTCGGGGTTGCCAAGCCCGGTGAGTTCGGTGGCGACGTGTCACACCTCAATCTGCACAAGACGTTTTGCATCCCGCACGGCGGCGGGGGACCGGGCGTCGGTCCGGTCGCGGTGGCGGAGCACCTCGCGCCGTACCTGCCCACCCACCCGCTGCACCCCGACACCGGGCGCCGCGACGGGATCGGGTCGGTGAGTGGCGCGCCGTTCGGTAGCGCCGGCATCCTGCCGATCCCGTGGGCCTACATCCGGATGATGGGCGCCGAAGGGTTGACCGAGGCGACCCGGACGGCCGTGCTGAGTGCCAACTACGTGGCTCGGCGGCTCGCGCCGCACTTCCCGGTCCTGTACGCCGGGCAGGCCGGCCTCGTGGCGCACGAGTGCATCCTCGACGTGCGCTCGCTCACCGCAGCCACGGGCGTGACGGTCGACGACATCGCCAAGCGGCTCATCGACTACGGCTTCCACGCGCCGACGATGAGCTTCCCGGTCGCCGGAACGCTGATGGTCGAGCCGACGGAGAGCGAGAGCCTGCAGGAACTGGACCGCTTCTGCGAGGCGATGATCGCCATCCGCGCGGAGATCGAGCTGGTGGAGAGCGGCGTCTGGTCCGTCGAGGGAAGCCCGCTGCGAGGGGCGCCGCACACCGCGGCCGCGATCGCCGGCGAGTGGTCCCGAGCCTACTCACGCGAACGGGCCGTCTTCCCGGCCGGCATCACTCCCGACAAGTACTGGCCGCCGGTCGGCCGGATCGACCAGGCGCACGGCGACCGGAACCTGGTCTGCGCCTGCCCGCCCCCCGAGTCGTTCGCGTCGTGACCGGCCGTGACGGTCTGAGAGGAGCCACCATGCCGAAGAAGACACCCCTGCACGACATCCACACCCGGCTCGGCGCCTCGTTCACCGACTTCGCCGGCTGGTCCATGCCCCTGCGCTACACCTCCGAACTGGCTGAGCACCACGCCGTACGGACCACCGCCGGAATCTTCGACCTCACCCATATGGGCGAGATCGAGGTGTCCGGCCCCGAGGTGGGCCGGGCGCTCGACCACGCCCTGGTCGGGCAGCCGTCGAGGATCGCTGTCGGCCGCGCACGCTACTCCATGCTGGTCCACGAGACCGGCGGAGTCCTCGACGACCTCGTCGTCTACCGTATGGCCGAGCAGAAGTACTTGGTCGTGGCCAACGCCGGCAATGTGCTGGTGGTGCTTTCGCACCTGCGTGACCGCATCGACGGCTATGCCACCACGATCCGGGACGTGTCCAGCGAGTGGGCGCTGATCGCGGTCCAGGGGCCCACGTCACCGGCGATCCTCGGCGCAGTGGTCGACGTCAGCGTG
This sequence comes from Streptomyces sp. NPDC015032, assembly GCF_043080425.1. Taxonomy (NCBI): domain Bacteria; kingdom Bacillati; phylum Actinomycetota; class Actinomycetes; order Kitasatosporales; family Streptomycetaceae; genus Streptomyces; species Streptomyces sp. NPDC015032. The sequence goes on along the minus strand of NZ_JBIBVN010000069.1, from coordinate 4,050 downwards.
CCGTCGCTGAAGTACTACGCCATCGACCCGGCGCGGATGGCGGACCACGACGTCCTGCTCGCGCGCACCGGCTACACCGGCGAGGACGGCTTCGAGATCTACTGCCGCAGCAAGGACGCGGTGGCCGTCTGGCAGGCCGTCAGCGCAGCGGGCGCGGAGCACGGACTGGTCCCGTGCGGCCTGGCCTGCCGTGACACGCTGCGTCTCGAGGCCGGCATGCCGTTGTACGGCCAGGAACTCACCGTCCGCACCACCCCGTTCGAAGCCGGACTGGGCCGAGTCGTGGTGTTCGGGAAGCCCGGCGGGTTCGTCGGCGAGGCGGCCTTGGCCGCCCGTCAGGACGAGGCACCGGCCCGTGTGCTGGTCGGGCTGACCTCGACCGGCCGGCGAGCGCCGCGCACCGGTTACGCCGTACTCGACCTGGACAGCGGCGAACGCATCGGCGAAATCACCTCTGGCGCGCTCGCGCCCACCCTTGGCCACCCCGTGGCGATGGCCTACCTGCCGCCGGATCGCAGCGAACCCGGCACGAAGGTGCTCGTCGACATCCGCGGTGCTCGGCAGTACGCCGAGGTCGTCCCGCTGCCCTTCTACCGCAGCCAAACCTGACCACGTTCAGAAAAGGACAGATCATGAGCCTGCCCACCGAGCTGAAGTACACCCGAGACCACGAGTGGATCGCGACCGACGGCAACCTGTCGACGATCGGTGTCACCGCCCACGCCGCCGACGCGCTCGGCGACGTCGTCTACCTCGACCTGCCCGCTGTCGGCACGACGACGAAGGCCGGCGAGACGTGCGGAGAGATCGAGTCGACCAAGTCCGTGAGCGACCTGTTCGCTCCTGCCGACGGCGAGGTCGTCGAGATCAACGAGGCCGTGGTCGCCAACCCCGGCCTGGTCAACTCCGACCCGTTCAAAGCGGGCTGGCTGTTCCGGATGCGGATCACCGGGAAGCCGGACCTGCTGGATGCCACCGGCTACACCGCTCTCATCGAAGGGGCCTGAGATGTCCGTGCTGGATCGTCGGCTCGCCGACCTCGACCCAGCCGTGCACACCGCCGTCCGCGCCGAACTGGCGCGTCAGCAGAGCACGCTGGAGATGATCGCAAGCGAGAACTTCGCACCGGTTGCGGTGATGGAGGCGCAGGGCTCCGTCCTGACGAACAAGTACGCCGAGGGCTACCCGGGCCGCCGCTACTACGGCGGGTGCGAGCACGTCGACGTGATCGAGTCCCTCGCCGTCGAGCGGGTGAAGGCGCTGTTCGGCGCTGCCTACGCCAATGTGCAGCCGCACTCGGGCGCCCAGGCGAACGCCGCCGCCATGACGGCACTCCTCAGCCCCAAGGACACCATCCTGGGCCTGGACCTGGCCCACGGCGGTCACCTCACCCACGGCATGCGGATCAACTTCTCCGGCAAGCTCTACAACGTTGTCGCCTACCACGTCTCCGCGGACGACAACCGCGTCGATCCGGCGGAGGTGAGGCGACTCGCCGAGGAGCACCGGCCGCAGCTGATCATCGCGGGCTGGTCGGCGTACCCCCGGCGGCTCGACTTCGCCGCCTTCCGGCGGATCGCGGACCAGGTCGGCGCGTACCTGATGGTGGACATGGCGCACTTCGCCGGGCTGGTGGCCGCCGGGCTCCACCCGAACCCGCTGCCGTACGCCGACGTGGTCACCACGACCACGCACAAGACGCTCGGCGGCCCGCGCGGAGGCGTGGTGCTGACCAACCGTCAGGACGTGGCGAAGAAGGTCAACAGCGCGGTCTTCCCCGGCCAGCAGGGCGGCCCGCTGGAGCACGTGATCGCGGCCAAGGCGGTCGCGTTCAAGATGGCGGCCGAGCCGGAGTTCCGCGAGCGCCAGGAGCGCACACTCGCGGGCGCTCGGATCCTCGCGGAACGGCTGAGTGCTCCGGATGTCGCCGCCGCGGGTGTGTCCGTGCTGTCGGGCGGCACCGACGTACACCTGGTGCTGGTCGACCTGCGTGCGTCGGAACTCGACGGGCGGCAGGCGGAGGACCGCCTGCACGACATCGGCATCACGGTGAACCGCAACGCCGTACCGTTCGACCCCCGCCCGCCGATGGTGACCTCGGGATTGAGGATCGGTACGCCGGCCCTGGCCGGCCGCGGCTTCGGGGGGGCCGCATTCGCGGAGGTCGCCGACATCATCGCGGAGGCCCTCGACCCGGCGTACGACCAGAGCGTCGCCGCCAAGCTGCGGGCTCGCGTGACGACGCTCGCCGACGCCCACCCGTTGTACCCGGAGTTGTGAGATGAACGGCACCGTCACACCTCCCGCTTCGCCTGACGGCCGCAGATTGCTGCGGCTGGAGGTGCGAAACAGCCAGACCCCCGTCGAGCGGAAGCCGGAGTGGATCAAAACCCGGGCGCGGATGGGACCGGAGTACAACGCGTTGCGATCGCTGGTGAAGACCGAGGGCCTGCACACGGTGTGTCAGGAGGCGGGCTGTCCGAACATCTTCGAGTGCTGGGAGGATCGCGAGGCCACCTTCCTGATCGGCGGTGACCAGTGCACCCGACGGTGTGACTTCTGCCAGATCGACACCGGCAAGCCCCGGCTTCTGGACCGGGGCGAGCCGCGCCGGCCGTGCTGCACTACTACCTGAACTTCGTGCCGGCGGCGGACGAGGACGGCATCGTCCGCTTCCTGCTCGCGGCCGGGCCATCGGTCTGCTGTTCAAGGACAACGCCTCCATCTCCGGGGCCGAGGTGGGCTGTCAGGGCGAGGTCGGGTCGGCCTGCTCGATGGCCGCGGGCGGCCTGGCCGAGGTCCTGGGCGGCCCGCCTGAGCAGGTGGAGAACGCCGCCGAGATCGGCATGGAGCACAACCTGGGACTGACCTGCGACCCAGTCGGCGGCCTGGTGCAGATCCCGTGCATCGAACGCAACGGCATGGCGGCGGTCAAGGCGGTGGCCGCGGCCCGCATGGCGCTGCGCGGCGACGGCCGGCACCACGTCTCCCTCGACAAGGTCATCAAGACCATGAAGGAGACCGGCGCCGACATGAAGGTCAAGTACAAGGAGACCGCTCGCGGCGGACTCGCCGTCAACGTCGTCGAGTGCTGACCCCGCCGCGGGAGCGACCATGAACGGCCTTTCGTTCGATCCGCGTACCCGGACCGCGGGTTCGGGCCTGAGCATCGGCACCGTGGGCCTTGCGTCCCGCGGGTTCGACGAGCCGGGTGCCGCCGCCGAAACGGTCGCACGCGTGCTGGCCCACGAACCCGGTGCGCGCGCACTCGCCGGACTGCGGACACACATCGCCGCGCCGACCGGCCATCAGTCCGAGGCGGACTGTGTCCAGCGGCCCGGTCCACGAGGTCCGTCCCCCGCCGAGCGCGGCGGCGACGTGGTACGGCCAACCGGGAATCGTCTGCCGCCCCCGTCGCAGCGGCACGGCCGGTGACCATGCAGCCGCTCGGGCGAGCACTCCGCGTCCGGGCGCGGCCACAGTGTCACGTCCAGCGCGATCGAGATCTGCCGGTCCGTCCCGCGTGGCAGCTCCAGCCCGGCCAGCGCCAGAGCCGCAGCCGCGACACTTCCCCCGTGCCCGTGCCGGTGGACCGCCTGGAGCGACAGTTCGGGCAGCGATACCACCGGGTCCCCCGCGCACAGCACCGCGTCCGTCAACTCGAACAACGCATCGGCCCGCCGGGGCGGCGTCGCATACAACTCCATTCGAAAGGAGGACAGTTCGGCAAGTATCTGCCGATGAGAGCCTCCAGGGACCACGCTCAACACCGACGAACTCCAGGCTCGTTGTGCGACTCGACATCACACAGCGTGAAATGGAGGTCGTCGCCATGTCCGGCAGATCCCCATGTGAGTGAACGAATCGAACCTCAAACGATCACTGAAGGTTTAATTTCAAGCTAAGCGCAGTCGGCACGCGTGCTTCTGGATGAGGCTGCCGAGCGGCCAGCGCACCGCGGTCGTCCGCAGTCGGGTCACGGTCTTCACGGTGAAGTAGTACAGGGGCGAGACGACGAGCAGGCCGGCGATGAAGGAGATGTCGGTGTGG
>NZ_JBIBVN010000068.1:0-17464 GCF_043080425.1 Streptomyces sp. NPDC015032 | reverse complement strand
GGCAGGGACCTGCACCGGGCGCACCATTGCTACTCATCCGCGCTGTGCAGCCCTCGATGCAAGGTCGCGCTGACCTATGCAAGACCCCAAGCAGCTTGGAACTGACGCATACAAGGTCAACCCGTACAGGACACGAGCGACCGAAGCTCCTCGCCACCGATCACGATCTCGAAATAGAAGGACCAAGGTATCGTCACTTCGCGACGATACAATCAGCCAAGACGACCGAAACTGACCGGACGAAGGCGGGGGGTGAGTGGGCCGATGGGATGGGTGACCATGATCGGCCCCTCCGACGAGCAGGTTGAGTACCGCCTTACCGGCGGCCACGGCTGCGGGAAGTCCGTATCGGTCGACGCCACCCCCCTCGTCGCCGCCATCGAAGCCAAGGCCGAAGCGGCTGGTGCCCCCCTCGCCTCCCTGCTCGCCAACCGCGAGGCCAAGCGCGCCTTCTTCCGCGCCCGCGGACTCATCCGCAGTAAGGGCACCGCGCGGTTCACCGGGTTCGACGCCGTCGAAGTCGCCACCGCAGCCGGACTCGACGCCCGCGACCTCTACGGCGAACAAGCCCTTCCCTCACGGCCGACCGACGGACAGGTGGACTACCACTTGGACGCCAGCGAACGACCCCTGGTCTGGATCGGCGGCGGGCTTACCGAGTTCGACATCACGCCCGGCAGCATCCTCGCCCCCGAGCAGTTTCAGGCGGCACGGCGCCTCATGCACGGGGAAGACCCCCGGACCGGGCAGACCCTCGTGGAACCCAAGCTGGCCATCGCGCCGGCCGCCAAGCTCCCCGCCGCCCCGCTGGCCCGTGCCATCCGCCGCGCTGCCGCCGAACGCAGCGTGAACCCCGTCTCCCTACTGGACTCCAAGCGCAAGCAGGACGCCTTCCGCCGGATGGAGAACCAGATCCAGCGGTTCGGGGAGTCGCACCGCGTCCCCGTCTCGACGGTGCTGAAGCTCACCGACGCCGTCGGTATCGACGCCGTCGACCTCTACGGCGAGGACGTGGTGGAGAAGGCCGTGGCCGCAGAGGCGGGCGGCCACCTGGACGCCCGTGCGCTCCTTCGCGCGGTCGAGGCCCGCGCCACCGAGACCGGACAGCAGCCCGCCGACCTGTTCGACGCCTCTTCCATGAGGCGCCGGTACGCCCAGACCGAGGGCGAAGGTGCACGTCGTCTTCGGGACCTGCCGATGGACGTGCGTGAAGCTGTCGCGATGGCCAAGGCGGCGGGGCTCTCGCCCGAGGACGTGTGGGACGCGGAGGAGATCAAGGCGGCTCTCCTCGAAGGCCGCGTGCAGGTCGGCAACTTCGGTGCCGACACCACCTTGGATCTCGCCAAGTCGTATTCGGCCCTCCTCGCTTACGCGCCCAAGGAGTTCGCCGCCAAGGCGGAGGGCATCTACACCTCCGCCGGCCGCGAGTCCATCAACGCCCTGGAACGCTGGACCGCGTACGCCATGCGCGGTCATCACGGCGACGGCGACGAGGCCGAGACGGTGGCAACAAGCGGGTTCTCCGGCTGGATGATGGTGCACCGAGCCGCCCGTCCCGTGGACGGTGCCCCGTACGGTGACCCCCACTTCCACCTGCATTTCACTCTGGCCAACATGGTCAAGGGCACCGACGGCAAGTGGTCCACGATGGCCAGCGGGGGCCGCGACCTTCACCGGCACGCCCGCCCGACCCAGGCCCTCATGAACGCTCGTATCCGCAGGGACCTGACCGACACGTTCGGCATCAGCTTCCGCCGTGACGAGAGGACCGGCGCGTGGGAGATCGCGGCGATTCCCGAGGCCACGATCCGCCTGTTCAGCAAAAGGGACAGCCAGGTCCGGGACCTGCTGACGAAGCTGGGCATCGACTACGACAACGCGACGACCCGCGAGCGCACCGCCGCCTCCACCGCGTCCAAGGCCACGAAGAACGGTGAGGCCGCCGGGGTCGAGGACGATGTTCTGCGCGCCTACTGGCAGGCCGAAGGTCGTGCTGCCGGGGACGACCCCGACGCCATCGCGGCCAGCGCGATGGATCAGAACCGAGCGGACCAGAACCCCTCTCTGGACGAACTGTGTGCCCGGGTCTTTGACCCGAAGACCGGCCTGACCAGCCACTCCAAGGAGTTCACCCACGCCGCCGCCATCGCCGCCGTGCTGGACGCCCTCCCGTACGGAGTCGCAAGCGCCGAGGAAGCCGAACACCTCACCACCTCCGTCCTCCGTCACGCCGGATACGCGGTCCAGCTCAACCCGCGTGGCGCCCAGCACTTCACGCACGCCGACCGGTACACCACGGCGGATGTCGTGGCGGCGGAAGCTCTGATCGTTTCCGAGGCAACGAACCGGCTCGGCACGCAGGCCGCCGTTGTCAGCCGCGACACGGTCGACATGACCTTGTCCACCGTCGAGGCCCAGCACGGTGGCACCTTCGCGTTCTCCGACGAACAGCGTGCCGTCCTCGAACGGCTGCTTACGGCCGGGCACGGAATCGACGCCGTGGTGGGCATCGCGGGATCGGGCAAGACCACAATTATGGACACCGCCCGGCAGGCGTGGGAGGCCCACGGTCTCGTCATTGCCGGCGCGAGTACAGCCGCCGTCGCCGCCGCCAACCTGAAGGCCGAGGCGGGCATCGAGTCCCGCACCCTCGCGTCCTGGCTCACCGGCATCCGCAACGGAGGTCCCGGCCTCACCGGTGTGGACGTGTTGGTCGTGGACGAAGCCGCCATGTGCGATGACCGCGACATCGCCGAACTCCTCACCCACGCCGCGAAAACTGGCACGAAGGTCGTCGGCATCGGCGACCCCAAGCAGCTCCACTCACCCGGTATCGGCGGCAGCTTCGCCGTCGTGCACCACATCGTCGGCGGACTCAGCCTCAACGAGAACTTCCGGCAGAAGGACATGGTCGAGCGCCGTGCCCTGGAACTGTGGCGCGATGACAACCGCGTGGCAGCCCTCCGTACCTTCGCCGGGACAGGCCGCGTGCACGCCCTCGCGGACAAGGACGCCACCCTCGCCGCGATGCTCACCATCTGGGCCGACAAGCGCGCCGCGCACACCGACGACCACACCGCCGTACAGCAGCTCCTCATGCTCGCCGCGACCAACGAGATCGTGGAGGAACTGAACGTCGGGGCCCGCGCCCTGCGGAAGGAGAGTGGCGACCTCACCGGTCCCGAGCACGCCTACGCGCTGCCCGGCGGCAGCGAGCTGACCCTGTCCGTCGGTGACCAGGTCCTTCTTCGGATCAACGACTACCGGGGCAAGAAGAGCCGAGGCGCGAACGAAGACGTCCTGAACGGCTACCGAGGAATCGTGCGCGCCGTGGACGAGGAACGGCGGGTGTTGGTCGAGTGGCGCGAGAAGACTGCCGACGGCCACCGTGACGTTGCCGAATGGGTCGACGCCGACTACATCGCGCAGGGCGGACTCAGCCTCGGATACGCGATCACCGGCCACAAGTCCCAGGGCCTGAGCGTTCAAGAGGCCCTGGTCTACGGACCCGGCGCGCAGGCGAATGCCCTGTACACGATGATGTCGCGCGACAAGAAGGAATCTCACCTCTTCCTGCCGCTCTCCGTCTACGAGACCGACGCCGACCGCGCCCGCCACGGCGACGCACGCACCAAACAGGAACAGCTTGACCGTGCCGTCGCGGGCCTCACCCGCGAGATCGAGACCGGCACCGAGGAACGCATGATCCTCACCGAACTCCCGAAGAACGCGGTCCCCGCCCACGTCCGCCAGGCCGTAGAGGATCTGCCGATCCCGCGCCGCCCCGGTGCGGGAGAACCGCACGACGCGGACGCCCCCGGAGAGAACGCGGAGCCCGAGGTCCGATCTATCCCGGCCACGGCAGGGTGGCACGAGGAGCTGACCACTCCTCCTGAAGCCGCGCCGACGGCTGACCGTCCGTACGCCCACCTCAGTAATTCAGCCCTGCGCGACGCTGCGCGAAAGGCGGCGACGGCAGCGCGCGCCACCAGCACGGCGGCCGAGAAGGCGGAGGCCGCCGCCGATCGTACCGAACGGGAGGCTGCTGCCGGGTCAGGCCCCAACTCGCTCGCGCTCCAACGCCGTCATCAGGACGTTGCCGAACGGGCCGTGGCCATCCGCGAAGTCCGAGCGCTGGACGGCACGATCGCTGAACGCACCACCCGACTGAACGGCACGCAGGCCCGTATCGAAGGTCTCGAACAGCAGCTGGCCGCGACGGGCCGTTTCGGGCGCTCGGCGCTCCGCGGTGACGAGCGTGCTGCGGTTGAGGCGGACCGGGAGGCACTACTTCGTACCCGTGAGGAGACCGGACAGGAGCTGGAGCAGATGAATACGCGGCTCCAGGAAGTTGCCGGGCAGGCCGGACCGGTCAGTGAACACGAAGCTGTGCTTACGGAAGCGGACATGCCGCAGCAGGAGAAGGCCGCGCTGCTTCGGCGGGCCAAGGCCAAGGACAACGAGGCAGCCAAGCAGCTTCGGGCCGAGGCCATCAAGGCTCGCAGCACTGCTCGCGGCGCTGACCACCGAGTGTCCGGCCTCCAGAAGGAGGCGAGTCTGCGAACCCAGCGCGGGCGTCAGCACGTCGACGCCGATGAATCCGTAGCGCCGTCATCTCCGAAACCCGAGTCCTCGTACGCCAACCGAACCGCGATGGACTACACACAGCCCGGCCCACCGCCGGACACCGCTCAGGACGCACCGCCCGTGTAGAAGGTGCCTGAGACTGCCTAGGTCGACGGAGCGAAGACCGCGTTGTCCGGCATCTGGTCGCGGAACGCGCCCGGGATGGTGCCCATGAGCCAGAGCCGGCGCGTCAGGTGCACCGTGCCTGTCGGATCGTCCAGCAGGACGTAGCGGGACTCCTCGTCCCCTACGTAGCCGATCTCGGGCGGGAACCCTTGCCCCTCGGTCCACGACAGGTAATGGACGCCGTCGATCCGAAGGGCACGACGGCCGTCCGGGTCTTGGTCGCCGAACATCGCGTACCCCAGGCACATCAGCCAGAAGTCACACGAGCTGCACACCCGATACGCAGCCATCCACGCGCCGACACCTCGGATCTCCCGGTCTGTCCCCTTGTTCGGGCACAACTTGCACTGGAACACCGCGCTCTGCGCGGTCACGGGGGCTCGCCTCATGCGCCGGACCTACGCCGGATGTGCTTGCACCGAACACCGCGCTCGACATCCTGAAGCGAGGGTCTGCGACGTGCCCCGCAGTCGATGCACTCGCTGTCCCAAGGCATCGAGCGTGCGCCGGGGTACGGCACCTTCGGCCTGTAGCGCGCTTCACGCATCAGCTCCTCGGCGTCCTCTTCATCGGGTTCACCGACGGGTGGCACGGGGGCACGCGGGGGGCCGGAAGCAGGCTGTGGAATCGAGTAGACCGGGGAGTGGCCCCCGAACACCAACCCGAGGCTTACCCATCGTCTCGGCTGTGAAGGGGTGGTCATGACACGTCTTCTCTCGTGTTGTCCTGGTCGGATGGATAGGGGCGTTAGCGTCGTCGGGGCGCGGTTCTCCGGTCGGCTCATTGATCAAGGACGGCCTCCCTGGCTGCACGGCACCAGATGGACTGTTGGCGGACGGTGAAGCCCATCCGGTTCCAGTGGAAGAGGACGTGGCGGGCGAGGATGCCGCGCTTACCGAGACTGAGCGCTCCGCTATCCGCGGCTTCTTCCAGGGCTCGGCCGCTGCGCTCCAGCCCTTCGGCCCAGTCGCGTACGTGGGCGAGGGGGCCGGAGTCGAGCGGGTGGACATCGGTCAGCAGGAGACGTCGCATGGGTTCGACCATGGTGCTGACCTGCTCTGGGGTCACGTTGTCCGTGAGCGGGCGGCGCTCCTCGACTTTCCCCCATACGTCACCCTGTTCGCCGTACTCCAGCCGCGCAGCGCGCATCAACTGGGACATGGCCAGGAGGGACGTTGTCTTGGCGTCGGGCCTTCCGGGAAGTTCCTGGGCTGCGGCGCGGAAGTAGTCGAGCACGCCGACGCTGTCGGTATGGAACAGCTCGTGCGCGAGCGTCATCCCGGCCGGCCCGCCGAAGGCTACGGTCTCCGGTTCGTACCGGGCGGGTCTCCAGTCCACAGCCACCCCCCAGGAGACGGAACTGTCGAGTGCTTCGGTGACGTGCGTGACGGCCTTCTCGGGGTCGATGCCCGGGGCGGGGAAGTAACGCAGGCGCCAGTGCGGGTGCTTGCGCACGAACCACCAGGTGCCGACCGGCCCGGCGCGCAGGGCGGGCGAGAGGTAGGCGCGGAAGGCGCGTTCCGCGGTCGGGTAGTCAGCGAAGCGGATGTTGACCTGGTGCCAGCCGGAGGGTTGGGCGTCCAGTGCGGCCCGGCCCGCAGCCCGGTATCTCTCGATCGCCTCGGCGAGGCGGTCAGGCGCGATGTTGGCGGCGCGGGCGGCTTCTTCGACGGCCGCGCCGCCGAGGACAGCCAGGACGGCGTCCTCGGTGCGGTCGGCGTCGTACGGCACGGGCTTTCCCCTCACGTCAGCAGGAGGCAGATGTCCCACTGCCCTTGGGGCTCGGTGCCCGATTCTGCGTCCTGGAAGGCGAGGGCGGCACCGGCCTTCCCGGTGAGGAACCCCGTCTCGTCCGGGGCATCCACGGTCAGGACCCTGTTGGTGATGAGGTTGACCCGGTCGCGGAAGATGGCCGGCGCTTCGGCGTCCTGGGCAACTCGCTGCACAGTGCGGAGAAGACCGCCGAACCCGTGGCACAGGCCGCGGTCGGCAACCTTGTCGAGCTGACCCGGGTCGCTCAGGCAGTGCAGAAGAGCCCGCTCGGCCATCCGCTTCCGGTCGCCGTCTTCGAGAACGATGCCGGCGAGCTGCTGGGCACGGGCCAGGCCCGGGGTGCCGTAGCACCACGAGGGGGCGGCTGGTAGCGCGGGCGCGGGTCCGCGATGGCTGATCCATCGCGGCCAGCGGGTTCCGCGGTAGTCGCTCTGCCGTATCTGGTCGAGCCACCGGCAGATGCGCAGCATGGCTTCCCGGTGGCCGTCCACGCTGACGCCCGCGCGAAGGGCGAGGGCGAGAAGGGTGAGGGGGCCGGTGATGCCGTGCGCCAGCCCCGCGTTCGCGTGTCCGCCGGGGGTGGCTGTCGTGTCACTGGCCGGGGCGTGGCCGACCCACCAGCCGGGCAGGGCCTCGCCCGCCGTGGTGATGGGCTCGGTGAGGCGCACCAGGTACTCCAGGACGCCCTTCAACTCCGCACCGTGGGGTTGGCGGCGCAGCAGCAGCGAGCCGATCCCGGTCAGGCCACGGAACAGGTCGTACTCGGCGAAGGCGGGGTGGCGGCCGGCGTCGATGCGGGCGTGCGCGGCGGTGAGGCGCTGCCGGGTGTGCGCGGCCACGACACCGTCGAGCGTGTGAAGCGCGCCCGCGTAGCGATCGGTGCCGTCGGCGGCCAGGTGGAGGACGAGGGTCATCGCGGGGGCGCCGAGGAAGAGGTTGGCGTCTCTGCTATCGATCAGCGGCCCGATCTCCGAGAGGGCACGGTGCACCTCGCCCCAGTCTCCGGTGCCGCGGCGGGCCCGTTCGACATGCAGCAGAGCGGAGCCTAGGGGGCCGTGGGAGAGCGACTGTCGTGAGGACAGGGTGGTGTCGGGGGACGGTGGGGCGGTGATCACCGCACGGCTCCTTGGGGTCGGACGGTCCAGGACAGAGCTGCGGCGCGGGCCATGCGCCGGCAGAGGGCTTCGGCGTCGGGGTCGATGCCCGCGACGCGGTTGTGGTGCATGTGCAGCAGGGAGGGCAGGATGCCGGACGGATCGAGTCCGGCGGTGTCGAGCGCGTGGCGGTAGTGGACGAGGGCTTCTCGCCGGTGCTGCCAGGCATCCAGGACGGCGTCGCCCCCGGCGAAGTCGGCCAGGGCTGGGCCTGCGTCGTCGCTGTCGGTAAGCCGGAGCACGAGGGCCTGCGTGGGGCGGGGGGCTGAAGCGCCGTCGCCGCGAAGAAGGTGCTGGGTCAGCCAGGTGCGCCCGTCGGCGGGGGAGCCGAGGAAGCCGGTGGCGATGTCCACGTACGACGCGGCAGTAACCCCCGGACAGAGGTCCGCAGGAAGAGCGAGCCGCATCTGTGCCAGGGCTGCAGCGGTGTCGGCGGAGAAGTATCGCTCTGCGGCGGCCAGCACCGCGCCGGTACCGTATCGGCCGGTCTCCGGCTCGTCGGTGTCCCACTGCACGCGTTGGATCAGGCCCTCCTCGCGTAGTTCGTCCGCCCATTCAGCGACCGTGCCCGCCACGGCGCCGAATGCGCCCGGGGATAGCAGGCGCAGCCGGACCCGCAGGTGCGCCTCGGGGTCCGCGTACCGGATGAACCACGCCTCCGACGCCGTCGCCAGTTCGTCCAGCAGGCGGGGCAGATGGCTGGTGAGGATTTCGGTGGCGCGGGCCTCGCCGCCGTAGATCTTCAGGTACGTCCAGTCCGAGGCGCCCGGCAGGCGGCCGGTGGTGCGCCGGGCCACCGCCCGGCGGGCTGGGGCCGGTACGGGTTGCTGGTCTGCGGCGAAGGACATAGTCACCTCGTGCGCGCGCCCGATCCAGCCGTAGGCACTCTCTTCCGACGCCTCGTGCAGGGCGAGGACGAAGTGATGGTCCAGCTCGGCCCGAAGCAGGTCGAGGTGACCAGGCAGGTCGAGGTCGAGGCGGAGCTGCTGGTCGGCGGAGCCGACGTACACGGTGCGCGGGACGCCGTACCGGATGCGCCAGTTGGTGAAGTCCTCCACCCAGCGTTCGGGGTCTGAGAGATCACGGGCTCGCAGTCTCCAGCACGCCGCCGACAGGACGGTGCGGCCGTAGCGGACTTCCGGCAGGAATGGCAGGCGGCCGGCGGCGCCCCAGGCGAAGGGGGTAAGGATGGCTGCATGGGAGCGGTGCACCTCGGTCAGGAACCGCACCAGGGGATGCGTCGCCGTGCTCAGTTCGACGGCGCTCATCACGGACGGTTCGAGGCAACGGCCGGAGGAGAGGGACACGAGGTAGAGGCGCCCCGCATCGGCGACGACGCCCAGGTCCTCCAGGTCAAGGGTGGCGTCGGGGTTGTGCTCACCGACGGCCAGCGTCGCGGGAGCGACGACGGGGGCCCGCCCGACGTTGTAGGTCTTGCGGCGCAACGGGGGCGCGGAGATTTGAGCGCGCGCCGCGCCTTCGGTCAAAGTGGGCAGGGCGGCGTACTCGGCCGCCATCCGAGCCTGGTCAGCGGGTTCCAGCATCGGCAGGAAGCGGCCGGCGAGAGTGCCGGCGGCGAGGGACAGACCGACGGTGGACAGGGTGAATCGGCCCTCCGTCAGCGCGCGGGTGGACTGCGCGAACACGCTGAAGCACAACTCGACGTGAGCTGGGACCGCCGTTGGCTCCCCGAGGGACAGGGCCTCGATGTCCTCCTCGGTGAGGACGATCTCTCGCCGGTCGGTGAGGGCCGCGTCCTGCGCGAGGGCGAGAAGGTGTTCGTCGCGGGGCGTCGTGGCGAGGATCGGCCGGGGCAGCACGGTGCCGCGGTAGCCGACGGGGAAGCCGAGACCGGTGTCCGGGTCGGTGAGTTCGAGGACGGGGACGACAGTGCCCATGCTGTAGCGCTCCAGGAACCGCGTCCGGTAGTCCTTCCAGGCGGCGGACCCGTGCGGGTAGGGCGTGATCCTGGCCATCAGGCTCAGGGCGCGTTCGGCCTCACGGACAACCGCGTGGGGCAGGATGATGTCGCCGTCCGGGCGGACGTTGACCACGAGGGTGTGCTCGGCGACCCCGGACAGAGCGGTCATTGCCTCGGTGGCCTTCGCCCGCAGGTCCGGTTGCTCCGCGGGGAGCGCGCGGTCGTGACGGTCCAGGAAGCCGTGGATGGTGCGAAGCCGGGCCGCCTTCGGTCCGTCGGCGCCGGTCTCATCGAGTCGGGCAACGAGGTGGCCCAGGGCATCCGGGCAGGTCATCGGCGACTGGAGTTCGGTCAGCAGGACTCGGTGCGCGACGAGGTTGCGCACCATCTCGTCGATGGCGGCCTTCGGGGCCTCGGGGTACTCGATGCCGAGCTTCGCCACCAGGACGTGGGCCGAAATCGGAGAGCGGGCCAGCTTCAGCGCGTCCTCGGCGGGCCGGGTGCGCCGGAGGGTGGTGTCAGTGGGGCCGTCCTTGCTGGGCTGGTTCAAGACGAAGATGCGGGAGCCGCGCACGACGTGGGCGGGGTCGGCGACGACCGTCAAATACCGCAGGACGGCGAGGTCGCGCTCCAGGGCGGTGGTGATGTCGTGCAGCCATGAGGCGTCGGCGTGCGCGAAGGCTCGGTTTATGGGGCCCCAGTGGACGTGCGTCTCCTGCCCGGTGTGTGCGACCGTCGGGCCGGCGAACAGCCCGAACGGCGTCGCCCGGTATCGCATCCTCAGCAGGTAGCGGGCCAGGGCTCGACCGGTCCGGCGGATACGGGAAGGCTTGGCGGTCCCCTCCACCACCTCCAGGACAGCGGAGGCGAGCAGCGGGGAGGCGTGGCCGATCGCCTCGGCTCGGGGGTCGTCCGCCCAGGCTTGTTCCACCCACGCGCGGACCTGCTCGACGCCGGTGTTCTCCCCTGGCCATACGAGAGTGGGGGAGGCGAGCGGGAAGACCGACGCTCTGATCATGCTTGCGTCAACGTGACGGTACATCCGTACTCCTTCAGATCGCGGCGCCCCGGGGGCGGGCGGCCGACCGCCCGCCCCCGGGTCCCGTCAACTACGGGTGGTGGTGCCGCAGGTCAGCCGCCGATGCAGGTGCTGTTCGAGCAGGCCGATGCGCAGGTGGACGTGCAGTTGTCGCTGGTGTCGTTCAGCAGCGCCCCGAGGGCGGGGGCCGAGGAGACCGTCTCGATGTTCAGGTCGAAGTCCCCGCCGTCGGAACGGAAGTCCGTTGCCGCCTTCAGCACGGTGCCGGACTTGGAGCTGATCTGCTGTGCCATCTCGCTCTCCTCCAGGGAGGTTGTAGGGATGTGCTGTGCAACCTGGCCGGTGACCGATGTGGCTACGGCCAGGTGATCGTGACCCGCGAGTGCCGTCGCTCGATGCGCCGGCCGCCAGCGGGAAGACGGTCGTCCGGCGTGCCCGCCGGGTAGACCTCGATGTGCGCCCGATCACCACGGTGGTCGCGGTCCCAGGTGCGGATCTCCTCGACCAGGCGCTCGGCGAGCTGCTGCCCTCGCGGGCCGTGTCCGATGGTGCCCAGCTCGTAGCGGTCCTCCTGGTCGGTGGCCCGTACGGTGCGGTAGGCGAAGCTGTCGCCGTCCACGAGCGTGGGGATGCCGAGCGGCGAGGCCGAGGCCACCAGCCCGCGCGAGCGCGCACCGGGCTTCGCAGCCAGCAACGGGAGGTTGTCCAGCGCGGTGGTCAGCCACATGTCGAGGTGTTCGTTGGACTCGCTGCCTCCGAGCGTCGCGCCGGACCACTGCTCGTTCCGCGCCATCGCCAGGGCCTTGGTGAGGGCGGCGGTGTCCGGCTCGGGGTGCCCATCGACGCGCAGGCCGACCTCCGCGCCTTCCTCGGCGTGCAGGACCGCGAGGCGCACCCGGTTCTCTCCGACGCCCTGCATGGGCACGAAGCCACACAGCTCGAACCCGTCGCTGACGAGCCGTTCACCGTCGCGGACAAAGGCCACCGTGCGCGTCAGGCCGCGCATCCGGAGCGGAACGACGAGGCGTCCGCCGTCCTTGAGCTGGGCGATCCAGGCCGGCGGGATATCGGCGGCCTGGACGGTGACGATGATCCGGTCGAACGGCGCGTGGTCGGGGGCGCCGTGCTCCGCGTCGGCAGTGAGCACGGTGACGTTGCGGTAGCCGGTCTCCTTCAGGAAGGCCGTGGCACGGCTGGTCACCTCCGGGTCGATGTCCACGGTGACCACGCGGCCGTCCTCGCCGACGACTTCGGCGAGAAGTGCGGCGTTCGGGCCCCCGGACCCGATCTCCAGCACGGACATCCCGGGCGCGATGTCGCCCTGCTCCATCTGCATGGCCTGGACGCGGGGCGCGGAGACGGAGCTGATGTCCACCCCGTGCTCGTCGGTCTTGGTGATCGTCGCGACCTCGGCGTTGTACGTCGAGGCCATCTCCGCCTCGGGCGTGGCCAGGTGCCGACGGACAGTGCGGAACGCGGCCACGACACGGGGGCTGCGGGCCGCTCCGATCTCGATGAGCTTTTCCGCCAAGGCGTCGCGCAACTGCTGTTCCGTCAGGGCCTCTTGGACATCGGTGTTGGTCGTCATGTCGGGGACGTTATCCACGCGGGTTCTCCTCCTCGGCGAGTTTGCGCCGAGCTGGTTGAGCGGATTTGCGGACCGGCGCGGGGCACCGCGCCGGGGTGGTTAACCGCCCGACGGACCGGCCCGTCACATCCGGTCCGCCGGGCGGCCGTCTAGGCGGCGGGCACGAGATCATCCAGGTTGACGACCTTGTAGTCCCGCAGTTCCCGTACGAGCTGAGAGGCGAGGAACATGCCGATCTGGGGGTGGCTGCAGGGGATGGGAGAGTCAATGTCCGAAAGGGCCTGGAGCCCGCCTGCGCTCCACTGGTACGCGTGGCCGATCACGCCATACAGCGGGAAACGGGTTGCCAGAAGCGCGGCGTAGCCCTTGGTCCTGAGCGGTGGACACCGGCCTGCCGCCATCCGGGCGTGCTCCAGGCAGACCGGCGGCTGCGCGGTCCTCACCGGACCTTCGTAGTCCTGTTCATCCGCCGTCTCCAGGAGGAGGATGCCGTCGGTGCGCTTCAACTGGACGGTGCACACCTGGCACCGCAGCAGCGCCATCGTCACGCGCTGACGGTGCGGGTGAACCATTCGCCAACGCGGTGTCCCGCAGGGCTGCCCAAAGGTGTCGAGCGACATGGAGTAGCGGGCCCAGAGCACGTCCTTGAGGTCCCGGTCCGGCGGCAGCTCATCCACGTATCGGAGACGTGGCCGGCCGTCCGGCCCTCGGCCCAGGCGCAGGTTGAGGAATGAGTCGGCCTCTTCACCCTCCCGGGCGGTGATGTAGGGCACGACGACCTCGGGAGTGGTGGTCACGCGGTGCTCCCGGCGGCGAGCGCGACCGGCCGGTGCGGAGCGATGATTTGGCCGTCCGGCAACAGCTCACCGGTGTCCTCAAAGAGCAGCACCCCGTTGCACAGCAGGCTCCAGCCCTGTCCAGGGTGGGCCGCAGTGGGGCGGGCGGCCTCTCGATCGGAAGCCTCGGCCGTGGGACACGGCGGGGTGTGCTTGCACATCGTACTCGTCGTCCTCTCAAGGCAGTGCGGGGAAGTCGAGCCCTCTTCGGCGACTACGAAGCCGTGGGGGAACACGGAGTGGAGGTTGCCGAAGAGGGTGTCTGGGGGCGTTCACGTATGAACGAGGTGACGGCGGACTCGCTGTAGCCGTAGAAGTGGCCGAAGACCGCGTCGTTCTCCCACCACTCGGGAGCGGCATCCCCCCACTCGACCATGTGGCAGGTGTCGCGGTACGGCGACCAGCGAACGCGCAGGTCCGGGAACCCGGGTTGATCCGCGAGGAGGCCGCGCGCTGCCGTCGCCAGAGTCAGCAGGTCGAAGGACATGTATCCGCCGTGGCGCGACCCACCGACCGGAACGGCGAGGAGGGGCGCCCGAAAGACACGGACTGCTACGGCGTCAGCCAGAAGAGCGGGCTCGGCGAGACGGCTGCGGAAGTACTCGTAGTCGTACGCTTCCACAGCCGGGCGAAGGGAGATGGTGGGAGGGCTCGACAGCGTTGTGGCGGTGGTCAGCATTCGACCAGCCCCCGCACGATACCGACTTCTTCCAGGCGCTCCGCGAGCTCCAAGGTGACCCGGCCCAGCCTCCGCAGGAACGTCAGGGCCTCGTGCTCGTCGCCGGGCAGTTCTTCGGAACGCAACGTGCGTGCTTGTTCGATCAGGTCGGCGATGTCCGGATGCTTCTTGTTGGCGTCGTCACGCAGACCCCGGTTCACGAGCTGCATGAGCGCCCCGCGAAAGCGCTGGGCGAGTTCTTCGGCTTCGTCGTACCCGGGACCAGCAGTCCCGGGCCGGCTGCTGCCGCTTGCACCGGCCGCGTGGTGGCTGACTTCCTCGTTCAGGACGCTGTCCAGGCCGTCATAGACCGCGTCCCAGTCCACAGGCTCCCAATTGCGCACAGCACTCAACAGGTCATGGAGACCCAGCCTGCCGAGCGGCGGCGACCAGGGGTTCGTCGGGACCGTCGGGTCCTTCACGCGGACCGGCATGGTCTCCGGGCTCGTCGTCTCGTCGCGTAATGCGGTGTTCGTCATCAGCACGCCACCAAACTCAGCTCGCACCACGTGGTGGCGCCGTTGTCGCTGACCCCCCATGCGCCCTGTCTACTTCGGGCGATCTCCTGCACGAGCACCAATCCGCGACCGTGCTCGTCGTCGTCCTCGGGGCACTGAGCAGTGGGGCGAGGTCCGGCCACGCCGTCATGGACACGAATGCGTAGGACGCCATCGCGCACGTCAAGGGTCAGCCGGATTTGCCTGCCACCGCTGTGCACGATGGCGTTAGTGATCAGCTCAGAGACAACGAGTGTCGCGTCGTCGGCGACGCAGGTCAGACCGCGGGAGGTGAGCCGTTCGCGGGTCACGAGCCTCATGGCGCGGACGCGGGACTCGTCTACGGGAGGGGGGCGCTCGCCCGGGGAGTGCTTGGTGATGGGGAAGCGCTCCTCCACCAGGCCGCCGGTACGAGCTGCGGTGGGGCGCTGCGACGCCGGGCCGATCACCGCTCCGTCCCGATCTGTGAGGCCCCGTCTTCCGGGGCAGCCCGGTCGCCGAGGGAAGCGAGCGGGCCTGTCCGGCGCTGCTGGCCCGGGACGTGCCGGAGCAGCCCGGCAAAAGCGGGCAACGGTGTGTTCGAGGCGTCCGCGAGGCGGCGGCGGCGCTCACGATCTGCGGGAGTTCTTGCGGTCATCGGTTGTCCCCTTCCGCGAACGGGAAGAGAGCACCGAGCCTGCCGTGCAAAGCAACCGCTTCATCGGCCGTCAGGACCAGCGGAATGGTCGCGGGCTCCGCGGCCCCCTCGTGCAGGTCGAGGGGGACCGCGAAACGACCGGCCTCCGTGTGCGCGACCTCGGCCTCACGAGCAAGGCGGAGGTGGCGCTTGGCGGGCGGTAAGGGCGCCGCGCCAGCTTCCGTCTGAGCGTGACTAGTCGTCATGACCCGTAAAGCTATGGCCACTTCAGAGACCCACCCCTGAGAAAAAATCAGGGCTGAGTAACGCTCAGGGTTGGCATATGCCTACGCGGCGAGCCCGATGTGCTTCGCTACCGCACGAAGGTCGTCGCGCCACATCGGCTTCTCGCGCTTCAGCAGGTCGGCCACCGCCTCCCTGACCAGGGGAGAGAACACGATCTCCTCCGGAGACTGCTTCAGCAGCTTGCCGAGAATGTGCACCGTCGCGTAGTCGTCTCGCTGGATGCGGTTGAGGTTCATTACCTCGATCAGGTACCGGGTCCGACGTTCGAGCGGGACCTCTTCGTTGACGAGGACGTGATCGGCGGCGCGAAGCGCTTCGCTGGTGTCGCCCTCCTCCGCCTTCAGGTGTACCTCGTGCATGGCGAAGTTGGTCGGACCGAAGCACGTGTGCCAGTGGTTGAGGTCCGCGCCGACCCGGTCCACGGCCTGCTGTGCTCCGTTGTACAGGTCCCACGCCCTCGGACCCTTTGTAGCGCGTACGGCGGCGACGGCACCTTGCAGGTGTAGTGCGCCGTACGCGGACCAGTGCTCCGGGTTGGATTCGTCGTGCGGCCGGCACTGGGCGATGGTCTGCTGGGCGAGCTCGTAGCTGTCTTCCACATCTCCCGCGGAAGTGAGAACGCAGGCTAGGTTCCAGGCCGCAGCGGCGAGGAGGGCCGGGTCACCGGCGTTGTCCGCGAGGGAGAGGCCGCGGTCGGCCGCAATGCGGGCGAGGGTCGGTTCACCGACGCGACGAAGCCAGATCTGGTGCAGGCCGTAGAGGCTGATGAGCTGCCGGAGGACGGTGCCCTCCTGCTCAGGCGAGGCGTCGCGCAGAGCGGCGTGTCCCTGCCGCAGCAGCGTGGGCAGCCGCTCGCCGACATCGCGGTACCGGTCATCAGCCTGCGTCTCGTAGACCTGCCAGGCGTCTGTGACCGACGCCTCGAAGTCGTCGGAGGTGACCGACCCGATCCGTTGCGGAAGGAGGGAGGCGGGCAGCGACAGGGCCTGCCGGATGAGCGGAACGTGCTCGTGCTCCGTGCCCGCCGTAACGATTCCGGACACGTAGCCGCCCGTCAGGTCCTCCAGACTGCATCGCAGCTGCTTACTCAGGGCGATCAGGATCGGAAGCCGGTCCAGGGGCATCCGGTCGTTCTCAATCTTGTAGACCCAGTTCTCTGACCTGCCGATTAGGTCTCCCAGCATCCTTTGGGACAAGCCCCGGCGCTCACGCCACCACTTGATCCGTTGGCCGATGCTGAACAACTCTCCGTCATACACCATGGGTTGACCGTTCGCCGTAGTGGACAGGGCACTCGTGTCAAGCGTAGGCCCAGGTGCTTCGGGGAGGGACGATACTGGGGGTCTCTCCCTCTGGGGAGGGCACTCAACGGTCCCCCTGTCGCCCTGCGGCCGGGGGACCGCGTACACGTAGGAAAGATCGGCGAGGAGGCCGCTTTGCCAGCCCCATACCGTGGCCTGATTCTCGACTTCGGTGGTGTGCTCACCACTCGGATGCGACTGAACGGGCAGGCGTTCGAGAGGACGGAGGGATTGACTCCAGGCGCGTATTTTGCGGCGCTGAATGAGCATCCCGACGGCGTCGCGATCTACGCAGCGCTGGAGGTCGGTGAGGCGACCCAGGAGGACTGGAACCGTGTCATCGGCGGCATCCTCGGTATCGACTCCACCGACCTCATGCGGCGCGCTCTGGCCAACCTCCACCCGGAGCCTCAGATCGTCGCTGCCGCGAAGCGCGCTCGCGCGGCAGGGATCAAGGTGGCCATGCTCAGCAACTCGTTCGGGATCGAGCCCTACAACCCGTACGAGGACAAGGGCATGTGGACGGACTTCTTCGATGCCGTGATCTTGTCGGAGCTGGAGGGCGTGCGGAAGCCGTCGCCGCTCATCTATCAGCGCGCGCTTGACGCCCTGGACCTGACCGGCCCTGAGTGCGTCTTCGTTGATGACCACGCGGAGAACCTGCCGCCCGCCGAGACCCTGGGCATCCGCACCGTGCACCACACGACTGATCCCACCGGCACAGCTGGCATCCTCGACTCGCTTCTCCTCGACCCCGCTCCCGCCTGAACGAACAGAGCGAAACAGCTCGCCGGGGACGTCACGCCGGCCAACGAACGGCAGCAGCGTTCGAGGAACCCGTAGGGCTCCTCGAACGCTGAAGGACAGGGGGCGTTTCCCCTTGATCGTGGACACCCTGATCATTGGATCGTGAAGATCCATAGGACGGGAGTTCCCGTTGGGGACATCGAAGTACTCGCCTGA
>NZ_JBIBVN010000067.1:0-18733 GCF_043080425.1 Streptomyces sp. NPDC015032 | reverse complement strand
GCCGCGGCGATCTGGCACAACCACAAGACCGGACAGCCGGTCATGCGATCCCTGATCGCCTACGACCACTGATCACATCGGAATGACTCGTCTAGTTGTTGGTGCCTGGACCGGCCTTCTTGTCCAGCTCGCTGGCGAGGTCGTTCAGGATCGAGAGGACATCGGCCGGCAGGCCCTCGGCACTCATTCCGCGGGCCCGGACTCGGCCCACCTTGCCCTGCTTGGCCGCTGACATGAGGCGGAGCCCTTCGTAGACCTGCCGGGCGACGGACTCGTTCGGCTCGAAGTACAGCTTGGAGACGTCGAAAAAGTTGGCCAGACCTTCGAGGACCACGGGCACCGGTGCGTCGTCTCCACCCGTCCGCAGGGCCTCGATGTCCTCGGCCGATGTGACCTGGGAGCCCGCGTAGGCGTTCACCGAGTCCGCGATCTCCTGATCCCCCGGAGCGGTTCTGCCCGGGTAGGAGCGCTCCAGCAGGAGAGTGATCTTCTCAGCCAGCGTCTCCGGCACCTTCTCGGCCTCGGCGGCGTCCTCGTCAGCCTCTCCGAAAGACCGGTCCTGGGCGCGCTTCAGCTCGTCCTCGGTCACCCCGTATGCAGCCGCCAGGAGAGAGACGTACCGGTCCTTGAGCCGTCGGACGCCCTGTTCAGCTCCAGCCACCGGCCCGTCGCTCTTGGTTCCGATGACCGCCCGCGTCTCGTACCGGTAGAGGCCAGCGTCACATCGCAGGTCGATCAGATCTGGCAAGCCGTCGCGCGGGAACAGGTCGTCCAGATCCCGGTTCAGCACCTTGGCGAGAGCAGGCAACTTCTCTTGATCGGGGGTCGTGGCTCCCGACTCCCACCCCGCCACGGTCGAGTCCGCAGCACCGAGGGCGGACGCCACGTCGGCCTGCGAGACATCCGCGGCTCGACGTACCGCGCGCAC
This sequence comes from Streptomyces sp. NPDC015032, assembly GCF_043080425.1. NCBI lineage: Bacteria > Bacillati > Actinomycetota > Actinomycetes > Kitasatosporales > Streptomycetaceae > Streptomyces > Streptomyces sp. NPDC015032. The sequence continues at coordinate 17,805 of NZ_JBIBVN010000067.1, read as the reverse complement.
ACGTTCTCTGTCGAAACGGCGAGCTGGCATCGGACCTCGTTTTTTTGGGCGAACCGAGGAAACTTCGGACTGTTGACTTTTAATGCGAACCAAGATAGCTTCATCTTAGCGAAAAACGAGGGGGTTCGCACCCCTCTCAGCCTTCGCCCACCTGCGGTTCCCATCGCGGACTGTCTTGGTGGAGAGGGGATACCGCGCAGCACCCGGGCGCGGTCCCTCCCCTCAAAACGCCATCGGCGCCCGAGAGTTCGCACCTCTCGGACGCCAGACAGCTCGTGATCCGCAGCCCTCGACAAGGGCGCTGTTCACTCGCACGGCCACTCCGTGTCCTTTCGCACGGCACGACGGAGCGGCGTACCACATAGAGGAGTGTCGCATGTCCCCTACTACGGACTGCAACCCGAGGGTGGAGATCCCTTCGGGCCCGGCCGAACGGCTAGCGACGCAACTGGCGTCCATGCTGCCGGAGGCCGCTGTCGTACAGGTGCGTCTCCAGGGCCCCCGGACCCTATGGCCCCACCTTGGACTCACCGCCGTGAACGACCGCGGACGCACCCTTCGCGTTCCTCGGGCGAAGGCGCTCACCATCGCCCGGTGGATCATCCGCTCCTTCCCCCATGCCGGATGGGCGGCCTCCGGCGGGCATGCCTTCGACCTGCGGACCGCTGAACTGCGCGGGCTGGAGGCGTGATGGCGGCCGTGGCACCGGCGAACGCGGGCCCGGCCGTGGACTTGCAGGGACTCGCGACCGTGGTCGGCCTCTTGGCTCAGGCCGGCGGTCTGGACGCCCTGTTGGGCAGTCAGGCTACGGACTCCCGCGACAAGCGACTACACGTCGGTTACAGCGAAGCCGCTGAACGGCTGAACATTCCGGAAAAGTGGCTCCGTGAGCGCATATCGACGCTCCCACACCGGAAGTTCGGGAAGTTCGTTCAGTTCACGGAGGACGACCTCCACACGATTTCCGATATGCATTTCGTCAGCCCTGGCGCAAAGGCCCAGAGGGATGACGAGTCGGCGCTGATGGCACTTCAGCCTTCCAAACGCTCTCGTAAGCGTTCCTGATCTCCTATCGCGCCCGGTTGCAACAATTCGCGGCGCTGCGAACATCGCGAGATACAAATGAGCACTGATATATCCAGCCTCATCGAGGCTGCGCACCAGGGAAACTGGCTGCCCCTCATGGAGGAGTCGAAGAAGGCTCTGGGTAAGCACTGGGCCGAATCTGCCCGGTGCGCTAACCAGGACATCAACATGTTCGTCCCTCTCGCAGACGGCCCACGGGAAGACCCCGACTTGGTAAAAGCCAAGTTGGGAATGTCCCTCAACCGCCCTCGCAATCTCTGCGCGTCATGCCCGGTGGCCGTCACTGCCCGGTGCCTGGTGGAATCCCTCAAGGATGACGACGAGTACGGAATCCGGGGCGGTCTTCTGGCTTCGGAGCGTTCAGAGCTGCGGCGTGCTTGGCAGGACCGGGACAGCGAGAAAGCCGTAGAAGGCGCGCTTCGAGGGTGCACCGCGGCCTTGACCAAGCCCGCCCGGGACGCCGTGATTGCGCGCTTCGCCACTGATCCCTCACTGGACGCTGCCGCCGTCGCCCGCGGGCTTGGTGTGACGCGCGAGTATCTGCTGAAACTCGCCCGTCGCTACCGAAAGTCTCAGGCCGGGCAGGGCACGCCCCCGCTCCGCGTCGTCGCCGCCTGACTCCGCTCCCGAAGAAAAGATTCTTCCGCACCGCGGACCCTGCGTTCACGGGAGTTCTCCCCATGCTTCAGAACAGCCCCTCCGGATTTCGACGTACGAATATCGGTGCCGAGATCCGAGAAATTGCACCTACGGCCGCACTCGTACGGGTCTTTCCCGTAAGCCGGTCTGTTACCCACCTCTTCGAATCGGATTTTTACCGCATGCTCATCGACCGCAGGACCGAAGAGGAAGTGGCGCGTATGGTCAGGCACGGTTTCGGCAGGGCCGCCGACTGGCGCCGCGCCCACGATTTCTACCTCCCTACCGAAACGCTGTATCTCACCCCGGAGCCGCATCAGAGCGGCTACGTCCCGGAGGACGACCAGTCTTTTGGCCTTTCCCTCAGCCGTCGCATATCCATAGGCGGCGGTGAGCACTGATGAGTGCCATAGCGACCGAACTGGTTTGGTCACAGTCAAAGTCGCGCAGGGGCTCGCGCCTCGTCATACTGGCGCTGGCCCGTGAGGCGGACGACGACGGCAAGGCGACGCTGACCCTGGATGAGATATCCACGCTTACCCGTCTTACGCCGCGCTCGATAACGAAGTGCCTCGGGGAGCTGGCGAAGCTCGGGGAACTCAGCCACGAGCGGGGAGGGGGAGCGTCCAACCCGAACACCTACTCGATACTGCTGCGCAGCGATGGGGTTGGCCGTATCGGTTCAGAGAAAGAACTTCCTACTCCCAACCCTGAAGATTCAGAAGAGGGAACTAGGTTCCAGGAACTTCCCTCCCAGAACTCCGTTTCGGAAGCCGGAAGTGGGAAGTTTCAGCACACAGATTTGGAAGTTTCTTCCTCACGCGTACGTGGTGGTAATACTCCCTACGGGAGTATTACCACCACCAAAGAGCAAGCTAGCTTGCTGGGGTCATGTCGAGAGAACACCACCGCCAAGCAGGACTCGGTGAGGGTTCCCGACGGATCCAAGGACCTGGTAACAGCCATAACAAGCGCTGGAATGCTCGTCGGTTGGCGACTGACCGAATCGGAATGGGATCGGGTAACAGCTCTCGCAGCACGTTGGGGAAATGAACGGCTGGTCGAGATGGTGGCGCGGCGATGGAACGCCGACCGCCCGCCACAGTCCGCCCGCTATCTGCTGCGTATCTGGGCAGATCTGCCCTCGCACGCTCCCGCAGCAGCCTCCCAAGGGAACGTCGTGCCGTTGCGTCGGCAATCCGGAGGCTGGATTCCCTTTCAGAACACCGCTGCCCCCAGCGCTTACCAGAACGGATTTTGATCATGGCTGAGCCGGAACGCGCGGGCAGCGCCAAGTCGATGCGCGCAATGGAACGAATACTCGCTGCGAAAGGACTTCAGGTCGTGCCGGACGTCAACCCCGCCGACGAGGCACCGGAAGAGAGCCCCGGAGACCGCGAGTGGCACTACCGGGCTCGGGCCGACTACGCCGTTAGCCGCTGGCAGAGGGCAACCCCTCCCCGCTTCCGTGATGCCGAGGCCACGCTGCCGGAGGTCATCGGCTGGGCTGACCGGGCACTCACGGACAACGCTGCCGCTGGTGCGCTGCTCCTCACCGGCCTCACGGGGACGGGCAAGACGCACCAGGCGTACGGGGCCATGCGGAGGATCGCGGCCGACGGACCGGACCGGTTCGAGCTGATCGCCGTGAACTCAGCGGACATGTACGGCAACCTGCGCCCGTCACAGGTCATGGGGGCAGCAGAACACGAGCTGCAACGGCTCAGCCGGGTTCAGTACCTGCTCCTCGATGACCTCGGCACGGCGAAGACCTCGGAATGGACCGAAGAGGTCACGTACCGGTTGATCAACTACCGGTACAACCACTGCTTGCCGACGATCATCACGTCCAACCTTCCGGCCCGCGATGAGAACGGCCCGGACCTGAGCGACTTCGTCGGGGCCCGCGTGGCGAGCCGACTGGCCGAGATGGTCACGACCCTCGTGCCGATGATCGGCGCCGACAGGCGCCGTGGCGGGAGGGCGGCCTGATGCCCGTACGCCTCTGCGGAGCGCCGCGCGACGCCGCAGCGTTGTCGACAGCCTGTGCATACGTCGGCCCCCGCAGCCGGTACGCGAACCCGTTCACAACCGGGGTTCGGTCCCCGCTCGGTCCCCCGATGGATGCTGCGGAGTCGGTGGACCTCTTCGAGGCCACACTCCGGGGCCCGGTCGGACGCCACTACGCCGCTCGCTTCGCCCGCGCGCTGCGCGGGCTCCACCTGATGTGCACATGTCCCCTTGACGCTCCGTGCCATGCGGACGTTCTGCTTCGCCTCGCCAATGAGCCCGGCGACGGCGCCGCACCCCGCACTACCGATCTTCTGGAAGGCCCCTGATGAGTCACCCGATCATGTTCGCTGCGGCCAAGCACCTCACCACCGCAGAGGAGCGGCGCAAGACCGCTCGGGAGGCCGCGTTCCGCACCTGGGGTTCGAGGTCGATCACCGCAGCGTCCAAGTACGCACGCACCCTTCTGGGGGACGCCGCAGTCACGCTCGACTGGGAGGTGCTGGGCCTTCTCAGCTTTGAGGAACACCTGCAAGCCTTCGCGTCGCTCGACACGACCGGGGGCCAGCCCCTGGAGCTGTACTACACCGATCAGGGCGGCACAGAACGAATCTCGCTGCGGGTGTCGTGCGTGAGCTGCCCGAGTCAGCACGTGCACGAGGTCACGTCTTTGGAACAGCTCGGACAGCTCCTCTCGCAGACTCCGGCCTGGCAGGACATCAGCCCGCGCGACGGGGGCAAACTCTGATGTCACACGCGCACATAGACACGGCGGGAACCGAAGGGCAGGAGAGCTACAGCCTGCGCGGAATGACGGCCTGGGACCGCAGTGCGATCATCCTGCTCGGCGCGGCCGGCTTCGCCTTCTCGTACGACGCACTGCGTCAGATCGCCCTCGCGATCCACGCCAGGGAGACCTTGTCCTACCTGTTCCCGGTGTTCATCGACGGGTTCATTGCCTACGGCGTGCGGGCGATTGTGCTCCTTCGGCACCAGCGGTTCGCCGCGCGGCTCTACGCCTGGTTCTTGTTCCTCGCGGCGACCGGGGCGAGCCTCGGCGCGAACGCTTTGCACGCCATCACGTTGAACGATTCTCCGCAGGCCGGATGGTCCGCGCTGCACCTTACGGACAGCGTCGTCGGTGTGCTGTCGATGCTCGCGCCCCTCGCACTGGCCGGATCGGTCCACCTCTACATCCTGATGGCGCGGACGGCTGAGCGGGCGGTCCCGGACCGGGGTGACACTGGTCCCGGACCGGTCCGCGAGGAGTCTCCGACGCTCGAACGCGTCGCGGTCCAGCAGGGTCCTCGTCCGCTGGAAGTACCGGCTTCGATGCCTCCACGACCGTTGACAAGCGGTCCGTCCGCGCCGCAGGTCGCCGCCACAGCGACCGTTGACCTGCGGAAATCCGAGCCGCAGCCCGACGTAGAACCACGTACGGAGGACGCCGCGTCTCATCCGTCCGCGGAAGCGGGCGGAGAGGAGACGGAGGGTAAGAGCGCGGACGGACCGGACGGTGGACCTGCGAACCACGCGCCGACCACGGCAGTTCCGGAGAGCACGGAATCCTCTGGGCCCACGGCGGTCCGCACCCCTACGGACGGAGAAAAGCCGTCCGTCCCGGACGACGCGGAATGCCCACAGGACCGGGAGGCGGACGACGACTGGTTGGCAGAGTTGCTGCCGATCGCGCGGGCCGCTACCGAGCGGGCCGGACGGACGAGTCGTGAGGTTGTAGGGGGCGCCGTCCGCAAGCACCAGGCGATCAGCAACGACCGTCTTGGTGTGCTGCTGGCCCGGCTGAAGGAAGAGGACGACGAGGGGGCGAGGACACCCGCCGCTGCCTCCAGCGCCCTCTGGTGATCTCATCTCATGACGGGCCCGGGGCCTGTGTGGCTCGCGCCGTGCAGGCCCCGGCCGGTCAGCTTGATCAGGAAGGAACGGCGATGTGGTCTCGCCGACGCGACCGGGCGGAGGACGCCGTCCGCGCCGATGCCGTACAGGCAGCGTCCGCCCTCACGGTTCACCTCCAGGGCGGGGGCAGTCTTGTGCCGGTCCAGGCGGACGGTCTTGCGCTTGCGGCCGGTGAAGTCGCCTTCGCGGACGTGGCGTGCTCCGCCGCCCGCTTCTACGGGACAGAGGTCGACTACCCGACCTCGGCCAGCGGGTATTTCGAGGACCACCCGACCTTCGGTCGGCGGTGGCTGAGCAACGGTCGTCTCGACGCCCGTCGGCGTCAGGAAGCGGAGGACGCCGCCCTTCCGCAGTGGCGCGATCACACCGCCGCCCGAGTGGTGCTCACCTCAACCGGGGTACGGCTCCTGCCGCTGGGGGCTCGTGAGTGGATGCCGTTCGACCACGCCCTCCTGACCGGAGTCGCCGCTGAGCCGCCCGCCGTCGTCCTCTCGTACAGCACGTGCGCGCCCCTGCTCCTTTCCGGCCCGGCCGCACCGTGGCTCGGCGTGGCAATCGAGCACCTGCGCCACGGGGCCGCATAGGGCCCGCAAAGCCTCCTGCCGAGCGAAAGCCGGAACTTAATTCCAGGAATTAAGTTCCGGCTTTTTTCGTGATTCGAGTTGTCCGCGAACCCCTGCAAAGATTCAGGCACGGCCAACGCCACAAGGCATTTTCCAGCCGTAGAGATCTATTCACGATCTCGCCCGAATCACGGAAGGGGCTGATGACCTTTGATTTGAGTAGCGCGCCCGGCAGCTCAACCGTCTCGCAGATGCGAAACAAGATCGAACTCTTCCGCAGATGAGACAGGCAGATAGAGCTATACGCTCCGGCCTGCTTTGCGATTTCCCCGGCATTCGCCGGTAAAGCCCGCAGGAGGAAACCCCCTTCTTCCTGCGAAGGAGCGGCGCGGCCCCCAGCCCCCACAGGGCCGCGCCGCTCGCACTTCCGAAATCTCTTGCACCAAGGTTGTGGTCCCCGCATGCCTCGATCCGCCCGTTTCATACCCATATCAGCCGCAATAGGTATGGCTGGTTCCCTGGCCCTTCTGCCGACCGGCTGCTCCAACTCGTCCAACGACGCCTCCGCGGCCTCGACCGCGCCCTCGCAGCCGCACTCCGTCTCGGCGGGCATCCCCGACACGGCCACGCCGCACAGCGGCACTACCGCCTCCTCGTCAACTACCGGACTCCCGGCGGACGTCGAGCGGACCGCGCGGGCCTTCGCTACGGCCTACGCGGAGCACGACGCACGCGACGGTGCAGACAGCTCGTACGCGGATGCCGGCGCTCGGGCCGCCCGGCTTGCCTCGGGGGAACTCGCGGGCGTGCTCACCCAGAAACGTCCGGGTCAGGATGCCGCCTGGGCCGCTCTGCGGGCCGAGAAAGCACGTCAGACGGCCAGGATCACGGCAGCCGTCGTGCCCGACGGTGCACCTGCGGTGACGGCCTCCTCCGCTCTCGTCCGCGTGAGCTACACCCTCACGACCACTCCGAAGTCCGGGCACCCGCGCAGCAGCGGCGAACAGCTCGCGCTCCGCCTGGAGCACACCCCCAAGGGCTGGCGCGTCACCGCCTTGCCCTGGGCGTGACGGGGCCGCGATGAACAAGGGCACACAAGCTGGCTTGGGACTCGTCACGGCCGGTCTTATCACCGGTGTCGCCATGCTGACCACGTTCGGAGGGGCCGACAGCGCCTCCGCGCAGGGAACCGGACCTGGTGGCGGCATCAAGACGGACGCGCCTGTACCGGGCTGGGTCCGTGAGCTGACCAACAAGCACGCGGGCGAGTGCCCGCAGGTCACAGCTTCGCTCCTGGCGGCTCAGCTGTACACCGAGAGCAACTTCAACTCCGGTGCAACGTCACCCGTCGGCGCCCTCGGCATCGCTCAGTTCATGCCGGGGACCTGGGCACAGCACGGCAAGGACGGCGACGGCGACGGGGTCAAGGACATCCGCAATCCCGCCGATGCCATCGCCGCGCAAGCCGCGTACGACTGCACCTTGGCCAAAGAGGTCAAAAGGGTGCCGGGCGACTCAACGGACAACATGTTGGCCGCGTACAACGCGGGCGGCGGCGCGGTGATCAAGTACGGCGGCATCCCGCCGTACCCCGAGACCCGCAACTACGTGCGCAGCATCCGCGCTCTGGCCTCGAAATGGGCCGACGCCGTCAGCCCGGACGCACCGGCCGGCAAGGGCGCCGCCCGCGCGATCTCGGCCGCGAAGACGGCCCTGGGCACTTGGTACCGCTGGGGCGGCAGTTGCGTCATGCCGTACGAGGGCGTGGGCGGCTGCGACTGCTCCTCGCTCACCAAGATGGCCTGGTCAGCGGCGGGAGTGAACCTGCCGCGAACCACGTACGACCAGGTCCACGCAGGGACCGCCGTCAAGGCCGTCTCCCAACTTGCCCCAGGCGACCTGCTGTTCAGCGTCCCCGGCAGCGCCGGTCCTGAGCACGTCGGCATGTACATCGGCGGCGGCCAGGTCATCGACGCCCCGCACACCGGGGCTCAGGTGCGGATCAAGCCGCTCAGCTACTGGAAACCGCAGATCATCGCGATGCGACACGTCGGCTAATCACGCCAAAACATCCCAAATCATTCCTCACAGCACCAAGGGGCTGAACCATGCACAACCTCCTTTCTGCCGTTGCCGATCCCTCCCTGCACACGACCCTCGCCGCCGGAGCCGATGTCGTGTCCGGCGTGAAGCCGGACTGGGGCCCCTTCGGGAAGCTCGGCGGCACGGCGAAGGTCATCCTGGGTGTCATCGCCGCCGTCGTCCTCGTCGTCGGCGCCGGTGCCTTCCTCGCCGGTGTCGGCAAGTCGAAGGGATGGTTCGGCGAGGGCCACTCCACGATGGACAGCTCGCGCGGCAAGGGCATGATGGTCGGCGGCCTGACCTGCGTCTTCCTCGTGGCCAGCTTCGGCACCATCTTCGCCATCACGTACGGCATGGGTGTGTGACCCATGCCTTTCCGATCCCGGAGGAACGTTTCCTCCTCGAAAGTCAGCGGAGCGCGCCGCTCGTCGGTCAAGCTCTGGGGCATCGCCGCCGGCGGTGCGGCAGTGGTTACCGCGGCCGGGGTGGTCGTCAGCATGACGACGGGCACCCCACGGGCCACGGCCCCCTCCGCGTCGGCACCCGCCCACTCGGCTCCGCAGGCGAGCGGGGAAGGCGTGCGGGAGATGCACGGCGTCCCCGTCGGGTACCCGCACACTCGCTCCGGCGCCAAGGCAGCGGCAGCCAACTACACGACGGTCAGCGGTAGTTCTCAGTTCCTCACGGACAAGGACGCGCGGCACCGTGCGGTGGCCGTCCTGGCGGCCCAGGGCACAGCCGGAGCGGCGTTGAAGAAGGCCGACCACGCGGCCGAAGACGCGGTCGTCTCCCTGCGCGGCGACGCGTCCAAGGTCTCCGCCAAGAAGGCCGTCGCCCGTACTGGTGTCCTCTCGGCACATGTCCTGGGCTTCGACGCCCACGGGGCGATGGTGCGGCTGTGGACGACGACGGTTCGCGGCAGCACGGCCGGGCACACGACGCCGAAGACGGGCTTCCAGTCGGTGACGGTCACACTCACCTGGGAGTCGAACGACTGGAAGCTGAAAGACAGTTCGGCCTCGAAGGGACTCGTCGCTCCGATCGACGTGAGGCAGGCGTCCAACGTGCCGGGCGACTTCTCGGACTACGTTCCGGCCGCTGCAGAAGACCCCGTGCTGAGCGGCACCGAAGACCGAAGGGGATTCCCGGCCCCGTACGGACACAACGAGCGCGGCGCGCGTGCCGCCGCCGTCAGCGCCACCATCCTCTACGGCGATCCCCGGTTCTTCACCGATGAGGACTGGCGGCACCGGATGCTGGCGGCCACCGCCGCGTCGAGCGTGCTGCACTCGGCCACCTCGGACACCGACTCGACGGCTCGTCTGGTCATGGAGAACCGCGGTGTCGGCGCGGACGGGACGACCGCCGACGGTAGCGAACTGATCACGCGGACTGCTGCGCTCGCCACCCGCTCGATCTCGTACTCCGACCAGGCCGCGAGCATCGAGCTGTGGACGGCGTCGGTGGGCGGTGTCGCCGGGAAGGACGAGACGCAGCGCCCGCAGGTCGCCTTCCTGCGGATGACCGTGGATCTGGTCTGGGAGGACGGCACCTGGAAGACGACGGCGGTCACGCCGTCCGAACCGCTCGTGCCGTCTCCGCCGGCCATGCAGGAGGCGGACCCGGCCGACAGCTTCGCGAACGTGGGGGGTGCCAGCAATGCGCCTGCGACTGCGTGACGACGCCCCCGGCCTGTTGACCGTCGAGCGGGGAACGCCGGGTCGCTGGCGCCGCCGCCTCCAGGCGGTGGCGATGGTCAACGTGATCATCGGGTTCGTGTTCGTGCCCTCGGCGGTGGCAAATCCGTTCTGCTACATCCCGATGGTGTGCGAGGCGAAGGCGGCCATCGACTTCGTCAAGGACCCGCTGGGGTTCCTGCTCCAGAAGCTCACCGAGGCGAACATCTGGTTCCTGCGCAAGATGCTGGAGCTGATCCAGAACACGACGAAGATCGACCTGACATCGGCTGGCTTCCTGAAGCAGTACGCGATCATCTTTGCGGCCTCCAGCCTGCTCACCGTGGCCCTGTGGCTGATCGCCGTGGCCAAGCGGGCGGTCCGCGGAGTCGCCGTGACCACCGCCGTGTCTGAGGCGATTAGCTTCCTGCTCCTTCAGTTCGTGGTCAACGCCATGACTCCAGGCGCGATTGCGCTGCTGATGAAGGCCATTGACGAGGTCACGGCCGTCTTCGAGCCCTACGCGACATCGAACTTCAAGCCGTTCCTGGAGAACATCCTGAAGGTCATGGCCTCATACCCCACCGATGGCGTGGGGCAGCTGCTGGTCGTCAACCTCATCATGATGTGCGGCGCGCTGTTGATGTGGATCGAGCTGCTGATCCGCAGTGCGGCCATCTACGTGGCCGTCGCGCTCGGGCCCATCGTCAACGCCGGGCTGGTCGATCGCGACCTGTGGGGCAAGTCGAAGAAGTGGTTCGGCGCCATCTTCGCCATCGGCCTGAGTAAACCGATCTTGTTCGCCCTGCTGGGCCTCGGCGGCGCGATCCTCAGCGACACCTCGGGGAGCATGTCCGACGCGGTCTCCAAGACCCTGGTCGGCGCGTTGATCCTCCTGCTCGCCGTCTTCGCGCCCGCCACGCTCTACAAGTGGGTGCCCGCCTTCGGCGACGAGATGGCCAGCCTCCACCACGACCGGAAGAGTGCACAGTCCTCCGGCCCGGCCGCCGCGATCGACGGCCCCGCCCAGCACGCCAACAGGGCGATGGGCGCTCGTGTCCAGGACTCCTTGGTCGGAGGCTCCAAGACCGCTGGCGCCAAGACCGCTGGCGCGAAGATGGGCGGCGGAACTGCTGTGGCCGGACCGGTCGCGGCCGGTGCCGCCATTGCCAAGGCCGGCGTCGACATGGCGAAGAACAAGGCCACCACCTCCCCGGGCGCGCAGGGCACCGACGCCGCAGGCGGCGGCAAGCCCGAAAGCCAGCAGGGCGGCGAGGACACCGCTGGTACGTCCGGTGCACCGGCCGCCGCTCGTCCCCAGGGAGCGACCTCCGACCCGGTCGTCAGCTCTTCTCCGGACTGGTCCTCGGCCGGTGGGCACGCCTCGACCGGGCGCCCACCGGGAGCCAACGGGGCACCGAGCACAGCGCAGCCGCCCTCCCCGCCGTCAACCGGCACGGGAACCTCGGGCCCGACACCGCCCGCCTCCCCCTCCTCCGCATCAGGAACCACCTCGGGCTCCGGTCCCTCCGTCACGCCCCCGCCTCCGTCGCAGCCCCCGGGCGGCCAGGCATCCGGGCGACCGAACCCCAGCAAGGATCAGTGACCCTCCATGTCGACTCGTACGTATCAGTTCGGAAAGCACCGCCCCACAGGGCTGGTCGGCCGCCGCGACCTAGGCGAACAGGTCGTCCTCGGCGGCGGAGCCGTCACCGGCATCCTCTTCGGCTACCTCTTCAACGGCGTGACGGCCATCGCCGCAACGTGCCTGGTCCTGCCGATCCTGCTCGCGCTGGTCATCGTGTACGCCCCGTACCGGCCCAAGGGCACGTCCCAGCGGCGCACCCTCTACCGCTGGTGGCGGATCAACCGCTACCACCGCAAGGCGCTCCGCCGTACCGGCGGCGTGTGGGTGTCCCCGGCTGTCGAGGCCGGCGTGCGTGCCAATGGCACGCCCCCGGACGCCGCTCTTGTGGAGCCGGAAGGCGTCACGGGCATGACGTGGGTGCCGGTCACGGTGCGCGGTCAGCAGGCCGTCGTGGTCCTCCAGCCGGAGGCCGGGTGCGTCACAGCCACTCTGGAGATCGCCTCGCCCGGCCTCGGCGGCAAGGAAGTCGGTGAGCAGATCGTGGCCCTGGAGCGCTGGGGCGAACTCCTCGACGCCTTCGGGAACGTCGAAGAACACCCGGTGAAGCGCATCCAGGTCCTGGCCCGGCAGATGAAGTCGGACCCCTACGCCCACCAGCGTTACATCGCGCAGCGCGACGAGTCGGCCGCGACGTCGGACGCCCCGCAGTGGCTGAAGGACTCGTACGACGTACTGGCCAACGCTGTCTCCACCAGCGCCGAGGAACACCGCTACTACATCACCATCCACGCCCGGTTCACCCGCGACCTGGCGGCCGAGGGCGCCGCCCGCGGCACTGGTGACGAAGGGATCGCCGCCGCCATGGCCGCGTACCTGGATGAGCTGTGGTCCCGCGCGGAGGACGCCGACCTCTCCGTGATCGCGCCCCTGGACGAAGGCCGGATGACCGCGTTCATCCGCAACTCCTACGACCCTGACCACGCCATCTGGGACACCGACCTCCGACAGGCGCACGCCTTCCCCCGAAACGTCGACGTCCGCGACGGCGCCCACGTTGCCACCCGCGCGGCAGGCTCCACGGACAGCTGGTACCACGCCACGGCCGCCGTCGTCGGATGGCCCACGACCCCCGTCGGCCCCGACTTCCTCTCGCCTCTGCTGATCGGGATGCCCGACGTCATCCGCACCATCTCGATCACGCAGCAGCTCGAACCCAACGACAAGGCCGTGGAGCGGATGCTCGCGGAGGACACGAACAACCAGGCCGAGATCGACCGCGACCGTAAGCGCGGCAAGAACATCGACCCGCGCGACCAGATCGCCGCCAGCGCTACCGGATCACGCGGCATGACCCTGGCCTCCTCCGGCGCGGCCGGCTCCGCCGTCGTCGGCTACATCACCATCTCCTCGCGCAGCGCCGAAGAACTGGAGCGCACCAAGCGCACCACCGCCTCCCGCGCCCGCAACGCGCACCTGCGGATCGAATGGCTCGACCTCGAACACGCCCGTGCCTTCGCCACGGCCCTGCCCCTCGCCGGAGGCATCAAGTGACCGATCTGCTCGACCTCGCCCCGCTGTCGCCGATGCACGAGACGGTGCGCCGTCCCCTCTACACCGAGACGACCACCAGCCAGGCCCTGTACCTGCCGATCGCCCCGCCGACCCTCGGCACGGCGGGCGCGATCATCGGCCGGGAGCTGTACTCGGGCAAGGCGTTCATCTACTGCCCGTTCTCGGCGTTCGGTGACGGCCTGCCCGGCGGCAACATGATCGTCATGGGGGACACGGGCCGGGGGAAGTCGGCCCTGACCAAGACATACGCGGCCCGGCAGATCCGCCTCGGGCGTCAGGTCGTCGTCCTCGACACCAAGGAGCAGAAGGAGCGCGAGGAGGGCGAGTGGGCCGCGCTCGGCCGCTCGCTGACCGGCAAGGCCCCGGTGAAGTTCGCGCCCGGCGGCGGTCGTGGTGCCTCGTGCATCAACCCGATGGACCCGGCCATCGCGGGCAAGCGGCAAGTCGAGCTGGTGCGCACGATCGTTGAACTGGGTCTCGGCAAGGCCCTGGACGAGTTCGCCGGCTCTGCCCTGCGGATCGCGATCCGCAGGGCCCACCAGAGCGCGGGAGAACTCGGCCGCACCCCGGTCCTGGCCGACGTCTCCGCCGCGCTGCGGTCCCCGGAGGAGTCCGACGCTACGGCCAAGAAGCGTACGCGGGACGAACTTCTCGGTGACGGCCTGGAGGCGTCCTACGTCCTGGACCGACTGTGCGGCAGCGAACAGGACGCGACCGGAGACCTGACGGGCATGCTCGACGGCCCGACCAGCCTGGGCGTGGATCTCGACGCCGACATGATCGTTTTCGACCTGACCAAGGTCCCGTCCGGCGGCGTCGCCATGACCATCCTCGTCGCCGTGATCTCGGTCTTCCTCGAAGAGGTCTGGCTGCGCCCGCTGTGCGAATGCGGGACGGAGCCGGGGCAGCACAACCGCGTCGTGGTCGACGCGAACTCCGGGGCCTGGGAGCTGGGGCCGAACCCCGGCTCCGGCTGCCGCCGCTACACGCAGCGCAAGCGCATCCTCGTCTGCGAGGAAGCCTGGCACATCCTCGGAACCCCCCAACTCGCATCGCTGCTTGAGAAGTTCCTGAAATTCGCGCGGGGATACGGGCTGAGCTGCATCTTCATCGTCCATCACCTGTCCGACATTGACGACAGCCCGGAGACCCAAGCGGCGTTGAAGATGGCGGACACCATCGTGATCTACAGCCAGAAGAAGGCGGAGGCGGAAGCGACGGTGGCCCGGCTGGGTCTGCCGTCCTGGACCGCCGAGCACATCATGCGCCTGCGTCGCGGGATCGCGCTGTGGAAGGTCGGCGAGGTGATCTACCCCGGCGTCCAGCACCTCTTGGTGGAGGCCGAGCAGCACCTGTGCTTCTCCTCCGGCTCGATGACTGACCTGACCAGCACCTCCCCAGACGCCGAATGAGCGGATACCGCCACCTCTCCGCCGCCGAACCCTTTCACGCAGATTCGGAACGAGCCCTTGCCATGACCGTCACCACCGACCACACCACGCTTCCCGCCGACGAACGCGCGGCGCGACAGGACATAGACCAGCTGCACGCCGAAGCGCTCGACCTCGCCCGGCGTATGAAAGAACTGGCCCTGGTGCTGGACCACGGCGACTACTCCGCCGCGGGAGGTCGCGTACGTACGGCCGTCGCCCATATCTGGCGAGCCGCCGAGGATCTGCACAGCGCCTTCCACACCGCGCCCCCGCGCTGTGCCGGGCCCGAAACGTCGATGTCGCGGCTGTGCGGCCGGCGGATGCGCTACCTGGCGGCCCGCGTCGCCCGGAGGGCCGAGTAATGGACATCATGCCCGGCGGGATCTCCCTGGCCCTGTACGCCGTGACGGCCGTGTGCGCGGTGGCCCTGGTGACGCTCTGGTTCCTGCTGAACCGCGGACGGCGCAACGCCGGATTCGCGAGCAAGGCACAGCTCAAGCACCAAATGTCGGCCAAAGCAGTTTTGCAGGCCACCGAGATCCGGCCCTCCCTCACCAGCGACGACGGCCACCCCAGCCGCGCAGCCGGGGTGAGCTTCGCGAAGAACCGCCCCGCCGCTCGCTGACCCTCTCTCCTCGTCGCCCACTTCGCTCCGGAGTACGTCATGCACCACCCCCTCGATCCTCACGATTTCGGCTACTCGCTGGGCACCTCGCAGCGCCCGAAGGGCGTCGATCTCTGGTCCCGCGCCGACAAGGCATGCCGGGTCATCGGCCCGATGGGCAGCGGAAAAACGATGAGGTTCTTCGCCCCGCTCGTCCGCAACTGGGCCGGGCCCGTCCTGGCCACCTCGACCAAGCCCGATCTGGTCGAACTGACCCTCGACGCGAGGCAGCGGGACGGCCGCCCCGTCGCGGTCTTCGACCCGCAGAACATCGCTCTCAGCCTCCCCCGCTTCCGGTGGACGCCGATCAACGGCGCAGCCGACACAGAGGTGGCGATGATGCGCGGGAAGGCGTTCGTCGCGGGCTCGCGCACCCCCAACGGCGCAGCACAATCCAGCGAGGGCAGCGCCTTCTACAAGGGGCAGGCTTCCAAGATCCTCGCTGCTTTCTTCCACGCCGCCGCTCTCGACGGCGCCTCACTCGACTGGGTGCTGCGGTGGGCCCGCAAGCTGACCGACCCGGCACCGCTCGGCATCCTCAACGCTCATCCGGGCGCCGGCCCCGGCTGGGCGGACATGCTCCGCACGGCCACCACCGGCGACAGCCGCACCGTCGGCAACACCGCTTCGACCCTCGACGCGGCTCTCGAACCCTTCATGCACCAGTCGGTGATCAACGCCCTCCAGAGAGACCGAGAGAACCCCACGGATTTCGGCGCTTTCCTCGACGCCGGGGGTACCCTCTACCTCCTCGGCAAGGACTCGGAGGTGAACAGCGTCGCGCCGCTGACCACCGCGATAGCCGAAGACCTTCTGGATCTCGCGGAAGGGCACGCCCTCGCCTCCCCGGCCGGGCGGCTCGACCCCGCTCTCCTCGCGGCCCTGGACGAGGCGCCGAACATCGCGCCGATCCCCTCCTTGCGCCAACGCGTCGCCGACGGCCGGGGCCGTGGCATCACGGTCGTCTACGGCCTCCAGGCGTGGGCGTCTGCGCGTGCCCGCTTCGGCGAGGACACCGCCAAGGAACTGGCGGCCTTCACCAACAACGTCATCGTCCTGCCCGGGGACAAGGACCCCGACTTCCTGAAGGACATGTCCGACCTGTGCGGTCAGGTCGAGCGGGAGCGCACGACGAAGACCACGTCCGGCGGGGACCGCGGCGGCCACTCGACGGCCACGCACATGGCGCTCGAACCCGTCCTTCGTGGAGACGAGATCAGGGGCCTGCCCGCGGGACACGCCCTGGTCCTCGCGGACAACCTCCCGCCGATCGTCACCCGGCTCGACGGCATGTGGACCTGGGACTCCTGGTCCGAGATCGAGGGGCACGTCCGAGACCTTCGAGCCGCCAACGAAGCCGAGCGGACCCGGCGGGCCATCGAGAAGAAGAACCAGGCCAAGGCCCACGCGGCGGCGTGGGCCGACCGTGAAGGAGCGGCTGCCGCATGACCGAGACCCTGACCCACTTCGAGCCCTTCCCCGAGCCGCCCGCGCTGATCCTGGAGTACATCGCGGAGCGGAGCACGGAGGAGTCCGTGGCCGCCGGCGGTCCCGCTCCGTGGGACATCGGCGCCCTGTCAGCGGAGCTGATCGAGCCGATGCCGACGTGGCTCGATTCCGTGTGCCGCTGGCTGAACCGGACGTACGCCTGGCAGCCGCAGGACGTCATCCCGCCCTGCTGGGCGAAGCACGAGGGCCTGGCATACGAGATCGCGGCCGTGGCCTTCGCCCGGGGAGACGCGTACGCGGAGGCGGGCTCGTCCGTGATCTGGCACGAGCAGTACGACCGCTTCCTCACCCGCATGAACAAGTCGTTGGGCAAGGCAGGCGACGAATGCCGCGTCGGCAAGCACGACGACCGTCCGGCGCGTTTCCAGCTCGCGGCCTGGACCACGGCCAAGGGCGAGGAGACGGGATCTGCGGGACGAGTTGAGGAGATGGCCGGATGATGACGGACCCGAACATGGTCTTCTCGACGGACCCTCGTCATGGACTGGTGGCGCGAAGCGGCTGGGAGCAGGAGGAAGCCCGAACCGTGCTTCGTGATCTCGGTTGGGAGTGGGCGGAGGAACTGCACGCCCTCGTCCCACCGGACGACGTACCGGAGGTCGACGCCGGCCTTCAGGCAGTGGAGGAACTGCACCTGCACGGGCACCGGACCGGGTACGCCGTGGGGCCTTACGGCACGATGCGGTTGACCCTGGATCGCGCGGAGCAGGTATTCACGAAGGTCACCGCGCGGGAGCATGGTGAGGTCACCCCGGCGGCGGGCGCGAAAAGTGATCAGCCTGCAAGAGCGGAGACCAGGCGGCCTACCTACGGGGGCGTATCCGCTTCAGAAGGGCCGGGTGAACCCGACAGGCCCGAGTCCCCAGCAATCTAGCCTCGATCGTTCATGAGCCCTCGTCGGTTCGCTGACGGGGGCTCTGTGCTTGCGAGGTGCGGAATTTCGTGGCTGGGGCAGGTTGGCTGCCCGGCTGTCGCGTCGGGTGGGCGCCGGGGTTCCACGGCTCCGGGATGTTGCTGAGGCTCGTCGGGACGGTCGGAGTTGCTGGTCAGCCGGGGTTCGGCAGGGCTA
>NZ_JBIBVN010000066.1:0-20418 GCF_043080425.1 Streptomyces sp. NPDC015032 | reverse complement strand
CAAATCCGACAACCGGACATCAGACGACGGCTTCACCCAACCAGAACGCGGCATCCCCCCAAGATACCCCAGAAACACTTAACTGAACGGTATTGAGGCTAAGCGTGCCGGGCGAAGCGTTCTTTGAGGGCGTCCAGGCCGGTGGCGTAGATGTTGTCGCCGAAGTGCTTCTCGATTTCCGGGACGAGTTCGTCGGCGGCCTCGTATGTCGCGGTCCAGTGGATCTCGGCGCCCGCGTCGTGTGGGTGCACGGACAGCGTGGAGATGTAATCGGAGACAGGGACGGCGGATTCATGGATGGTGTAACGGAGCATCCGGCGCGAGTCGTCCTTCTCCAGGAGCCGTTCTCGGATGACTACTTGGCCGTTGACGGAGAACGCCTGCACCGCCCCGGGCGTCTCGGGATCGGCGCCGTCCTCGATCACCGACGGCGGAAGCACGGGGTGCCAGTCGGCGAGGCCGCCGAACTTGCCGATGATCCGCCAGACGGCATCGGGGTCGGCGGTGACGACGGTGGTGCGGGTGAGCGTGTGCACGGATAGGCCTCCGATGACTGCGGATTGCGATGACTGCGGGTTGTCTCCGATCGGCCGGTTCCCTCGACGGCTCACCACATGCCGTCGCCGCGCAGTACGGCGTCGGCGCCACCGTCGATGAAGACGACCTGGCCGGTGACCAGTTCGTTCTCGGGGGAGGTGAGCCAGGTCAGGAGGGGAGCGATCTGTGCCGGCTGGGCGTTGCCGTGGAGCGGCATGGGGACCGTCGCGTCAAGGATCTTGCGCACGTCCGGGCTGGCCAGCATGGGTTCGGTCATGGGGGTGACGACGGTTCCGGGGGCGATGGCGTTGAGGGTGATACCGGTGCCCGCCCAGTCGGCGGTCACGGCGGTGCGGCGTACCCATCGGGCGATGGCGGCCTTGGTCGAGCCGTAGATCGCATAGCCCTCTCCCCGGTCGACCGCTGCCCGGGCGGTGGCCAGCGCCGCTTCCTCGTCACCGGCGAGCGCCGCATCGGCGATGGCCGTGTCGTGAGGGTGGACGGCGGCGACCGAGGCGATGACGACGGCGCGCGGGTCTGTGCCGGCGGCCAGCAGGGGGCGCAGCCCTTGCAAGGTGGCAACCGCGCCGAAGTAGTTGACGCTAACGGCTCGGGGGTCGAAACCGGCGATTCCGGCGCCCGCGATCACGGCGTCGAGTCGCCCACCGCTCAACTCGTTTGCCTGCTGGACCAGATGGACCCGGCCATCGGGGGTGGCGAGGTCCGCGATGATATCGGCGTTCTTGAGGTCGGCGCCGATGACCGTGTGCCCCTGCCCCTTGAGGCTGGTGGCGGTGGCCTTGCCGATGCCGGAGGCAGCTCCGGTGATGAGGTAGGTCCGGGACATGGTCCACTCCTTCGTTGTCGCTGTATGTCCACCGGTCGCTGATCACCACGCGTCGGCCGTTGACCGTACGTCGTCGATTGCCGATTGCCGATCACCGATCGCAATCGCCGTTCGCCGAGCGGCCTCACCGGTGCAGGGGCATGCAGGGATGGCGCGACAGCGCGGACACAGCAGATGAATCGACCGCCGGCCAATGGACGCCTGATCAGTCGTTGAGCAGCATACGCTTTTTTGGCACAACGAGCCAATAAATATCTGTGAGAATGACGGCCAAGGCGAAGCACGGCAAGGAGCACACGATGGCGGCAGCACGGGGACGTCCGTCCCTGACGGAACACCGGCGCCTACAGACTCGGCTGGAGATCGCGGAGGCCGCGGCGGCCCTGTTCGCCGACCGCGGTTATGAGGCGACGACGGTGGAGGACATCGCCTCGGCCGCGGGCATCTCCCCGCGCACCTTCTACCGCTACTGCCCGACAAAGGAGGACGCCCTCACCCCCCTCTTCACCTCCAGCGTCGGCCAACTCGTGGACGTCCTCGCGGAACATCCGGTCGATGAACCGCTCAGCGCCGCCATCGAGGCATCCTTCGGGACGGCGACGGCCGAGCGGCGCCTGGAGGACGCCGCCCGGGCCCGCCGGCTGGTCCGGGTCCTGGGGACCGTCCCCGTCCTGAAGATGCGCTGGCTCGCCGCGGGGCGGGAGATGCAGGAACGGCTCGCGCCCGCGCTGGCGTCCCGGGCGGACGCCCCCGTCGACAGCCTCGAAGTGCGTCTGATGACCACCGCGGTGCTGGATGCGTTCACCGTCACCATGGAGCACTGGGCCTGGCAGGACGAGCCGGAGGAACTCGTCGACCTCATGCGCCGCGCACTGGCGTTTCTGCGGCTCGACGAGCTCCAGGCGAAGCCCGGGCCATCCGACGACAAACAGGCAGGACGCCCGCTGGAGCCTGGCCGGTGAATATCACCGCGCAATCCCTGCGCGGTGACCGAATCCGGCGGGAGATCTACGCCACCGGCGACGCACGCCGCCTTTGCGACTTCTTCGGCATCGGCATCGAAGCCGCACTGCGGTACCGGAGCGTCCTGGACGACCCCGACCGGGGGCTGCAACCGAGTGAGACTCGGGAACCCACGACCCCACATAGGCTCATCACCGCAGCTCCCCGGCTCGCATCGGTAGGGGAATCCTTCGTTTGGAGTGAACCCGCTGGGGGCCCGAGATCGTCGCTGGACTGGCCGGCTGAGCCGGCGCCATCTGCTGGGCCGGCACCCGCGCTCGGCGGCGGCCGCCTCGGCGTCCGGAGCCGTGAACGGGCACACCCGGGCGGCGTACGCGGAAGCAGTGGAGCGCAGCGAAAGCTATCCGGGATGGCTCGCCGCGCATCCACGCTTCGGCCCGGTCATGTGACAGGTCACCCTGCGTCGGCGACGTGCCCGGCCGGCTACCTCACACCGTGCCCGGGGGCGATCGCCACCACCCGCGCGGCCAGGTTCAGGTCGTTCTCGGTGACCACACCACCCGCGTCATGGGTGTTCACGGACAGGGTCACGGTGTTGTACCCGAGGGTCAGATCGGAGTGGTGGTTCAGTTCGTCCTGGATCTGGGCGACGTGCACGGTCAGCCCGACGGCGGCGAAATGTGTGTGGAGCCGGTAGGTGCAGGTGATCCGGTCTCCCTCCAGCGACCAGCCGGGCAGGTCACTCAGACGGTCCTCGATCTCCTCTTGCGACAATGGTGCAGCGGGCATGGTGCGACTCCCTCACGAGCGATCGGTTCCGGTCGGCGGTGCCGGTGACGTTACGGTCTGGGTATGACAACTGTCGCGCTTGACACGGGGGTAGGGCCGCTGCTGCGCAGCTGGCGGGAGCAGCGTCGGATCAGCCAGCTGGAGCTGGCCATCCGTGCCGATTCCTCGGCCCGGCACATTTCCTTCATCGAGACCGGCCGCTCCCGGCCCAGCGAGGACATGATCCTGCGGCTGGCCGAGCACCTCGACATCCCGGTCAGGGAACGCAATGCTCTTCTGGTGGTGGCCGGTTACGCGCCCCGCTACGCGCAGACCGCGCTCGACGACCCGGCGCTGGGTGCGCTGCGCGAGGGAATGGAACGGCTGCTCCAGGGGTACGACCCGTACCCGGCACTCGTCGTCGACGGCATGTACAACGTGGTGGCGGCCAATCAGGGAATCACGATGCTGCTGGAGGGCGTGGCCGGGCATCTGCTGGCTCCGCCGCTGAACGCCATGCGGCTCACCCTCCATCCGGAGGGCCTGGCTCCGCGCATCCGCAATCTCCGGGAATGGCGGGCCGATCTGCTGGCTCAGATGGAACGCCAGATCGCCCTGGCCCGGTCGGCGGAGCTGCGTGAGCTGTACAAGGAGGTCGCGGGCTACCCCGCACCGGCCGGTACGGCCGGAGCCAGGGAGGCCGGGACGGCCGGGAACGGCGACGGGACGGCCGGGAACGGTGACGGAACGGACGGGAGCATCGGCGGGACGGACGGGGGGACCGGCCCCGCGTCGTCCCTGCCCTTCGCATTGCCGTTGCACATCGAGCACGGCGGCCGGGTGCTGTCGTTCGTCTCCTCCATCGCGACGTTCAATACGCCGATGGACGTGACGGTGGCGGAGCTGGCCATCGAGACGTTTCTGCCGGCCGACCGGGCCACCGCCGACCATCTGCGGTCCCTCACTTCCTGACGACCGGGCGGACCCAGGGTGCGTCGGCACGTGCCAGGACGATCGCGGCGGCGGTCACGGCGGCCAGGATCGCCAGGGCGAGCAGCAGGGGCAGTCTCGGGTGCCCGTGCAGGACGGCCATGGCTCCGGCGAGCGCGCCGGTCATCATGGCAGCGGCCGAGAGCACGCGACGTCCGGCCTTGCTGCCGCCTCCGCCCGCGAACCGGCTGTCGGAGAGGATGCCGGTGATGGTGAGGGTCAGCACGGTGGTGGTGAGGTCGGGGACCGCCAGCGCCCGGGACACGGCGTTCTGCACCCCGAGGCCGAGTCCGAGCAGGGCGACGAGCGTGAAGCGGGCCCCGCCGGCGTCGGGGTGTCCGGACGTCGAGGCGACGATCAGCGCGGCCAGGACGCAGGCGGTTTCGACGAGGAGCGCGTACGTGAGCATCCGGCCGCGGTGTGTCGCGGCACGGTGCACGATCAGGCCGCCGAGCAGCGCCCCCACCGCGAACGCGGCGAGCGCGACGAGCGAGGCGATGAGCGAGAAGCCGGGGGCTCCGGCGATCGCGAAGCCGGAAAAGACCACATTGCCGGTCATGTTCGCGACGAAGACCCGGCCGAGTTCCAGGTAGCTGACCGCGTCGACCAGCCCGGTGACGACGGTCAGGGCGAGCATCAGGGGCGGCAGCGGTCCATGCCGGTCCTTCATGTCCGGTACGACGGTGGACCATGCCTCACGCAGCATGACGGGCACGGGCATGGACACGGGCACGCTCCGATCACGGGTGGGTGGTCGGAATTGTGCCGCCCCGGGTGCATGGAACGCCATGACCGACGCATGTCGCCCCGCCCCGAGGGACGGCCCGGCTTTCAGGGCGGGGCGACAGGCGTACCGGAGGGGCTATACGCGTGCTCCGTTGTCGCGCGGGTCCCGGCGCGCCGCCCGGGTACCGGACCGGCGGCCGGGAGCACGTTTACGGGCGGGCGGCGGGGCCTTGCTACTACGTTCCAGAATGAGCGCGGCCGGCACGGCGGTCAGCACCGAGGAATACGTACCGACGCAGATGCCGATCAACAGGGCGAGCGCGAAGTCCGCGAGGGAGTCGCCGCCCAGCACGGCGAGCGCGGTCAGGATGAAGAGGGCGCCCATTCCGGTGTTGACCGTTCTCGGGACGGTCTGGAGCACGGCCCGGTTGGCGATCGTACCGAGCGGGACACGACGGGCCTTCGCCCACAGTTCCCGTACCCGGTCGAAGACCACCACCGAGTCGTTGACGGAGTATCCGATGACGGTGAGGAGCGCGGCCAGGAAGATGCTGTCGACGGTACGTCCGAGCCAGGCGAAGGCACCGACCAGGATGATGACGTCGTGGACCAGCGCCCCGACCGAGGCCACGGCGAACGTCCAGCGGAACCTGATCGCCAGATACACCAGTTGTACGAGGACGGCGATGCCGAGCGCGATCAGCGCGTTGCGCCGGAGTTCGTCGCCGAGGCTGGGGCCGATGAGTTCGTCACGGACCTTGGTGGTTTCACCGCCCTCCGCCGCGAGGGCGGCGCGCAGGGCGTGTTCGCCGTCGTTGTCGAGCTTGCCGGTCCGTACGGAGAGGTCGCCCGCGCCCGCCGTGGTGACCTCGACGTCGCCGAAGCCCGCGTCGGCCAGGGCGGTGCGGGCCTGCTCCACGTCGACGGGCCTGCTGGTCGAGTACTCGACGAGCCGGCCGCCGGTGAATTCGACGCCCAGGTTGACACCACGTACGACGATACCGAGGACGGCGACAGCGATCAGTGCCGTGGAGATCAGCAGCCAGCGGCGCGGTTTCCGCATCAGCTGGGGATCCCGGCGGGCCAGCCAGGTGCGTACCCGGCCGGGGCTGGAGATGCCGTTGATGCCCTGGTAGTCGTTGACGAACCGGGAGCAGGTGGCGATCTCGGTGAGCGCGCGGGCGATGACGAGGGCGGAGAACATCGAGGCGATCACACCGATGGCGAGGGTGACACCGAAGCCCTTCACCGGTCCGGAGCCGAGGAAGAAGAGCAGCCCGGCCGCGATCAGCGTCGTGACGTTGGAATCGGCGACGGCGCTCCAGGCACCACGGAAACCGGCCGTCAGCGAGGAGCGCAGCGAGCGGCCCGGATGTTGTGCGCGTTCCTCTCTGGCCCGTTCGAAGACCAGCACGTTGGCGTCGACCGCCATCCCGATGGCCAGGACGAACCCGGCGAGGCCGGGCAGGGTGAGGGTGACACCGAGGGCGACCAGTGCCGTATAGGAGATCAGTCCGTAGGCGGCGAGTGCGACGGCGGCGAGTGCGCCGAAGAGCCGGTAGACGACGGTGATGAAGAGTGCGGTGGCCGCGGCGCCGATGAGGGCGGCCCGGGCGCTGGCGTCGATGGCGTCGGCGCCGAGCGTCGGGCCGACGGTCCGCTGCTCAACGATCTCGACGGGGAGCGGCAGGGCGCCGCCCTTGATGAGCAGAGCCAGCTCGCGGGCCTCGTCGGCGCTGAAGGAGCCGGTGATCTGGGTGGAGCCGGAGGGCAGACCGGTGTTGCAGCCGACCGAGGGGGAGACCTGCGGCGAGGAGATGATCTGCTGGTCGAGGACGATGGCGACGCGGCGCCGGTCGTCCTGGACCGGGTGGCAGGCCGCTTCGCCGGTCAGCCGGGTCCAGTCCCGGCCCGCGTCCTTGTGGAAGTCGAGGGAGACGGTCCAGCCGGCGCCCTGCTGGGCGTCGAACGCGGCGGTGGCGTCCTTGACGCCCGCGCCGGAGAGCCGGGCCGGTCCGAGGTCGAGGGAACGGCCCTGTTCGTCGGGGAGCGTCGGCCCGCGACCGGCTCCGCCGTCCGCCTTGCGGTCCGCCTTGCCGTCGTCCCGCGTGCCGGAGCCCTGGACGGCGTGGAAGCTGAGCTGGGCGGTTTTTCCGATGACTTCGGCCGCCTTGCGCGGGTCCTGGACATCGGGGAGTTCGACGATGATCCGGTCCTCGCCGGAGCGGGTCAGGGTGGGTTCGGCGACACCCAGGGAGTCGATGCGCTGGCGGAGCACTTCAAGGGTGCGGTCGGTGCTCTCCCGGTCCGCCTTCGCGGTGTCGGAGTCCTTGGCCTGGAGCACCATTCTGGTGCCGCCCTGCAGGTCCAGGCCGAGCCTGGGGGACATGGTCAGCGTGATGAGCACGGAGACGAGCAGGACGGCCGCAGCCAGAACCGCTCGCACCGTGGTGGCGCGAGTCATGGGTTTCCTCCGAGGGGCGCCGGGCGCCCTCACCTCGGCGAGGACGGCACGGCGTGTCTGTGGGACGGGACCGGTGGCAGGACCGGTGGCCGGTAAACGGCCGTCCCTGGAGGCCCGCGTACGCCCGGGAGGGCGACACGGAAATGGCCGGCGGATCGGGAGGACGTGGAGGGGGCCCGCCGGTGGGCATGGTGCGGTACGCGAATGCCCGGTGCGCCGGGCAGCAGGAAGCAGTGGCCGGGCGGCGGGAGATGATGCGCGGTACGGGCGTGGTCGGCACCGGCCCTGGGCTGGGGTGCGGGCGGCGGCGGCCGGCCGCGGTCGGTCGCCGCGGCCGTGCGGGTGCGGCGGGTGTCGTGGACGGTGCCGGTGCGGGCGGTCCGGTCGGTGTGCGGGGTGGGCTGCTGAGCGCCGGGTGAGTACGCGGCGGAGGGCGGCACACCGGCGAACGGCCGCGCGAGGGGTACGGATCCGGCGGCCGCGGGGGCGCCGCCGACGACGGTGAGCACGGCGAGAAGGACGGCGACGAAGAGCCGCCGGGCCGCCTGCGCGCGGATGTGCTGCGTCGCGGTGCCCGGCCGTGTCCTCGGGGGCGCGTTCCCCGGGGGCGGCCCCGGGAGAGGGGTCACCGCTGTCGGCCGGGCCGGACCGGTGCCGCGTCGGCGGTGCTCACCGGGGCCGGTGTCGCGCCGGCCCCGCGAAGCACGGAGCCGAGGACCAGCCCGGCGCCGCGTATGACCGTGGTCGCCGGGTCGTCCGCGAGCCGGACCGGCACGCCGAGCCGGACCGCGATCCGGTCGGTGATGTCGGGGCGGGCGGCGCCGCCCCCGGCGAGCAACGGCCCCTTGCGCAGGGCCCCCAGGACGGCGCCGTGCCGGTCCTGCTTCCACATTTCCAGGACCATGTCCAGGACGGTGCGGACCACGGCGGTCGGCGGCTCGGAGGGGGCGAGGTCGCTCAGTCCCGTCTCGGCCTGACGGGCGTCACGTACCAGCCCGTCGACGAGGAGGGTCGCCTCGGTCAGCTCGGCGCCGATGTCGACGACGAGCAGCGGGCCGCCGTCCTGCGGGCCGGCACATGCGGCGGCGGCCCGCGCGCTGTCCAGGGCTATGACGCTCACCGGCCCGAGCGCGGCCATGAGTTCTCTCGCCGCGGCACGGTGCTCGGTCCCGGCGAGGACGGGGTGGCTGAGGACGATCACGGTGTCGGCGCGGTCCGCGCCCAGGGCCGTATCGGCGATGCGGCCGATCATCCGGCCGCAGGACACGGGGTCGACGATGCGCCCCCGCCTGACCGGACGGCCCTGGCCGGCTTCGGCACCGAAGTCGCCGCATGCCTCGGTGACGGCGATGACGCCGTGCCCCGGCAGCCAGACACGGGTCCGGGAACTGCCGAGATCGAGGGCGAGGCCCCGGTACCCCCGGCGGACGGACCGGCCGAGTCGCGGTCCGTCGTGCAGCGAACGCATCCGTCCCTCCCCCGGCCCGACACCACGGCCTTTCACCCACCCATGAACACGCTGATAGCGAGGCATGGCCGAGCCCTCACTATGCAATAGGGAGGCAAAGAAAGCCACTCCCGGGCACAATCCAAGGGCTCGGGCGTTGCGCGGCACCGTCGTGCCTCATGCCTCCGACGGCAGGAACCCGGCGAGCAGTCCGGCGAACTCGTCCGGTGCTGCGATCCGGATGCCGAGGTCCTCCGCCTTGGTGCGCTTGGATCCGGCCTTCTCCCCGGCGACCAGGAGCGTGGTGCGCTTGGAGACACTGGACGAGGACTTCCCGCCGGCCCGCTCGATCAGTTCGTTCATCTGATTCCGGGAGAGCTTCTCCAGTACACCGGTCATCGCACCCGTGACCACCACGGTCATCCCGTCCAGCGGCAGCCCGGCGGTTCCTTCCCCGTCCGCGTCGGCAGCCGCTTCCGTGCCTTCCGTGCCTTCCTCGCCCGGCTCGGGCGGCGGCGTCGCGCCGGGCTCCGTCATGTTGACCCCGGCGGCCACCAGCTTCTCGATCAGCGGGGCCAGCTCCACCAGCTCCGCGACGACGGCCGCCGCCTTCTCCTTGCCGATGCCGTCGACCCGCTGGAGCGCCTCGGCGTCGGCGGCCCTGATCCGGTCCATGTCCGCGAAGTACCGGGCGATACGCCGTGACATGGAGCGCCCGGTGCCGCGTACTCCGAGGGCGCAGAAGACCCGGGAGAGCGGCTGGGCCCGTGCCGCTTCGATGGCGGCCAGGAGGTTGTCGGTGCTGGTCTCCCCCATCCGCTCCAGGCCGAGCAGCTGCTCCCGGCCGAGGGTGAAGAGGTCGGCGAAGTCGGCCACCAGGCCGGCGTCGACGAGCTGGACGACCCTGGTGGCGCCGAGGCCCTCGATGTCGAGCTGGTCGCGGCCCGCCGCGTACGAGATGGAGGCGACGAGACGGCAGTCGCGGCCCCGGACACAGCGCCAGCGCTGCTCGCTGGTGTCGATCTCGGAGCCGCACTGCGGGCATGCCTCCGGGAAGACGACGGGCTGCTCGTCACCGGTCCGCAGATGGGCGACGGGCGCCTCGATGCGGGGAATGATGTCGCCCGCCTTGTAGACCATTACCCGGTCGCCCAGGCGCAGATCACGGCGGGTGATGTCGGCCGGGTTGTGCAGCGTGGCATAGCTGACGGTCGAGCCGTCGATCTCGACCGGTTCGAGTACGGCGCGCGGCGCGATGATGCCGGTCCTGCCCACGTTCCATTCGACGCCCAGGAGCCGGGTGACCTTCTCGACGGCCGGGAGCTTGTAGGCGATGGCCCAGCGCGGTGCCCTGGTCCCGGAACCGGCCTCGCGCCGGTCGGCCGCGAGGTCGGCCTTGATCACGATGCCGTCGATGCCGAACGCCAGCGAGGCGCGCAATGCGGCTATCTCCTCGACCCGGCTCTGCACCGCCTCGACGGTGCCGACGGTGCGCGGTGCCACGTCCGTGTCCGCGGCGGTGTGCACGCCGAGCCCGGCGACGTACTCCAGGACCTCGCTGTGCGGGAGTTCGGCGAGGGTGTCGGTCAGCTCCGCGGACTCGGGGAGCGGCAGGGCACCGTAGGCGAAGAAGGTCATCTCCACCGTGTACGCGCGGTCCTTGGCCCGGAGGGTGCCCGCCGCGCCGTTCCTCGGGTTGGCGAAGGGGGCGCCGCCGTGCTCCGTGCGCACGGTGTTGGCCTGCTCGAACTGCTCGTTCGTCATCAGGATCTCGCCGCGCATCTCGATCGTCACCGGCTCGGCGAGCTGTTCGGGGAGGCCGGCCACGGTGCCGATCGCGTGCGAGACGTCCTCACCCGCGATGCCGTCGCCCCGGGTGATCAGCTGCTCCAGGCGGCCCGCCCGGTAGCGGGCGGCGACGGCCAGGCCGTCGAGCTTCGGCTCCACGCTCCAGGCGGCGACGGGCCTGCCGATCCGGCGTTCCAGCGATGCCGTCCAGGTGGCGAACTGCTCGGCCGAGAAGACGTTGTCCAGGGACAGCATCGGCACCGTGTGCGGCACGTCCCCGCTCGCGGCGCCGCCCGCCACCTTGCCGGTCGGGGACGTCTCGAGCACCTCCTGCGGGTGCTCCTGCTCGTATGCGGCGATCCCACGCACCAGCCGGTCGTACGCGTCGTCGTCGAGCGTGCTCTC
The DNA here is from genome assembly GCF_043080425.1 of Streptomyces sp. NPDC015032. NCBI lineage: Bacteria > Bacillati > Actinomycetota > Actinomycetes > Kitasatosporales > Streptomycetaceae > Streptomyces > Streptomyces sp. NPDC015032. The sequence continues at coordinate 9,483 of NZ_JBIBVN010000066.1, read as the reverse complement.
GCCCGTGGCGTAGTACGCGGCGGCGGCCTGCGACGCTTCTTCGACCGCGGCGGCGTAGGCAGCGGTATCGGCGAGCACAACAGCTGAGTTCGTCATGGCCCCCATCCTGCCGCCCACCACTGACAACGCCTCCCAGCAGGGACGACGGCACTCAGTCGGCCGCCCGGACCGTCCCCTCCGCCGCGGAGGCGCCGCCCACCGCGCCGGGCACCGACGACGGGATCTGCGGCCCCGCGCACTCCCGCAGCCACCGCCGCAGCACCCGGTGCACCTGCTCGGCCCCCCTCAGCTCCGTGCCCTCCGCCACCGGCGCCGAAAGTCCGGCCGGCCACAGCAGGAACGGCCGGGACTGCTCGCCGCCCAGACCGCCGTGCGAACCGATCTGCTCCTCGAAGGCGTGCACCTGGCCCGTGCCCTCGTCGTACATCGAGTTCACCATGATGTCGGCGACGTGCGGGAAGGTGTCGGTGCGGCGCACCGCGGCCGCCGTGCCCGGGCCGAAGGGCGCCAGCGGCCCCTCCCCGTCGCTCAGCTCCGCCACCGGAACCTCGATGCCTCCGCGGCCCAGGACGACCGATCCGTGCCGTTCGCTGCGGACCAGCAGAAAGCCGATGCCGGGGTGGTTGACGAGGGTGCCGAGCAGTGCGGGACGGCTCCGGTCGAGCTGTTCGCGCGAGGCCCGTCCGTCGATGTCCGGGAAGGAGATCAGGCCGAGGTTGCCGGAGGCGAGGACGACCGGGTCGGACGGCTTCGCACGGTGTTCCGCCTCGCCCTCCTCGACCGGCCGGTGCAGGGCGATCCGTACCGCGTCACGCGCTTCCGAAGCGCTGCGGGTGCGCTGTGCCCGGCGGGGTACCGGCAGCCCGCAGCCCGCCCGCACCAGGTCCTTGAGCGTCAGCCCGTACGCCCCCGCGAAGGTCTCCCCCGGGCTCTGCCCGTGGTCGGAGAGCAGCACGATCCGGTAGGTGCGCGGAGTGTGCTCGGCGACCTTCGCGATCAGGGCGAGCGAGCGGTCCAGGCGCACGAGCACCTTGTCCGCGTCGCGGCTGTGCGGTCCGGAGTGGTGCGCCACCTCGTCGTACGCGACCAGGTCGGCGTAGACGGCGGTGCGTCCGGCGAACATGTCGCCGATGACGGCGGCGACCACCACATCGCGTTCGACGACGGTCGCGAAGGCCCGGATGAAGGGGTAGAGCCCACCGCGTTTGATCCGGGGGGTGTCCTTCCGTATCCGCGCCCGGGTCGACTGGCCGATCTCGCGGCAGACCTCGGCAACGAACGACAGCGCGGTGCGCACGGCGTTGGCCGGATCGGAGAAGTAGGCGAAGTAGCCGGATCTGGAACGGCGGCCCTTGCCGAGCCGGGCCGCCATGGACAGAACGAGCGCCAGCTGATCGGCGCCGCCGCTGAAGAGGTTGCCGCGACTGGCGCCGTCGACCGCGAGCAGCCCCTCGTCACCGGTACGGGCGATGGCCCGGCGCTGGATTTCGAGGGCGCTCGCGGGGCGGCTGGAGACCATGACGGCGCCGGTCTCCTTCTCGTACCAGCGGAAGGCGGGTATGTCGTGGTTGCTGCCGTGCAGGATGCCGAGCTGGCTGGCACCTGTCTGGCTGGACCAGTCGGTCCGCCAGGGGGTGAGGCGATGGCCGCCCTCGTCCGTGAGCCAGTGTGCGACGGTCGGCATCAGACCGGAGCCGGCGGCGCGGGCGAGCACCTCGTGGCCGACGCCGTCGAGCTGGATGAAGACGGTGCCCGGCGGTCCGCTGCGCCCGTTGTCCGCGCCGCTGCGTCGTCTTCGGCGGTCGGCGAGCCGGGAGAGGCGGCGGCGGTAGGCGTTGTCGTCACGGACGGCGAGCGCCGTGGAGGTCGCGGAGGCGACGGCGGACATCACGGCCGCGACGACGACCGCGGTCTCCGGGTTGGCGGCGCCGCGCCCGTCCGGGATGAGCCGCAGGGCGAGCAGCAGCAGCGAGCCGTTCAGGAAGAAGACGAGCATTCCGAGGACGAGTGCGGGCACGATGAGCAGCGCCCGTACGAGGGCCGGCCAGACCAGCGCGGAGAGCAGACCGAACGCTCCGGCGCCCCAGGCCGCGGTGAACGCGGTCTTGGTGAAGCTGTCGCCGTCGTTCGACTGGAGCTGGAAGTCCGGCAGTATCCCGGCGAGTGCCAGCATCGTGAGCGTCGAGACCGCCCACACCACAATCACCCGCATCAGGGCGCTGCCGGCTGTTCGCCATCGCCCATCACCCACGCCGTTCCCACCTCACAGATCCGGACCCCGCCATTCCGGGGCCCTGCCCCCAGCCTTTCACAGCGGGACCCCGGGCTGCCCGGAGCAAACGGGCCGGAGACCGCTCAGCAGCCGTCGTACCCGGCGGTCGGCATGGAGAGCCTGCGGTGCACGCTCGCCTTGGTTCGAGCGGTGTACGGCGGCTCGTCGAGTCCCGCGATCTCCAGCCGGACGCCGCGCCGCTCGCACTCCGCGGCGAACTCCGGCACCGAGGTGAGGGCCCGTGCCAGCACCCGGTCGTTGGCGGCGACGAACAGCTCGACGGCGCCGCTCTCGACATCCGTCCACAGGGCCCGGTGATCGGGGCGCAGCCCGTAGAAACGCAGCTGCCGGGTGACGACGTATCCCTTGTCGGCGGCCCAGCGGGCGCACATGTCGTGCTGGCTGCGGGTGTCGACGAGGAACGGATCGCCCTCGAGCTCTTCGAGCGGTGTGAGACTGGCGATGGCCGCCACCCGTACGTCCACTGCGTCCCCCATGGCAGGTGCCCCCGTGCTGGGCGTACCGGCGACCCTACCCCTCCGGCTCGCACGCAAGAAGGCGTGCGCCGGGACAGGGGGAGCGCGCACGCACGGCGGCGGCGCGCCCCCCGCGCCGGCAGCGGACCGCCACGGGCGACGACCGGACCGAGCCGGGGCACCCGTTCCGGTCACGGCACTAGGCTCGACGTCGGGGCCGGAAACGAAGAATCGAAGAAACCCCGGGAACGAGGAGGCGCCGCGTGGCGGTGGAAGTCACCTGGTGGGGTCATGCCACCTGCACGATCGAGGACTCCGGGGTCCGTGTGCTGACCGATCCCCTCTTCGTACGGCGGATCGCGCATCTGCGCCGCCGCCGTGGCGAGCTGCCCGGCCCCGGGGCCGCGGTCGCCGATGTGGTGCTCGTCTCGCATCTGCACTCCGATCATCTGCATCTGCCGTCGCTGGCCCGGCTCGCCCCCGGCAGCCGGCTGATCGTGCCGACGGGTGCGGTGCGCTCCGTGCCGGGACTGCGGGTGCTGCGCTCGGTGCGCGGGCTGCGGATCACCGAGGTGGCCCCGGGCGATCAGGTCCGGGTCGGCGAGGTGCGGGTACGGGCGGTTCCCGCGCTGCACGACGGCAGGCGGCTGCCCGTGGGCCCGCACCGCTCCCCCGCGCTGGGCTACGTGGTCGAGGGCGAGGCGCGGACGTACTTCGCCGGTGACACCGGGCTGTTCGACGAGATGGCCGGGGCCGTCGGTCCGGTGGACGTGGCGCTGTTGCCGGTGGGCGGCTGGGGCCCGTATCTGGGTCACAGCCATCTGGACGCGGGCCGGGCCGCGCAGGCGCTGGCCCGGCTGGCTCCCCGGTCGGCCGTGCCGGTGCACTACGGCACGTACTGGCCCATCGGCCTGGACGGAGTCAGGCCGCACGAGTTCCACTCGCCGGGTGACGAGTTCGTCCGCAAGGCGGCGCTGCTGGCGCCGGAGGTGGCGGTGCACCGGCTGTCGCACGGCGAACAAGTGCGGCCGGAGGCCGCCAGGTGATCCAGGAGGTCGTGAGACAGCTGCCCCCGGAGTCGACGCAGCAGGCGGTCGGATACCCGTCACTGTTCCTGCTGGTGGCGCTGGGCTCGCTGGTGCCGGTGGTGCCCACGGGTGCGCTGGTGAGTTCGGCCGCCGTGGTGGCGCTGCACCAGTCGTCGCCGTTCTCGCTGCTGATCGTCTTTGGCGTGGCCTCGGCCGCGGCGTTCCTCGGCGACGTCTGTCTGTACTGGCTCGGTCGGCGCGGGGTGCGGTCGAAGAACGGTTCCAAGTGGCTGCGGGCGATCAGCCACCGGGCCGCTCCGGAGCGGCTGGCGCAGGCGCAGCAGAAGCTGGACGAGCACGGTGCGGTGGTGCTCGTCCTGTCGAGGCTGGTACCGGCGGGACGGATTCCGGTGATGCTGGCCTGTCTGCTGGGCCGGATACCCCTGCGCCGGTTCGCCCGCGGTGATGTGCCGGCCTGTCTGGCGTGGGCGGCGACGTATCAGCTGATCGGCATTCTGGGCGGTTCGCTCTTCCCCGAGCCGTGGCAGGGCGTGGTCGCGGCGGTGGGTCTGACGCTGCTGGTCAGCGGGGCTCCCGGGGTGTGGCGCAGGACGCGGGCGCGGTTCAGTCACTGAGTGTGCGGGATGCCGCGGCGAGCAGGCGGGAGCCGCCGATCGGCAGGTCCCAGAGCTGCGCCCGGGGGTGCCCGGCCCGCTGCCAGGCGGTGCGCAGCCGGGCCAGCGGTTCCAGTACGGGCTCCGCGGAGAGCAGGAAGGTCGCCCAGTGCATCGGCGCCATCGCGCGGGCGCCGAGATCCTCGTAAGCCTGCACAGCCTCCTCCGGATCGGTGTGGACGTCACCGAGCCACCAGCGCGGCTCGTACGCCCCGATCGGCATCAGGGTCAGATCGATGCCGGGGTACCGGCGGCCGATCTCGCCGAACCAGTGCCCGTACCCGGTGTCCCCCGCGAAGTGGATCCGCTGCCCACCGCCGTCCGGAGAACCGATGATCCAGCCGCCCCACAGGGAGCGGCAGGTGTCGGTGAGGGTCCGCCTGGACCAGTGGTGGGCGGGCACGAAGTCGAAGCGGACGCCGTCCAGTTCGGCCGACTCCCACCAGTCGAGTTCGGTCACCCGGGTGAAGCGGCGACGGCGGCACCAGCGGCCGAGCCCGGCGGGGACGAACAGCGGAGTGTCCGTGGGCAGTCTGCGCAGCGTGGGGGCGTCGAGGTGGTCGTAGTGGTTGTGGCTGATGACCACGGCGTCGACGGGTGGCAGGTCCTCCCAGCGGACGCCGACCGGCGTGATCCTGGCCGGGGTGCCGAGGATGCGCCGGGACCAGACGGGGTCGGTGAGGATGGTCAGCCCGCCGGTGCGGACGATCCAGCTGGCGTGCCCGGCCCAGGTGACGGAGGTGGTGCCGGTGGGGGTGACGGGCAGGGGTTCGGGGGCGTACGGGAGCCGGTGGATGCCGCGCAGTCCCTCGGCGTTGGGCCGCAGGGCGCACTCACGGGCCAATCGGGACATGTTCATGACACTAGGGAGCGGTACGGTGAGCCGGTCGGCGAAGGTCCTGGGCCAGACCCGGACCTCGCCGAGGGGACGCGGTTCGACGACTTCTCCGCGAGGAATCCGGAGCGGGTGCGTGGCCCCGGTGCGGGAGCGCTCGGTCTGTTCCGTCATCGAGAGACTCCCGTCTCGCTGTTCCTCATCGGAGTTCGTCGAGTGCCGTCCCGAAAATGCTCAGGGCTTCGGCCACGTGCGGCAATTCCAGGGGCTCCACAGCGGTGAGGGACTCCACCTGCTGTTGCGGGGTCGACCCGAGCAGTGGCCCGGTGCCCAGGCGAACGCGCAGCGCCCCCAGCTCGTCGCCGAACCGGTGGCCGCCGGGCGTCGGTGCGCCGAGGCGTTCGGTCAGGTACTCCTCCAGCTCCAGGGAGTCCGTGACACCGCGGCTTGCCAGCCGCGTGCGGAGCGGCCCGAGGTCGGCGTAGAGATGGCGGCCCGCCTGCGGCGGCCTGGCCAGCGCGCCCGATGCGAGGACCGCCCGGTGCGCTGCCGCGGCGACCTTCGCCTGGAGCGCGGCGGCCCGGCGGACCCGGTCCCTGACGGAATCCGGTTCGCGCAGCGCGTGGGCGGCGGCCATGGCGACGGGTCCCGCGACGAGGGCGCCGAGCGCGGTGAGGATGTCGAGGGTACGGGCGTGGCGCACCGCCGCCCGCCCGGTGTCCGGGAACCGGGCGACCGCGACCGGCCAGGCGGACGGGGTCAGCGCGCCGGCGAGATCGCTGACGACCGTGACGTCGTCCGGGCACATCTCGGCCGGGCTGAGCAGGACCGTGTCGTGCGGCCGGTGCAGGGTGTCGCGCCAGGTCTCGTCGCTGACGATGTGCATCCCCTCGGCAACCGCGGCCTCGCACGCCTCACGCACGAGTTCCGGCGGGGCGACGGTGGCGGTCGGATCATCGGCGACGGAGATCAGCAGCAACCGGGGCCGGCCGCCCTCGGCTCGCACGCGGCGTACGGTCTCCAGCAAGGCGTACGGATCGGGCACACCGCCGCACTCGGCCGGGGTCGGCACATGATAGGCGGGCCGGCCCAGCAGCCGGGCCTGCGGAATCCAGGTCGCCGTGCAGGGGCGCGGCATGAGCACGTCGCCGCCGTGCGCGGCGATCAGCGCGAGCAGCAGCGGCGAGGCGCCGGGGGCGGCCGCGACGTGCTCCGGGCCGCCGCGCAGTCCGCGCCGCGCCCAGTAGTCGGTCGCGGCCTCGCGCAGGGCGTGGCCGCCACCGGTCGGTTCGGATTCGCCGCGGCCGGCCGCGGCGGCGAGCACCTCGGCCAGCTCGGGCAGGACGGGCAGGCCGGGACCGGGCGCCGGCGGCCCGAACCGGACGGGGCCGTGGTCCTCCCGTACGGAACGCGCACCGCCCCGGCCCTTCTGCCCGCGCCCCGCCAGTCCGGTCCGCCCGGTCCGCTGCCGCCCCATCGAGCCTCCTTCGCCGTCGGCCCGGCACCCTGTCCCGTGTGCCACGCATTCGCTCAGGGCCCTTTATACGAGGGTTCGACCGGGCGCGCCCGCCCAGCGGAGCCGCGGCACGTGGCTGCCGGGAGAGGCGGGCTCAGCCCGCGAAGGCCGTCCCGGGCATCCCGCGCCCGGCGCCCGGCAGCACCAGCAGCGAACCGGACAGCGGGTGCGCGGCGGCGAGCCCCACGCGGGCCGTGGAGATGTAGAGGTCGCGCAGGTCCTCACCACCGAAGGCACAGGCGGTCGGCCGCTGCACCGGAAGTCCGACGATGCGGTCCAGGGCTCCGTCGGCCGTGTAGCGGCGCACCGCGGCGCCGTCCCACAGGGCGACCCACACGGCGCCCTCGGCGTCGACGGCCAGCCCGTCGGGAAAGCCCGCACCCTCCTCGACGGTGGCGAACGGGCGCCGGTTCACGGCGTGCTCGCCGTCGAAGTCGAAGACGTCGATACGGCGCGTGGGCGTGTCGATGAAGTACATCAGCCGCTCGTCAGGGCTCCACCCGATGCCGTTGCTGCAGGCCACGACGGGCAGCACCGGGGTGACCGCGCCGTCGGGGGCGATGCGGGCGAGGCTGCCACCGGTCTCCGCACCGTCGTCGCGCATGGTGCCCGCCCAGAGCGCACCGTCCGGCGCCACCGCCGCGTCGTTGCCACGGCGCCCGGGCTCGGCATCGTGGACCAGCCAGCGGAAGGCACCGTCGGGGTCGTACAGGCCGACCCCGTCGCGCAGATTGACCACGAGTCCGCCGCCCGCGCGCGGTTTGGCCGCTCCGACGTGCTGTTCGGTGGCCAGCACCGTGCGGCGGCCGGTCACCGGGTCGTAGGTGTGCACGCGGGCGGAGACGATGTCCACCCAGATCAGCCGGCCGGTGGCCGGATCCCAGGTCGGGCCCTCGCCGAGCTCGGCCCGCTCGTGTACGGCCACATCCAGGCCCGTAGTGGTCATGACTGCCCCTCGTGGTGTCCGAGCCGGCCGGAGAACGCATCGGCGCCGGGCCCTTGGCGGGGCCCGCCGGCTCCTTCTCCCGCTCCCCGGTCCGGCGGACCGGAATCACGGACACAGAGTAGTCGCGCGGTCATGCCCCCGGCACGGCGGCCGGGCGACCGGGTGACCAAGAGGTGACCGGGTGACCGGGCGATGCCGCGGGACCCGGTCGGGGCCGGGGACGCCGCGGCCGGGCCGGCGGCACGACCCCGCGGACGGCCCGCCGGACGTGCGGGGGCGCACGGGGCCGCGCGCCGGGGCTGTGTCTGCTCGCGGCGGCCGTCACGGGCCCGATCGCCATCCCGCATGCCAAGACGTGCATCTCATAATTCGACATCGGTGCGTACGGTGTTGTCACCGATCAGCTCCTCGCGCGGCTCGAACTACGGGCTCCGCGCCCCGAGAAAGGGTCCATCGCCATGCCGAAGGAGACCGCCGTGTACACCCATGGCCACCACGAGTCGGTGCTGCGCTCGCACCGCTGGCGCACCGCGGCCAACTCCGCCGCGTACCTGATCGATGAACTCCGCCCCGGCATGACGGTGCTCGATGTCGGCTGCGGGCCCGGCACCATCACCGCGGATCTGGCCGCGCTGGTCGCCCCCGGCCGGGTGACCGCCGTCGACACCACCCGGGAGATCCTGGCCCTTGCGGCCGAGGTCACGGTCGAACGCGGCCTGGACAACGTCGGGTTCGCCATCGCCGATGTGCACGCCCTGGACTTCCCCGACGACTCCTTCGACGTCGTCCATGCCCATCAGGTGCTCCAGCATGTGGGCGACCCGGTGCAGGCGCTGCGCGAGATGCGGCGTGTCTGCCGCCCCGGCGGCATCGTCGCGGCCCGCGACAGCGACTACGCGGCGATGACCTGGTACCCGGAGGTGCCCGGCATGAACGCCTGGCAGGAGCTGTACGGCCGGGTCGCCCGCGCCAACGGCGGTGAGCCGGACGCGGGCCGGCGGCTGCTGTCCTGGGCCCGGCGGGCGGGCTTCACCGACATCACCCCGACCGCCGCCAACTGGTGCTTCGCCACCCCGGAGAGCCGCGCCTGGTGGAGCGGCCTGTGGGCGGACCGCACGGTCGCCTCGGTCTACGCGGAGCGCGCCGTGGGCGGCGGTCATACGGACACGGAGGAACTGGCCGCGATCGCCGCGGCCTGGCGTGAGTGGGGCGGCCGGGACGACGCCTGGTTCATGGTCCCGCACGGCGAGGTGCTCTGCCGGGCCTGATCATGTCCAACTACCCTTGTCCACATGGACATTCTGGGAACCACGTTGCGTATCTGCGTCGATGACCTGGAGGCCGCGGTGGCCTTCTACGAGGGCCTCACGGCCAGTTCCGCCCAGCGCTACGAGCGCGGCGGCGTATCGACCGCCGCGGTCAGCTGCTTTCTGCTGATGAGCGGCCCGGAGTCGGAGCTGGAGATCCTGCGCAAGGTGACGGCGACGATCGCGGTCAAGGATGTCGACGAAGCCCATGACTCCCTCACCCGTGCCGGCGCCCGGATCCTCGCGGGCCCGGTACAGATGCCGGGGGGCCGCAGCCTGATCGCCGTGCACCCGGACGGCTCGGTCTTCGAGTACGTCGACCGGAACCCGGCCAGCTGAGAGCCTGTCGGGTGACCTTCGATCGGGTAGCGGACGCGGTCTGGTGCGTGCGATTCCAAGGCGCCGGGATGTCCTTGGATGGGGTCTCCC
>NZ_JBIBVN010000065.1:0-21744 GCF_043080425.1 Streptomyces sp. NPDC015032 | reverse complement strand
CACCCCCCAGGTCATCCGTTCGACAGGGGGCAACAGTCATGCCGGGCCCGGAGGCCAGCGGCCCTCTTGCAGGACCGCGAAAAACATAACGGGGCGCCGCCGAGCCGGGTGAGTGCCGTCCGCAGGGCGTCGCGTGCGGTGCGGGCGGTCTCGGGAACGGCGAAGGCGACCAAGTGCCAGGTGCCAGGTGCCAGGTGCAGTCCCAGGGTGCGAGGCCCGCGTCCTGCTCGAAGGCGTGTGCGACGAAATCGGTGTCGGGCCCCAGGGTCTGTTCAATGGTGCCGGTGGCCCGAAGGAGTGCTTTGCGCCCCCTGCCTTCCTGGGTGAAGCGTCCCTCGGAGACCAGCCGTTTGACGCACAGGCGCACCTGTTGATCGCTCCATGGCCGTGTGGCTTGTCCGTATGAAGAGGGAACGCTCCGTGTGCCGCGCGCTGCCCTCATCAGGGCGTAGGAGCAGCCGCCAGAGCAGCGGAAGGCCGAGGATGCGCAGCGCCCAGGTGACCTCGCGGCCGAATCCGGCGCAGTTGAGCAGTGTCAATGAGGACACGCGTGCGGGAGCACGGACGGTGAGTTGCATGGCGACGGCGCCGCCCAGGGAATTGCCCACCACGTGCACGCCGGAGGCGGCTTCGAGTCGATCAAGCACCTGTTCGACGTGCCCGGCCAGCGAGGCGAGTCGGCAGTCCGGCAGGGGCCGCGACTGACCGAACCCGGGGAGGTCGATGGCGAGGAGTCGATAGCCGGGCAGGGCGGCCTGGAGGGGCCCCAGTCCGCCAGGCTGCGGTCCAGACCGTGCAGCAGAAGCACTGGTGGACCACTGCCCGCCGCGGCGTAGCGGACGGAATGTCCCTCCACGTCGACGAACGCCGTGGGAGGCGTGGTGACTTCTCCTGATTCCATGTCGTCTCTCCTGCTTCACCCGGCCGGGGTCACGTGGATGGCTACGCCGTCGAGAGGGCCGTCGTCGCCGGGAAGCGCGGGTACTTGGCGCGCCAGATCGAGAAAGAAGCGTTCTGCGTCGATGACAGTCTCCGGCGGGTGAACGCCGGGGTGGCCCGCGGTGCCGTCCAGCAGTTGCGCGAGCCCCAGGGCCAGCGGGATCCCGGTTGCTTCCGCCATGTCATTGATCAGGGCCGAGGCACCTGGCGTATCGGCGAGCCGGGCCAGAGCGGTGACCCGGCGGCCTTGGCGGGTGCCCGTGGCGGCGGCGAAGAACGGAGGCAGCGACCCGGGCCCCTTGAGGCGCACGGCACCCGCCGTGGCCCGCAGCGCACGAGACGCTGAGGGCTTGGCCAGATCGGTCGCCGCGGTCTCGTTGGTGAGCTTCCCGGCGTCAATGTCGCGACGCAGGATGTCGAGGTAGGCCATTGTGCCCGGAGTGATGACCATGAGACTGGCAGCCTCGCCCGCAGGACGGAAACTGCGGTGCAGGGTGACCGGCTCTGGATGCCCGACGGTGTAGGCCGTGCCCGAGTGACGGGTGGAGACGGAGAGGGTGACCGGTAGGAGCGGCCGCCGGTGGACGATCTGCCCGCCGCTGACCACCGCCACTTCCCCGCTGATCTGCTCCATCCAGTGCACGGCGGCCGCGCTGGGGCGCCCGTCGGGGGCGGCCAGCTGTTCGTCGCCCCCGTCGCTGCCGGAGACGTTCACCGGCCATGCGGTGTACAGGTCCTGGACGACGTCCAGCTGCCGGACGGCGAGTGCTGCCAGCAGGTTGCTGACGCCGGGGCTGGCGCCCATTCCCACCACGGCGCAGACCCCCGCAGCCCGAGCCTCCTCGTCCAGATCGAGCATCTGCAGGGTCGGCTCCCAGTCGTCGCAGATGTCCAGATAGTGGGTTCCGGTCGCGATCGAGGCCCGCAGCACGCTCATGCCGAAGCGGTAGTACGGACCGACGGTGTTGAGTACGACATCCGCGCCCTCGAGCGCGGCTCGCAGAGCGGTGCCGTCGGTCACATCCACTTCCAGCGCCCGCATCGGCACATCGCTGGTGCCCGCGAGCCGACGTACCAAGGCCCGGGCCGCCTCAAGGTTTCTGTCGGCCACCACCATCTCGGTGATGCCGGGGAGTCCGGCCGCCACGCGTACCGCTACGGCCCCCATCGCTCCGGGGCCGCCGAGAGCCAGGATCCTCATCGTGCACTCCAGTTCGTCGTTTCCAATACGATCGTAAATTATACGATCGTATTGGAAGTGAGGCATCCATGAAGGAGAATCATGACTGACCCGCACAGCACGGATCCGGCCACTCATGAACGGGTCGCGGCTCGACATCGGCGTATCGGGCCGGGCAGCGCCTCACCCGGGCGTCACGTATCCGTCGTCATCGTGGGCGCGGGATTCGCGGGCCTCGGCACAGCCATCCGGCTGCTGCAGGAGGGCTACCGCGACCTGCTGGTACTGGAGCGGGCCAATGAGGTCGGCGGCACATGGCGGGACAACGCCTATCCTGGGTGCGCCTGCGACGTGCCCTCTCGCCTGTACTCGCTCTCGTTTGCGCCCAACCCCACGTGGAGCAGGCGCTTCGCTCCGCAGGAGGAGATCGAGCAGTACCTGAGGCGCTGCGTCGACGAGTACGACCTCGCGCCCAGCCTGCGGCTCGGCTGCGAGCTTCAACGTGCCACCTGGGACCCTGAGCGGCTGCGCTGGGACCTGCAAACCAGTACCGGACCGCTCAGTGCCGGGCTGCTGGTGATGGCCCAAGGGCCCCTTTCGGAGCCGGCCATCCCCTCACTGCCCGGCCTGGAGGGTTTCACCGGGGAGGCGTTCCACTCCGCACAGTGGAGGCGCGACCTGGACCTGCGGGCCAAGCGGGTGGGCGTGATCGGGACCGGTGCAAGCGCCGTCCAGTTCATCCCTCATCTGCAGCGCACGGCCCGGCATCTGACTGTTTTTCAGCGAACTCCCTCATGGATCGCCCCGCGCCGGGATCGGCCGATCCCGGCGTGGCAGCGTCGCCTGTACCAGCTGGCTCCGCCGGTGCAGCGACTGGCGCGAGGCTGGGAGTACATGGGCCGGGAGGCGACTTTGCCGGCGCTGCTCGGCCACCGCACCATGGCTGCTCTGGGGCGCAGGGAGGCAATGGCCCACCTGCGCCGACAGGTCAAAGATCCTGAGTTGCGGTCCAAGCTGACTCCGGACTACGCATTGGGCTGCAAGCGGGTCCTGCTGTCCGACAACTACTACCCGGCACTGGGTCAACCCAACGTCAGTGTCGTCACCGAACCGATCGTGAACGTTGTGCCGGACGCTGTCCTCACCACGCCGCACGGCGGCGGGCAAGCCGCCCCCGGTGGGGCCGCATCCACCGGGACCGCGCATCCAGTGGACGTACTGATCTTCGGAACCGGATTCCGTGTCACCGACGCCTCCTACTCGCAGCGCGTCATAGGCAGTGACGGACGATCCCTGCACGAGGTCTGGCAGGGAAGCCCGCAGGCACATCTCGGCACGACCGTCGCAGGCTTCCCCAACCTTTTCCTGATGGCAGGCCCCAACACGGGCGTGGGACACACCAGTCTCATCTACATGATCGAGTCACAGATCGGCTATCTCTTGAGCTGCCTGCGGCTGATGCGCAGCCGCGGCCTCGGCGCCGTGGACGTCCGCCCCGCGACGCAGCGCGCATTCAATGCCGAACTGCAGAGCCGGATGGCTCCCACCGTCTGGGCCGCGGGCGGCTGCGTCGGCTGGTACCAGGACCGCACGGGCCGCGTCACCACCATCTGGCCTGCGTCGACCTGGCGGTTTCGCCGTCGTACCCGGGCCATCGACCCGGGTGAATACGTACTGACGGCGTCGCGCGACGCATCGGACCGGGATATCTCCGGCAGGACCGGCCGCGTGGGCGCCGACGAAGCGCAGTCGAGGCCATGACGAATCCTCGCCGCCGCCCCCGAGCGAGCCGTTGCGCCTGTGGTCACCGGAGATTCCTGCCCAAGGGGTCGCCGGTGCATACGGCACCGAGCCGCACCCCGGCCGCCCGCCCTTTCGCCTTCGAGGCGTTGAGCACCGTGCTGTTCGCGGTGCCCATGCTGATGGTCACCACAGCAGGCCATCGCAGAGTGCCCGAGTGGATCCAATCAATGGGGCTTGCCCTGCTGCTCACGATGATCGGCGCGATCATGCACACATGTCGTTCGACCATCACCGGCGGGCTGAAACTGATCGCCTTTGGGGCCACCGGACCATGCGACGGCGTAAGCAGGCGGCTGCGCCAACAGTCCGGGGCGGAGCGACGGTTGGGGTGGCTGCTGGTTCTGTATCCAGCCGCACTGGTGATCCTCCTGCCTGTCCCCGATACATGGGTGCGTTTCTGGTTCTGGTCCACACTGCTGCTCACCCTGTCCGGGATGTTCTCACTCGGCATGCTTCTGTTCGGCGCGGACCGCGCCGACTGCCGGGCAGGGGAGGGTTCCTGAAGGCCGCGAGCCCGTAGCACCGGACCGAGCCGCCCCGTGTGGGGTGTACGCAGGCCGTACAGCCCGATTCCGACGTGATCGCGCGGTACAGCCGTGACCAGGCGTCGAGCCGGTCCGTTCCGGCTTCCCGCACGACCTGCCCGACGTAGTCGCGCATCTGCTCGTCGTCGGCTTCCCAGCCGTAGCGGAGCACGGGCCACGGGCGGTCAGCCACCGCGGTAGTCCGCATGGAGGCGTGCTCGATGAACGATGTGTCGCGGTTGTCCCTGGGAAGAGAGGGGCTGCGACTGACGGTGTGCGGGCGATGAAGAGCCACCAAGTGGTGGTGGTCGATGCCGGTGAGCCGCCCAACGCGCCCGCCGACGGCCGTCCTGCTGTCTCAGAAACGAACCGAGATCAGCAGGTCAGATGAACCGCCGAGGTTGAACAAAGAGCTGAGTGCTCCTCGGAGGGGACGTTGTGCTGTGGGGGAAGCCGTAGATGTGCAGGGACGGAATCCGTGAACCGGTCGACTGCTTCGGCTCATGAGAGTGTGGAGGGTGGACGCATCCGGTGTGGATGCGCCACCCTCTGGGGCGCCGCGCTGGAACGCGGTGATGCCCGGTCCCTGTTCCATGGTGCAGCCACGACGCCAGGGAAACCTCGGGTACGAGTACCCGAGACAGCGTTGCTAGGAGGGTGTCATCGCGTGCGTGCCTTCGGCAACGCCGGATGGACGGAAACGAATGAAAAAAGTGGTTTCACTCTCCTGACCTGCGGCCTTCTGGTAGCCGGATGACGGCTCGTCCGCCCGTTCGCCCGCATCGTGGTTCCACGCTCCGGACGTTTATGAATCAACGCCCTTGCCCGCAGGGCCACGCATTGTGATGGCCGGGCTGCTGGTGAGAGGATCCCCGCAAGTTGACGGACCAGACCTGGAAGTCCCCGTCAGCTCTCACGGTGCAGCCCAAGTCAGCGCCCTGTGCAGGTTTCTGACATGACACCAGTTGGAGAAACGCATGCGTTCATCACTCTTTCCGTCGTCCTCGCCCACCATCTCCCCGGGCGCGCTGACGCGCGGCGAGGTGGTCGTCATCCTTGTCGTCATCCTCGTGGCAGGAGCCCTCGCCCTGGCCGGCCTGCCGATGTTCGGCGCTCTTGAATTCATCGCGGGCGCCCTCTACGTCGCCGTGAGTTCGCTGAGGACGATGCGCACGACGACAGCGCCCTCGCCCGAGGCAGTCTGACCTACCTATGGGACGGCGTGAGAACGCCGTCGCCGCGGAAACCCGGCAGTCCGAAGCGCTCGCGCTGTGGCTACGTGCCCAGCGCGAGCGCCGAGGCGTCACCTACGCGGCGATGGCCAAACTGATCGGATACCAGTTCACCGCGTCCATGCTCTCGCGCGGCGCCAGCGGGAAAGTCCCCTCCCGTAAACTCGTCGAAGCCTACGCACGCGCCTGCGACGCCGATCATGCAGAAGCAATCCGTCTGTGGAAGGCCGCCCGCCGCTCCGAGGAAGAACTCCGGCGTCGCGAGGAGACCATCACAGAGTTTCAGGACCTGGCCACCTCGGTGCGCTCCGCACTCACTCACCCGGAACTGATCGAGACCTTCGGCCAGTTGCGCCGGGCGCTGATCCAGGTCCGCGCTCGGGAAGGCCAGCCGTCTCTGGGCTACTTGCAATCCGAGGCCGGGCGCACCGCTGATGGCCGGCACTTCCGGCTCCCGAAGAGCAGTCTGAGCGCTGTGCTGCGGGGCGAAGCGGTCCCCTCCCGCGAGCACGTCACCGCGTTCATGGAAGCCCTCGGTGCTTCCCCCCGCAAAGTCAGACCGTGGGAACGAGCCTGGGACCGGATCGCACAAGCCCATGCCCGCCGGCCTCCGGCTGTGGTCGAGATTCGTGTCGCGGACGGCCCTGCGGCCGTGCCACCCCAACACCCCGTCCTACTGATGACCGCAGCCGCGAACGGCCCCGACTACGACTACCTTCGTGACCAAGCGGTGAGCGACTACATGAATACTGACATGCCCCGTATCTGGAAGGGCCCGCAGCGCCCCTACCCGCCGGCAGGTCAGACTCGCTCCGGCCTGCCCATCCGGATCCCGCGGCGCTACGAACGCCCGGCCCACCGCCTTCCGTCTTACAAAAAGCCCAGCTCAACCAGCACCACACCCGTCCTTGCCGCACCTGGCGGCCCACGCGCGGCCGCTTCCCAGGCACTGGACAAGGCCCTTCAACTACGCCTGCTCCGCGACGCGTAGCCCGGGCGGTTCAGCCGTAAGCCCTGGCTTGTGCCGAAGGTGGCCCAAACAGAGACGTAGCTGCTCAACTCGGTTCCACATAACAGGCGGTGATCGGCTGGCGAGCCCGGTTCGTGGTGACGGCTGGGCAGCGAGGGGACTCGCCGCAGTTCGAGCCTGTCCTGAAGACGATCTGTGTGCCCCGCATCGGGCCGGGCCCGCACCCGACCCGATCGCGTGCGGGAGGACAAGACGTATGCCTCTCGAAAGAACCGCGCCTACCTGCGTGGACGCGGGATCCGCTGCACCATCCCGGACAAGGCCGACCACGTCCGCAACCGCCAGAAACTCGGCTCCCGCGGCGGTCGGCCGCCGAAATTCGACAAGGCCGACTACCGCGAGCACCACGCGGTCGAGTGCGGCACCAATCGTTTCAAGAGGGACTGGGTCGTTCCCACAAGGTATGACAAGCTCGATGTCCGCTACGAGGCGACCGTTCTCGTCGCGGTCATCAACGAGTAACTGTGACCAGTATCGTTGTGAAAGTGGGCGGGTGGCTTGTGGGGTTCGGGGTGTTCAGGGGTTGATGGTGTGTTCGGTGAACCGGCCGCAGGAGCGGAATCCCAGGCGACGGTAGACGGGCTCGCCGTCGGTGGACGCCTGCAGGACCGCGATGTGGTGGTTGCGGTCGCGGGCCGTGTGGAGTGCGGCGAGCGTGATGGCACCGCCGTAGCCGCGTCGGCGGTGGGTGGCCAGGGTGCAGATGTTGTAGATCCCGGCAACCCCCGCGTGATGAAACGCTTCGGCCGAGCAGACCGGACGGCCGTCTACGTAGCCGACCAGGTAACGGGCCGGACAGTGCGCGGCCAGGGCCTGCGGGGCGGCCTGGGCGAAGAAGCGGCGGACGGTGTCAGCGGGCGGGGTCCAGTTCGCGGCGAGAACCGAGGCGTAGTCGGCAAGCTGTTCGGGTGTGGCCACCGTCTGGATGTCCAGTCCTGGGGCGTCGGGCAGCGGCAGGGTGTCGTCCAGCTCGGCCCACATCGCCGTCTCGCGTTCGGATGCCGGCAGACCAGCCGCCGTCAGGCGGTCGGTGAGGTCCGGTGGACTTGAGGCGGGCCCCACCCACCAGGAGAAGCGGCGGCCGGTGCGAGTCAGTGTCCGGGCGGTCTCGGTGATACGTGCCGTAGTGGTGGTGACGGTGAAGCGGGCCGCGGCAACGATGTTGAAAGTGTCGTCGTCCAGGCTGCTGTCGGCGATCAGGAGGTCATCAGTCTCTGTAACGGTCGCACCGCTCATGCTCCGATGCAGGTGACAGGCATGTTCCGCCAGATTCTGCTCCATCCTGTCCGTCAGGTCGGCGTCATTGAGGAAATAGGCATTCATAACGAATGATCCCAGCATGGCTGGGCGCAGGTTGCACGTGGTTTTGGATCGCTCGCCGACGGTGTCACGTCGGCGACCAGCACATTCGATAGACCCTCGCGAAGCCGCAGCGAAGTGGCGCGTAGCTGTGCGTGACAGTCGTGACGCAGTGTCAGGTGCCTGCCCTCCAGGGGGAGCGGAGACGTGGGGAACATCCGTGCCTGATGGTGCAGACCCAGATCGCGGTGATCGCTCCGGGATGGCGCCAGGCGTGTCAGCGGGCGTCGAAGTCGTGCCGGGCGGACTCGATCTCGTTGTTGTGGTCGCTGGCCCACTGGGCGAGGGCGGTCACGATGGCGCGCAGGCTGTCGCCGAGCGGGGTGAGCGCGTATTCGACGGCGGTGAGGGTGAGCATGCGCTGGGAAATACCGGGGACGCGCCGGTGCAAGATACCGAAGCGCAGCGGGGCGGCGAGCACCCCGATGACCAGGACGGACCACCGCGCCGTGCGCCGAGCGGGCTGACTCTTCGGTCCGGTACGTCGGGCTCGCGGCGCAGTCCTATGGGCTGTCCGCAGGCCCGTGTGGTCGCGGGGGCCATGCGTTCCTCCCAGCGCCGTGCTCGATGCCGTGGTCGGTGGCTTCAGGACATCCGGGCGCAGCGTTTCCGATGCCCTGGATGCCCACGTCGGGAACGGTCACGAGGAACATCCGGGTACCGGGCTCGCGTCTCTCCGCACCCGGCTGAGAGACGGGGCCGGTCCTGGACGAGATCGAACCCGGCAGACGTGGCCGACCGGCATTGAGGACGCTGCTGCGCGGATACGGCTATGCGGACACCGCAACGCCTGAGAGCGCATCGGTCGGCACCGAGCGAGAGGTCAAGCCCAGAAGACCGATGCGACGAACGCCCGTGTTGCACCATATTGTTTACTTGTTGACGTAAGTGCGCCGCGCGAGGCATACACCTCACTCCACGGCAATGCTCGGTACAAGGTGTAAACGCAAAATAAGCGAAGGAGCCGGCATCAAATGAAGGCTGCACGCTACTACGACCGCGGTGACATCCGGATCGAGGACATCCCGGAGCCCACTCTCCGGCCGGGCACGGTGGGCATCGACGTCGCGTTCTGCGGGATCTGCGGTACCGATCTGCACGAGTACCTCGACGGTCCGATCTTCGTTCCGCCGGCCGGCCACCCGCACCCTGTCTCGGGCGAGTCCGCTCCCGTGACGCTCGGCCACGAGATGTCCGGTGTCGTGTACGCGGTGGGCGAGGGTGTCGAGGACCTGAAGCCGGGCGACCGCGTCGTCGTCGAGCCGTACATCCTGCGCCCCGACGTCGACACCAGCGAGAACAACCCGACCTACCACATCTCGCCCGACATGAACTTCATCGGGCTGGGCGGTCGCGGCGGCGGACTCGCGGAGAAGATCGTCGTCGAGCACCGGTGGGTCCACCCGGTCGGGACGTCCCGCTGGATCAGGCGGCCCTCATCGAGCCGCTGTCGGTGGGGTACCACGCGTTTGAGCGCTCGGGTGCGAAGGCGGGCGACTTCGCCCTCGTCGGCGGCGCCGGCCCCATCGGACTGCTCGCCTGTGCGGTGCTCAAGGCGATGGGTGTCGAGGTCGCGGTGGGCGAGCTCAGCTCGCTGCGCCGACAGAAGGCGCTGGATGCCAAGGTCGCCGACCACGTCATCGACCCCTCCGTCACCGACGTCGCCGAAGAGGTCCGACGCCTCACCGGCGGCAAGGGCGCGGACGTCGCGTTCGAGGCCACGTCCGTCAATGCCGTCCTCGACACACTGTTCGACGCCGTCAAGCCGGGCGGTGTCATCACCATCATCTCCATTTGGGGCAAGCCGGCGTCGATCGACATGCAGAAGCTCGTCCTCAAGGAGGCCGACCTGCGCGGCACGATCGCCTACGTCAACTCCCACCCGCAGACCATCAAGCTGGTGCAGGAGGGGCGCATCGACCTGGCGCCGTTCATCACGAAGACCATCGGCCCGGACGACCTCGTCGGCGAAGGCTTCGAGACCCTCATCCGCCACAACGAGACGGCCGTCAAGATCCTGGTGGACCCCCGCCACTGACACACCGGCGGACCCGGCCCACCGGGTTGGCGGGTTGCTGGGTTTCCGGCCCACTGGCTACCGCACTGGGCGGGGACGTGAAAGCGCCTTCCGGGCCGGGACAACAGAGCTTGCCGAAATCCCAGTCGTCCCAGCCCGGAAGGCGCTCTCCGCATGCGCACTACCCAACGCACGCTCCGAGCCCGCCGACTCGGCCGACGGATACAGGGTGGTGACCCACACCGGATCCCGTCTGCCGGCGCCGCATCGTAGATCACCTCGCGCTGTCGCCGGCGCTGCGGCCGCTCAAGCTGCTTCCCCGTCAGAACACCGTGTCGGGAGCAATTTGAGTCTGTGTATTCGTTGAAAGTGAAAGCACGCTATCCTCGGCGGTTGGCGAGCAACCCATCGGACACGCACACCCGAGGTGAGGCACACGATGACTCGATGCGGAAAGGCGACGATCGACACCAACCTGGTCGGCACCATCCGGGTCATCGACACCTTCACCCCCACCTGGTCCGACGCAGCGCCGGCACGTTCATCACCGTCACCTCCGGCACCGCCTTCCTGCTCCTCGCGCCCATGCCCAGCTACGCCGCCTCGAAGGCCGCAGTGCACGCCTGTTCCGAGGTGCTGCGCGCAGCTCGACGGCACCGGTGCCGCCGTCGTCGAGCTCGTTCCCCCGGCCGTCGCCACAGCAGGCCAGGAAAAGGTGAAGCCGCACGCGCTGCCGCTCGACGATTTCGCAACGGGGGCCATGCACCTGCTCTCACAGGACCCCACCCCTCACGAAATCCTTGTGAAGGGCGTCCTCGTGCGCCGCTGGGCCGAGCGTGACGGCACCTGCGACGACGACCTCGTCGCACAGCGTTCCCAGGCCCTGGCCATGCTCCCCAGCCGCGAAGGCTGACACCCCTTCTGTCTTCTGTGCCGGCCCGGACATGCCGTCGTCAGGCCGTGCCGAGCGCGCCGCCCGGGCAGCACAGCGGCACCGGGATTTTCCTCGCAGCGCTGGTCGAGGATCCTCACGACCAGCGGCAACACCGTCCCGCAAGGTCGTGGCTGCCGCCGTCGGATGTTGACGCCCCCGTGGACGAAGGGCGCGGCGGCCGTCATCGGCTCGGTGAACGGGCCCGAGGCCGCCGCCTCCCCGGCCGCTGCACGTGGCCACCGCGGTCAGTCCGCGTCGGGGAGGGCCCTGCCGCGGAGGTCGAACAGGGCCGCCCGCAGCAGGGCCGCGCGGGTGCGAGGACGGCGCTCGGTGACATCTTTCGGTATGGGTGGCTCCTCATCAGGGAGCCGGGGGGCGGCCGGGCGCCCCGATACCGGGCGGGCGCGGCCCGACCGTCGGCGCTTCCGCCCGCGTTCCCGTCGGCGGATTCACCGACGCCCTCACCAGCGCTGCTCGTTACGCCGTCCGCTCCTGGGCCGCGTGATCACGCCGGTGTTTGGTTGACGATCTTTGGCGGAATGACAGCCTCCGTAGAAAAGGGGTCGGTGGGTGGTGCCGTGCGGCGCCGCCCGGTTTGGGGGGACATGCGCACGCTGCGCCCGTTGCAGGCTCTCGGTCTCTCCGCGACAGCGGAGGCCACCTACCTCGCGCTCGTGGAATGGGGTCCGCAGACCCTGACCGAGCTCACCGGCCGGTCGGCGCCGGTCGGGCCGCCGCTTGATGGCCTCAAGGAAGCCGTCGCCGAACTCAGCGACATCGGCCTGGTGTCCCGTACGGACGGCACGCTGACCGCCCAGCCGCCCCGCGCGGTGCTGGAGGCGGTCGCCGAGCGACGCGCGCGTCAGGCCCGGATCGCCTACGAGAGCGCCACGGCCCTGTCGCAGTACTGGCTCGACCACACCGCCGGAGCGAGTTACGTCGAGGTCGTCGACACCTCCGAGCGGCACGGGGAGATTCAGTCGCGGGTGCACAAGGGGGCCGTGTCCCAGGTACGCGCGCTGTCGATCGGGCCGGTGGGCGGGGGCGACCGGATGCCGGAAGTCGGCCCTGGCACACTGGACGCGCTGGACCGCGGGATCGCCTACCGGGTGGTGTACAGCGCCAATATCCTGCAGGACACCAAGGCGCTGGAAGTGGCGCACGAGTGCGTCGCCCGGGGAGAACAGGCCCGGGCCTTCCCCGATGTCGCGCTGAACGTGCTGGTCTGCGACGACCGTTTCGCCGTGGTCTCCGTCGCCGCCCCGAACCGTACGGGACACCACAGTGTCGTCGTTCAGCCGTCGGGGCTCCTGGACGGGCTGATCGGTGTCTTCGAGTCGTACTGGCAGATCGCCGTTCCGCTCCCGCCGGCCGGTGAGGCCGTCAAGAGCGAGGCGACCCCCGAGGGGCGGCAGCTCCTGAGCTACCTCAGCACGGGGCTGACCGACGAGTCGATCGCTCGTGAGCTCGGGGTGAGCGAGCGCACCGTCGCCCGGCGCATCGCCCGCCTCCAGGAGATGCTCGGCGCCAAGACCCGGTTCCAGCTCGGCGTCCAGGCCAGCCGTCGCGGCTGGCTGTGACCCCGGGCCGCGGCCGGGCTCGCGGAGTGGGCGCGCGGGGCGGGCCGGTGCGCGATCCGGCCCGCCCCCGTGGGTCCTCAGCCGCTCAGGCGTTCATCGCCCCGCGGTGTGGCGGTGACTGTTACTTGCCGTCCGGCTTGACCAGATCGGGCAGCTTGGCCTCGAAGAGCTTGTCGAACGCGAGGGCGGGCAGTATGTGGCCCTGGTTCGGTGCCTCATTGGCCACGCCCGCCGCCCAGGTCGCCGAGTCGAGCCGCTGGTTGGGCGTGCCGTGGTGGCCGGAGCTGGTGAAGCTGCAGTCGCCGACCTGGTAGAACGACTTCTCGGACTTGAGGACGCGGGCGGCGTTCAGCGACTCGCCGCGGGAGTGGGTCAGGAAGTACGTGCCGAAGGCGTCCGCCATGAGTTCGGTGCGGCGGGTGGCCTCCGGGCCGGTCAGGTCGCTCTCGAAGAGGTTCTTCTGGTACTGGACGTGGTGACCGAACTCGTGGCCCAGGATGCCGCGCGGCGCGACGTCGCCCAGGTTCACCGCGTTCATGCCCTGCAGGATGCCGTCACCCATGATGATCCGGTCCGTGATGCCGAGCGGCTCCGGGTCGTCCTTCTCGCTGTAGGCGAAGGCGTTGAAGGTGAAGATCGGGTTGGCGCCGCCCTGGAGGACCGGCTCCGAGCCGACCAGTTCGATGAACATGTCGGCGAGGTCGAGGTTCTCCTCGGGCGTGCCGCCGTACAGCACGGAGAGCGTGCGGGCGAGCCGGTCCGGGCTGGTGAACACGTCCGCGCCGTGCATGGGGATCAGCTCGATGCGCGCGGAGTCGATGTCCCAGAAGCGCTTGAGGTTCTTCATCTCGGAGTTGAGTTGCTGGGTGTACTCACCCTTGACGCCGAACGTGTTCGACGACGACTCCTTGCCGTAGATCAGCGCGTCGTAGGTGGGCATGTCGAAGCCGCCGAAGAGCGAAAGGATGAAGATGGTCCACGGGTCCTGGGCGCCGTCGAGGAGGGAGTTGGCGTACTTCGGCAGATCGGTCGTCTGGCACTGGTAGTCGCCGGGGTTGATCGCGCTGTCGCGGATCTGCTGCCACTCCTCGCCCTTCAGACCGTACTTGGCCTTGGCCGCGTCGAGGCGGGCCTCCCAGTCGGCGGGCAGCTTGGCCAGGATCCGGTCGACGATGACCTGGTGCTGCGGGTCCATGGAGGATGTGTCGATGGAGGACTGCAGCGACCGGCTCGCCGCAGTCGTGACGCCGGTCGCGTCCGCGGCGTGCGCGGGAAGCGCCATGCCAAGACCGCAGGTCGCGGCGATCGCCAGGCTCGCTGCCACAGACAGGATCTTCTTCACGAGGTCTCCTTTCGAGGATGCCCGGTAGGGCATCCAGGGCCACGCTCAGTCTGTAAGTCCAACTACCGGATCAAGAACAGTTGTTCACTGTCTGAAACCGGCATGTCTGGAACCTGACAGCCTCATGGATCCCGTCACGCGTCCGCTGCCGGCGGCCCGGTCTCCGCGCTTCCAACCCGTTCGACCGCACCTGCCCCTCGTACGCGACGGGCGAGGGCGGCGGGCAGACCGCGACCGACGCGCTCGACAACCCCGACGGCGACGCCCCTACCGCCTCCAGGCCGAGAAGGCCGATGAGGAAGAGGCTCGCCGCCGGACGGCTGAACGTGAGGTACGCCGACCGGTGTGCACCGGCTGCGGGGCGAAGTTCACCGACGACTGCTGGGAAGCGGTACGGGGCCGGGGACGGTTTTGGGGCACCGGAGTGATGGCCTGTACGGGCCGCGCGTGGACGCGGTGGGCGCTCGGGCCGAAGTCGAGCGGGCGGGTGTGCGACCTGTTCCGCCGCTGGCAGTGGGACGGCACGTGGCAGTGGCGTCCGGGCGGAGCCGGCCGACCATGGGCTGGGCCGCTCGCGCGGCGGGCTGACCACCAAGCTGCATCTGGCCGTCGAACAGGGGTAAAAGCCCATGTCCCTCGTGATCACGGCCGGGCGGCGGGGCGCCTCCCCGCAGTTCGAGGCGGTGTTCAGCCGCAGCCGGGTGCCTCGCCCGGGTGCGGGCCGGCCCCGCACCCGGCCGCGCAAAGTCCGCGCGGACAAGGCGCACTCCTCTCGGAGGAACCGCGCCTGTCCACGCAGACGCGGAATCCGCTGCATCATCCCGAACAAGGGCGACCAGCTCGCGACCCGCCGGAAGCTCGGCGCTCGCGGTGGCCGCCCGCCGACGTTCGTCAAGACCGACTACCGCAAGTGCCACGCAGTCGAATGCGGCATCAATCGCCTCAAGAGGCACCGGGCGGGCACCCGCTGCTCAAGGACCTGCCCCGGTTCCATGTCCGCGGCCCCGTGGAGAAGCTGTTCGAGGAGGCGTACGACTGGGCGCGGCCGATGACGGACGCCGAGTGCACCCTGCGGCACCTGGTCGGCATCGACGTCAACATGGCCTTCGCGGCGGGCGCCAACGGCCTCAACGTCGGCCTCGGAGCGCCGACGTACGTCAAGGCCCCGGCGTTCGACCCGAAGCTCCCGGGGAGCTGGCTGGTGGACCTGTCGCACGTCGACTTGTCGAAGGTGAAGGTCGCCAAGGACAAGTGGGTGGAGCTGGACGCCGGCCTGCTGCCCAGCCCGTTCACGCCGAAGGGTGACCGCCCCGAGGGGCCGGCCTGGTATGCGACCCCGACGGTGGCGTACGCGGTGGAGCTGGGGTACGAGGTGCGCCCACTGGAGGCGTGGGTCCGATGCGAGAACGGCCGCTATCTGGACGGCTGGTACAACCGCCTGCGCGACGCCTGTCTCGCCACGATGGCCGACCTCGGCGTCGACGCCGACCTGTCGCCGGAGGACTTCCTCGTGGCGATGGACGGCTACAAGAGCCGTGACCCGGAGCTGGCGATCGTCGTGTCCGCCATCAAGGCGACGGTGAAGGGCGGGCTGGGGAAGCTGCGGGAGCGTCCGCGGGGCGGGGGCTGGCGGCCGGGCGAGCCGTTGCGGGCCCTGTCCCGGCCGACGTGGCGGCCGGACATCCGCGCCGCGGTCATCTCCCGTACGCGGATCAACCTGCATCGGAAGATTGTCAAGCACGCGGCGTTCACCGGGCAGTACCCGGTCGCGATCCTGTCCGACTGCGTCGTTTACGCGGCCAACGGCGAGTCGCCGCTGGATTTCCTGCCGTACCGGGAGGGCAAGCCGCTCCCGGGCGGCTTCAAGCTCGGGATCAACCCGGGCCTGGTCAAGCACGAGGGCACCCAGAGCGTGCTGTGGGGCGAGGGGGGTCCGCGAGCGGTTCAACGCGCCGGAACTCAACCTCGCCCGGTACATCAAGGACGGCACCGTTACCGACGTCGACAACGGCGAGTAGGGGGAGTAGGCAGGCGATGAGCATGTTCGGGGACGGCCTGGACGCCGCGGTGCAGAAGGCGTTCACCCGCCCGGTGCCCAAGAGCGCCGGCGCGCAGATGCGTTACCTGGTCAAGCAGTTCAAGGGTACGAAGGCGGTCGCCGAACTGCTCGGCATGTCCCAGCGGCAGGTGGAGCGGTATGTGGCGGGCAGGGCCAAGAAGCCGCGTGCATACCTCGCCGCGCGCCTGGAGCGCGAGATGAAGAAGCGGTGGCAACCGCAGATCCGGGCCAAGGCCCGCGAGAAGGCGGCCAGCACCGGCGGCATCGTCATCGACACCCGCGCCCGCATGGGCTACACCGCGCCGATCGGGTCGACGGACCAGGACCGTATCCGGCACCTGACCGTCGCCCTGCCGCCCCGTTATGCCGCCCGCCTCTTCGGCGCCCAGGAGGCCGGTGCCAGCGACCGCGAGCTCAAGGAGATCGCGGCCGAAGCGCTCAAGGAGGTGTACTTCCAGGACGGCGGCCGCCGAGCCGGGAGCTTGGAGGAGGTCCGGTCCACGGACGTGGAGCACCTGGAGTCCGACCTGTAGCACCGCGCCCCGAACAGCCCGCGAGCCCCGGTGCGACTGAGCGCTTTACCTGGTGAATGGGCGGTCGACTTGCGCTCACCCAGCAGTACCACCTTGCTCTGATGGAGGACGCTGCCCAGGCCCACGGGGCGACCCTCGTCGGCCGTCCAGCCGGCACCTTCGGGACGGTGGGCTGCTTCGCTTTCTACCCGACGAAGAACATGCAGTCGATCGAGGGCGGCCTGATCACCACCGCCGACCCGGCCCTCGCGTCCACACTGCGGATGCTGCGCAACCAGGGAATGGAACGGTGCTACCACCACCAGATCGTCGGCACCAACGCCCGGACGAACGACGTGAACGCCGCCACCGCCCGCAGCCAGTTCCGCCGCCACCCAACCCTGACCGGACGCCGCCGCCAGGCAAGTGCTCTCGCTGCCAGTCCACCCCGGGCTGTCCGGCGAGCAGTTCGACGACGTCGCCCGGGCCGTGATCGCGCTCGCCCATGACACGGAGCATGCCGCAGGAGCGCTCCTGCGCTGCGGGCCGGCCCGATCGGACTGGAACGGATGGGCCGCCACCACGCCCGGGTCCTGCGGACCCTGGACGGCGTCGACCCGGTCGGCACGCTCGATCCGCACGGCGACCGCTACCGCGCCGCCGACAACATCCCCGTGGTGGGAGACCTGGATGCGCTACTGCGGATCGGCAACGACTACATGGTCCTGGCCGGCCCCACGCTGCTGCACGAACCCCTGGGCACCGCCCTCGCCGCCGTCGGCATCCCTACCCTCATCGAAAAGCCGCTGGCCGGTGACCCGATTCAGCCGTCGGCTCGCCACGGCACTCCACACCGCCGAAGTACCAGCCGCCGTCGGATACATCGAACGCTTCAGCCCGGCACTGATCGCACTACGACAGCGGCTGGAAGCCGGACAGCTCGGAGACGTGTTCTCGGTCGTCACTCGCCGCACCGGCCCCTGCCCGGTACGGATTACCGACGTCGGCGTGGTCCACGACCTGGCCACCCACGACCTGGACCTGACCACATGGATCACCGGCACCACCTACACCTCGACTGCCGCTCGCACCGCCGACCGCAGCGGTCGCCCCCCACGAAGACCTCCTCGCAGCCCTCGGCCAACTGTCCGACGGCACCATCACCCACCGCCAGGTCAACTGGGTCTCCCCGCTCAAGGAACGCACCACCGTCATCACCGGCGACCACGGCATCCTCGTCGCCGAACACGAAGCCTTCCGCGACCAGATTCTCGGCCACAGCCATCGCACCGCCACCCTCCACGACGGCCTGCACCCAGTACTTGCCGCCCACGCCGCGCTCCAGGCCTCCCGTACCGGCGCCACCACAACTGTCCCGCCCCTCACCGACCTCAAGGCGACCTGACCCGTTTTGCACAGCGGAACGAACAGCGGAACCAGGCCGGCAACCGGCGTGCGTGCGGGCTCAGGGCCCGGCTGTGCGGTATTCGGCCAGGTCCGATTGCTTCGTGCCATTCGTCAGCAATCCGCCGCCAACATCGTTGAGGTGCGGCTACACAAGAAGGCTGGGTGGCGTACCGCCGTCCTGGCGTGGTGACGGCTGGTAGTTGGGGGAGGTCTGAACGAGTGCTGACCATCAACGTGGCGGTGCTGCTCGCAGTCGTCATCGTCTGGCGGCTGCGGAGGCGCACGGAGGCCCGCAGCCGCTTCGACGAGAGGCTGACCGTCGTCATCGTCCTGGCGTTGGGCGTCCTGATCGCACCCACTCCGGCAGGCCAGGGAATCCTGAACATCCTGGGACAGTTCGCGGGCGGCGTCACGCAGGCCGGCCGATGAGCCCCCGCACGCGCAAGGGGAGGGCGGCGACAACCAGGCGCCTGCCGGCACGACGGCGCGCCCGCAGGCCCGGCAGGCGGCGGCAGCGCGCGGACGACCGGCTGATCGGTCTCATCGTGGCTGCGGTCCTGGCTGTTGCCTTGGTAGTGGCTGTCGTCAATTGGCTGCTGGCCCACTGGTGGGTCATGGTCGCCGTCGGCGCGATCGCGGTGCTCGCCGGTGGCGGCTGGCTCTATCAGAAGCAGCAAAGGGCGCGATGGGAGGCGGCCCGCGCCCAGGGGCTGCGCTACGGGCTGTCTCAACTGGACGCCCTGCACCACTCCCGATTCGAGGACGCGGTGCGGGACTTGATGCGCCGTGATGGTTGCCAGGACGCGGTTCGTGTCGGGGGCGGTGGGGACTTGGGCGCAGACGTGAAGGCCACTGACCCCTACGGGCGGCGCTGGGTGATCCAGTGCAAACACCGCCGCAGCGGCCTGGACGGCTCTGCGGTGGGTACGCCGGACCTTCAGGTTCTCAACGGCACGGCCCGTCAGGTCCACGGCGCCGACGTCGCGGTGATCGTGACGAACGGCCGGGTGACCGCGCCGGCCGTGGCCTTCGCCAAACAGCAGCGTCTCCATGTGGTCGACCGCCACGCTCTTGGAATATGGGCGTCCGGCTCACGTCCTCTGTGGGAGCTGCTGCGGGCCGTCCCGCCGCCCCGCAAACCGACCGCCTCTTCCTGAGCCGCCCGCGGCCGGGTCGTCAACGCCAGCGATGGGCGCCCGTCGGCGGCCTTCACCGAGATCGGGACGGTGCTGCCGCAGATACCGTATGTCCTGGCCGGGCTTGTGCAGCAGCTGCCGCACACTGGTCCTGCGGGTGTGACCGCTTGGCACGGCGCTGCCGTCCGCTGCCGACGCACCTGCGCGTCGGTGTGGGCGCGCAGGTCCAGCAGATGCGTCGGCCGTCGGCCGAGCAATGTTCGAGGCAGGTGAGGCGGCCGTACCCGGGGTACGGCGACCGCACCCCCGTCTTCTTGCAGTGACACGGATCGCAGCCCCCCTCGAGCCGCCGCGCGTGGATGGCCCGGACCAGCCCGCACCGGGCACAGGCCCGCCGGCGGCGCCGGGACGCGCACGATGAGCACACCCGGACCTCCGGAGTGTCCTGCGACGGTAGAGGATCCGTGCGGCGGCAGCCGACACGCACTGCCTTCGCCACCACGTACCCGTGCTCCGCCTCAACCAACAGGTGCGCAAGCCGGATCAGCGTACGCGGGCCGTCCGGCGACGGCGCGAACAGCGCCCGTGGGCAGGCGTCGAGATACGTGGCGAGCCGGAACGTGTTGGGCCGATGCTGGTGTGGCTACTACTCACCGCACTCGTGGGCGGCCGGGTCCACCATGACACGGTCGAGCAGGCCTCGCAGCAGGGTCTGCTCGGCCTTGGTGAGGTCGCCGAAGAGCTCTCGCTCGGCCGCGCTCACCGCCTCGTCGATGCGCTCCAGGGCCTCCCGGCCGGCGGGGTGATCTCCACGATGTGGCGTCGTCGGTCGGCCGGGTCGCGGCGCCGCTCGCACAGGCCCGAGGACTCCAACTCGTTGAGGATCGCGACAAGTTGGCTGGGGTCGACCTTCATCGTGGCGGCCAGTTCGCGCTGACTGGTGGCACCGGGGGCGAGCCGCATCAGGGTCATCGCGTTGCGGCGCATGCGCCCTCGGGTGGGTCCTGGTCGCTCACCGTGCGTGCTGCTGGGGGGCACTCACGGAGTCGGGGCGCCATGCCTTCGGTTTGATCCGTGTGCGGTACGGCCCAGCGCGGTGCGCAACCGTTCCCGTCCCGCTTCGACGCTCGCCTCCCACAGCCCTGTGGCATCACCGGACACCGACAGTAACTGAAGCCGCTCCTCCCCGGCACGGAAGCCGGCGGCGACCACGTTCTGGTCCAGCATCCCCATCGCGGTGAGCGACGCATGGCCGCGGAACACCGCGTTCTCCGCCAGTGGTGTTCCTCAGTGAGTGTCCGCCCGCGGGTCCACCGCGTCAGCCATAAGCCGCGGCGGTGCCAGCCGGTGGGGGTGGCGGCGAGGGTGCAGCGGCCTTCCAGCCGGAGTTGATCGAGGTGAAAGGTCCCAGAGAACAGGCAGTCGGTCAGATCGGTATCGGTGAGGACCGGGTGTGTGGCGTCCACGCCCTGCACCGAAGCCATCCGCACCCCGGTACGGCCGGCCAGCAGGCTATTCGTCCATAGGTGTTGTCGGTAGAGAAGGGGGCCGGGCTGGGCGATGACCGTTACCGGAGCAGACAGTGCTGCGCGGCTGAAGTCCGCGGTGGCGTAGCGAAGGTGCGCCATTACTGTCGAATTCCACCGGGCCCGTAAACAGTGCACCTCACGCGCCGTGATCTCCAGCATCGCCGGTTCTTCGAGCAGCGCACCGGACAGATCGACCCCGCGCCCGCACACCACCGGCCCGAACCGCGATAGTGCGTCGAACCGGGTCTCGCCGAAGTCGGCTATTCCGGTTGGGCCGCGAGCTGTGCGGCGACACCGAACAAGCAGGTGACGTACATGTCGTGGCCGCAGGCGTGCACAACCGGGACATCGTTGCCGTCGCGGTCGACGGCCCTCGCGGTGGAGGCGTACGGCAGGCCAGTCTTCTCCTCGATCGGCAGAGCGTCCATGTCCGCGCGCAGCAGGGCGACCGGGCCGTCGCCGTTGGCGAGGACGCCGACAACGCCCGTGCCGCCGACGCGCCCGCACACCTCCCAGCTCTGCTCGCGCAGACGGCCGGCGACGATGCCCGCGGTGCGGACGTGCGGACCTCCTGGAAAGGCCAGTTCCGGGTGGGAGTGCAGGTCCCGGGCCGACCGACCGGCTCCGTCCCGACGCACCCGCAAGCACCCGCACCATCCCGTCGGCGCCGCTGGTATCGGCGACCGGGTGTCCGTCCACCGCTGCCATCGCCATCGAAAACATCCCCTTGCAGGGTTGCGAAGAACCTCATGGTACGGCTTGAGTTGCTGCCCTGCTTCGTAGGCGAACCGGTGTTCATCCAGGGCTCATTGACGGTGGTCGGCCGCCGCTGCTGTAATCCACTCGCCCCTGAAAAACGGCGTTCTGCATTGCAGGACAAAGAGAGGGTGGAATCAGATGAAGCTGGGCAGGATATCGGCGGCCGCGGCAATCGCGGCCGTGACACTCATCGGGAGCGCGGCGTCTCCCGCAATGGCCGCGACCTGGACACGGACGGCGGACTATCAGCGGTGGACAGGGCTTAATGCCAATACCGTTCAGTTAAGTGTTTCTGGGGTATCTTGGCGGGATGCCGCGTTCTGGTTGGGTGAAGCCGTCGTCTGATGTCCGGTTGTCGGATTTGGTGTCTGTGGGGTTGCTGACGCGGGTGTTTCCCGCAGA
>NZ_JBIBVN010000064.1:0-23606 GCF_043080425.1 Streptomyces sp. NPDC015032 | reverse complement strand
GGGCCCGGGGTCCGGGTGCGGACGGGACCGCCCCAGGGAGGGATGCGCGGGCCGGGGTCCGGGTGCGGCCGGACCCGGCACCGCGCCCGGTCGGTTCAGCGGCCGAGCATCGCCTGGGCGGCCTTCTGCGCGGCGTCCAGCGCCTCCTGCGGGCTCTTCTTGCCCAGCAGCGCCGCCTGGATCTCCGGCGCGAGGACGCCCTGGACCTCACGGGCCTTGTCCTGGAGCGGGCCCACGGTCATGGTCGGCAGCGTGGCGCCGACCGCCGTCTGCAGGGCGTCGCCCGGGTACAGGTCGCCGCCGGACTTGCGGGCCGGGAAGTAGCCCGCACCCTTCTGCAGACCGGCCGCGTTCTTCGACTCGGCGACGAAGTTCAGCCAGTCACCGGTGTTCTTCCTGTCGGCGCCCTTCAGCATCGACAGCGCGCCGACCGTGCCGTAGCCGACCGACTCCACGTCCTTCAGCGGCGGCTGGACGACGATGTTCTCCTTGCCCCAGAACGGCTCGACGTCCGCCGGGGTGTTCTGCCAGGTGCAGGCCACCTTGCCCTTGGCGGTCGGGGTCTGCTCCAGCTTGGGCGTGGTGGTGACCAGGTCCCTGTCGGTGTAGCCGCCGTCGACGAGCTTCTTCAGATACGTCAGCGCCTTGACCCCGGCCGCGTCGTTGAAGATGACGGTCTTGCCGTCCTCGGAGAACACATCGCCGCCGGCCTGCCACAGCAGCGGGTAGAAGGTCATGTTCAGGGTCTGCTGGGTGTCACCGCCGTAGCTGGTGGCGTAGTAGCCCTTCTCCTTCAGCTTCGGGGCCAGCGCCTCCAGGTCCGCCCAGCTCGTCGGGTAGCTCTTCTCACCGATCGCGGCGAACACCCGCTTGTCACAGATCAGCGGATTGGCGCTGGTCAGGACCGGGGTACCGAGCGCCTTGCCGTCGATCGTGACGGACTTCAGCGCGAAGTCCGTGTAGTCCGACCTGGCGTCGGACGGCATGTACTCGTCGGCCGGGACGATGTTCTTGGCGTACTTCGGCAGCTGGTCCGGGATCAGGTAGACCGCGTCCGGGCCCTTGCCCGAGGCGATCGCGGTGGCCAGCGCGGTGTCCCGGTTGGCCCACGGGAAGGTCTCCACCTTCACCCTGACGCCCGAGTGCTCCTTCTCGAACGCCTTGACCAGGCCGTCCCAGTACGCCTTGTTCCTGGCCTCGTCGAAGATGACCGGGTACGTCCACATGGTCACGGTGTTGCCGTCGCCGCTGCCGGAACAGCCGGCCAGCACACCGGCGGCGAGCGCGGTGGCCAGCACGGGGGCGGCGACGGCGCGGACTCTGGAACGACGGGCGAGGAGACGGGACATGAGGCGGTCCTCCGAGGACGTGAGAGTGGGACGAGGAAGAGGTGTCACTGGGCCGGGACCGTCTGGACGGTGCCGGTATGCCGGGCACGTTCGGCGGCGAACGCCGCCAGATGACTGCCGAGCGAGGTGGCGGGACCGGAGCGGACCGCCCCGGCGTCACCCGTGGCGACGGCGTGGACGAAGGCATCAACCAACGCCGTGTCTCCGCCGCCGTGTCCCTCGGCGGCGTTGGAACCACTCGTGTCGACCTCGTGGACGGTGACCTCGTCGGTGCGGAAGTCGTGGACGGTGACGCGCTTGCCGTCGCCGCGCAGCCAGCCGTGCGAGCCGAAAATCCGGGTCTGGCGGTCGGTCTGTTCGGTGAAGGCGACCATGGTGAACGTCGCGGTCATGCCGCCGGACAGCTGCATGGCGAGGACTTGGTGGTCGACCACGTCGTTGTCGACGCGGTAGGCGCACAGGCCGTACGGGCCCTCGCGCAGCGCGGTCAGCAGCTCGGTCTCGTCCGTGGAGTCCGTGACGTGGGTGACCGGCCAGACGGAGCCGTGCTCGCGCAGCGTCGGCACGTACAGCTTGAGTGCGGAGTAGGGGCAGCCGTCCTCGACGACGCAGTCCAGGCAGCGCTCCGCGGCACCGGCCGGGGCGTTCTCGGGCCGGAAGTGTTTGAGCCCACCGAAGCTGGCGACCTGCTCGATGCGCTCCCCGGTGACGTAGGAGATCCAGTCCAGGTCGTGGCAGGACTTGGCGAGCAGCATCGGCGAGGAGTCCTTCTCGCTGCGCCACGGCCCGCGCACATAGCTGTGGGCGTAGTGCCACCAGCCGACGGGCTCCAGGTGCTCGACGCTGACGAGTTCGCCCAGCACGCCCGAGCCGGCAACCTCCTTCACCAGGTCGGTGTAGGGGGTGTAGCGCAGGACATGGCAGACGGCGAAGAGTACGCCCGCCTTCTCCACGCCCTCGATGAGGGTGCGGGTCTCGGCCTCGCTGGGCGCCAGTGGCTTCTCGGCGAGGATCGCGTACCCGGCCCGCGCCAGCGCCAGGACGGGCTCGACGTGATTGCGGTCCTGGGTGGCGACGATGACGGCGTCGGCGATGGCGTCCCCCTCGACGAGCGGCCGCCAGTCGTCGAACTCGAGCTCCGCCCCGGCCGCGGCGCGGGCCGCCGGCCGGGGATCGGCCACGGCCACGAGGCGGGCGCGTTCGGGGTGGGCTTTGATCCACGCGGCATAGGTGAGGCCGCGGTTGCCGGCGCCGACGAGAGCCACGCGGACGGGCCGATCGGATATCGGAAGGTGCATGGACATTCCCAAGAGCTCCCTGGAGGTGAAGGAGAGGCACGCGACGGACAACGCGTACGGTGGGGCCGGGAGGCGTCTCCTGCGGCGATGCCTGGACGCGGAGCCGTCAACGGTTACCGGGTGCGGAGAGCTGACAGGGGCCAGCTGCCGATGCATACGGCGGGTACTGGGGCCGCCTGAAAGCCGGAAGGCGGACCGCGCAGCGGTCTCTGCGATCCAGAACACGGGCTGCCCGGGTCGATGACGGAAGGTCCGGAACGGCCGTTCACGGGCGCGCCGCCGTGGGCCGCCGGTTGTGCGCGAGATACGTCGTCTCGACGTGCTCGACGGCTCGCCAGATGGCACCGAGCGCGACCCGGTCGTCGCCGAGCGAGGACGGCTGGAGATCGGGGACCCGGATGCACAGCGGCTCCAGACGGTTACGGAGGCGGGGCAGCAGGACGTCGGCGGACTGGGCCAGTCCCCCACCCAGCACGACCCGTTGCGGGTCGACGGTCAGCACCATGGCCGCGAGGCCGAGGGCCACGTCGCTGGCGTAGCGGTCGACGGCGCGCACGGCGACGGTGTCGCCCCGGCGGGCGGCGGCCAGCACATGGGCGGCGGCGTTCCGCGGGGGTACGTCGGACGGGACGGCGGGACAACACGCCAGGCGGGTGGCGGCGGTCGCCCAGGGGGTGACGGGGAAGCTGCCGATCTCGCCCGCCGCGCCGCCGTATCCCCGGTGCACCCGGCCGCCGATGATCAGTGCCGCGCTGAGGCCGAGACCGGCGTGGATGTAGACGGCGTCCTCGATGTCCCGTGCCGCACCGAGGCGTTGCTCGGCGAGTGCGGCCAGCCGGGTGTCGTTGTCCACCAGGACCGCCCCGGCGCAGCGTTCGTCCAGGTGCTCGGCGAGCCGTACGCCGGTCCAGTCGGCGGCCGCTCCCGCGAGTACGACGTCTCCCTCCGGGCCGACGACGCCGGTGGTGCCGGCGCTGATCGTCCAGATCCGGTGGGCGTCGATTCCCGCGTCGTCCAGGCACTCGGTCATCACGTCGCCGATGACGGCAAGCCGGTCGGCGCGCCGGATGTCCGGCGGCACCGTTCGGCGGGCCGTGGTGACGACCGTGCCGCAGAGGTCGGCGAGCACGGCGAGGACGCTGTGGGCGCCGATGTCCAGCCCGAAGACGTAACCGGACTCGGCCCGGAACCGGTAACGGCGGGCCGGCCGCCCCACCGCGCCGGGCGCGGGCGGGACTTCGGCCGCCCACCCCTGGTCGGTCAGCTCGGTGGCGAGGTCCTCCGCCGAGGCGCGGGAGAGACCGGTGAGCGTGGCCAGCTCGGTCAGCGTCACCGGCGCGCCGGCACTTCTCAGCGCCTGCAGCGCGCCGAACGCGTTGAGCCGACGCAGCTGCGCCAAGTCACCGCCGGCGGGTCGGGATGTGTCCATGTACTCCTCTTGACGTCGTTTCAGCCGTAGGGATTAATCAGAGAGTCCACGAAAATATTGCAATGGTCAAGCGTCAGGAGGACGCTGAGGTCGCTCAAGCGCGCGAACAAAACGCCCACTTTTTTGGAAGACTCTCATAATCTGGAGGGACCACGGTGCCCCGAAAACGCCCTAGACCGCTCCTCATCCTGCTGCTCGCCCTGACCGTTCTGATCGCGGGTCCTGCGCCCTTGGCCGCGGCCCGGGGAGGTGGCGGCACCAGTAAATCGGCACTGGACCGGACGTGGTTCGGCCCCGAGGCCGACCTCGGCGTCCAGCAGGAAACGGTCTCCGTCAACGACGCCGTGGTGGGCACGGAGGACGGCCGGCCCACGATGTACACGACGGTCTCCGCCGAGAACGCGATCTTCAACGTCATCGACATCCGGGACAACCGGCTGCTGCGCTCGTTCACGCTGCCTGGCGTGCAGCAGTCCTGGCGGCATGCGATCGGCCCCGACGGCACCGTCTACGTCGCCGCCATCACCGGCGGCCAGACGGGAGAGCTGTGGAGCTACAGCCCGGCCGACAAGGAAGTGCGCAAGCTCGGCACCGTTCCGGGCGAGAAGTCGCTGTGGTCGATGACCACGGACCCGGAGGGCAATGTCTGGATCGGCACCTTCCCCAACGGCAAGGTGTTCAGATACGACCCGCGGAGCAAGGACTTCCACGACTACGGGCAGATGGTGCCCGGCCAGCAGTACGTGCGTTCCATCGCCTACCACGACGGATCCGTCTACGCGGGCGTGGGCTCCGTCGGTGACGTCATCCGGCTCGACACCGCCACCGGTACGAAGACGAAGATCTCCGGCCAGGTCCCGGCGCTCCTCGGAGTGGGGCCCCAGGAGGTGCCCTTCGCCTACGACATGGCGGTCGTCGACGGCTGGCTGTTCGTCAAGTTCGCCGACCCGCAGATGAAGCTGCTCTTCTACGACCTCGACGCCGGCAAGTGGAGCGACAAGTCCGTCGGCAAGAACACGCCTTCCGACGCGGGGGTCTTCTCCTTCAACCAGCTTCAGTCGCGGGACGGGAAGGTGTACGTCGCCAACAACCGCGAGCTGTACGAGATCGACACGGCGACGCTGGAGTCCCGCTCGACCGGAATCGCCTTCGGTACCTCGCTGCGCGGTGCCGCCTGGATACCGCTCGGTGATCCGGACCTCCCCGGGACCTCGCTCGTCACCCTGCAGTCGGGCGGCAGGATCACCGCTTTCGACATCGCGTCACGGCGGAGCAAGGCGCTGCCCTCGGTGGTGCAGGGCGCGCCGAACCCGCTGCACAACCTGGAGGCGGCGCCGGACGGCACGCTGTTCATGAGCGGCTACCCCGGCGGCACCGGGTCCCGATTCGACCCGCGCACCGGCCGCACCACCCGCTTCCCGATGGGCCAGGCCGAGGGCATGGCGGGCCTGGGCGACACGATGTACTTCGGCATCTACCCCGGAGGCATCATCTCCTCGGCGAAGCTGGACGCGGCGACCCCGGCCGTCTCCGAGAAGTTCCGTCTCGGCTCCGGACAGGACCGGCCGTACGTGATGAAGGCCCACGACGGCAAGCTGCTCATCGGCTCCATCCCCGACTACGGAAAGCTCGGCGGCGCGCTGACCATCTACGACCCCGTCGACGGGGAGAAGAAGACCTACCCCGGCATCGTCCACAACCAGAGCGTCGCCGGGCTCGCCCAGCGCGGCGGACGGATCTACGGCTCCACCACCGTCTACGGCGGTCTGGGGACCGACGCCACTGAGTCCGAGGCCAAGATGTTCGTCTGGGATGTCGCCGGCGAACGCAAGGTCAAGGAGTTCACTCTCGGCCTCCCCGGCCTCGACAGCCCGAAGATGATCAGCGGTCTCGGCTTCGGCCGCGACGGCCTGCTGTGGGGCGCGGCCGACGGATTCCTGTTCGCGATGGACCCGGACACCCTCCGGGTCGTCAAGTACAAGAACGTCTACCCCGAGGTGAAGAAGTACGGCATGTGGCGGCCGGTCTACCTCCGCTGGGGCGCCGACGGCCTGCTGTACACCACCTTGGCCGGCAAGCTCACTGTTGTGGACCCCAGGACCATGGACCACGTGACACTCGGCGACTACGACGAGGAGGTCGCCTTCATGACCCTGGCCCGGGACGCCGACGGCCACGAGAACATCTACTTCCTCGGCAAGACGGCGCAGTCCCGGCTGCGGATGATCCCGGTGCGCCACGGCCTGACCGGCGCCGTGGCCGTCGACAACGCCGGCTTCGAGGTGGCGCCGCTGGACGACGGCGCCGTCCCAGGGTGGAAGGGCGGTGGCGCCCTGTTCGCCCTCTCCCAAGAGCGGGCGTACACCGGCAGACGCAGCATGAAGATCGTCGATGCGGCCCGGAGCGGCCCCGAGGCGTCGGCGGAGCTGACCAGTGAGCCGGTGCCGGCTGCGGCGGGGGCGTACTACCGGGCCCGTGGCAAGGTATACATCGAGGACGGAAGCACCGACGATTCGGTGCTGCTGCTGAGCTTCCTCGACAGGGCCGGCCGGCCGGTCGGCCGGATGGCGAGCGCACCGCTCCGCGGCGCGGACCAGCGGCGGTGGATCGACGCGCAGGCGAGTGGTACAGCTCCGCCTGGTACGGCGTCGGTCCGCGTCTCGCTGTACTCGTCCGCGTGGAACCTCATGACCGGATACGTCGACGCGGTGAGCCTTCAACAGACCAGGCGTGGGTGACACCCACGCGCGGACACCGGGCCACGGCGACCGTACGCCGTGGCCCGGTGTCGTCGATGCGGCGCTCAGCCCTCGCCGTCGGACTCGCACCGCACGGCAGCACCGCCAACACCCTCGCACTCGGCACGGTCCGGACCCCGATCGGCGGCGTGTTCCCCCTTCGACCGCGATGCGTTCGAGACGGCCTGCCGGGAGCGTATTCCGCTCGGCTGCTACTCGGTGCCCGACGAGAACGTGGGCGCGCTGCGACTGCTCGCCTCGGACTCCGGGGCGTACATCAGCGGGGCCCGGGTCGTCGTGGACGGCGGCGTGCTCGCCGAACAGATGCACCGGATGCGCTTCATCTGCCCCGCCGCGTACGCGGCGTACGACGACGCCCAGCTCTGCCACCCTTTGGGGGCCGGGTCAGCACAGAAGGAAACTTGACGCCATGACACACACCTTGCGCACTCTCGCCCCGGCCGACGAGGCAGCCGTGCACACGCTATGGGCGATCTGCTTCGACCCCCCGCACCTCCCGGCGCTGCACGCCCTGGACCCCGACCGCCACCGGCGGACCTTCGTGGCCGCGCGCGGTGACACGGTCGACGCCGTTGTCTGCTACGTGCCGCGGCAGCTCCGCGACGCCCGCGGCCGGGTCGAACGGGTGGGCGGTATCGGCAATGTCGCCACCCGCCCCGAAGCACGGGGCCAGGGCCTGG
This sequence comes from Streptomyces sp. NPDC015032, assembly GCF_043080425.1. Taxonomy (NCBI): domain Bacteria; kingdom Bacillati; phylum Actinomycetota; class Actinomycetes; order Kitasatosporales; family Streptomycetaceae; genus Streptomyces; species Streptomyces sp. NPDC015032. The sequence continues at coordinate 16,091 of NZ_JBIBVN010000064.1, read as the reverse complement.
TTCGCCGGCTGCTCACCATGGCCGCCGAGGCCATGACCGCCGAGTTCTGCACATGGTCCCTGCTGTTCACGGACACTCCCGGGGTCTACGAGCGCTCGGGCTGGACCGGCTTCCGCACCTCCTGGGTTGAGGGCCCGCTCACCACTGTTGGCCCACCCGAGCCCCGCTTCCGCATCCGTGCGGCCACCCCGGCCGACGCCCCGCGGCTGGCAGAACTGCACGCCGGATTCAACGCCGCACGCCCACTCACCGCGGTGCGGACGGCCAACGACTGGATCCACCGCGTGCCCGCCTGGTACGGCCCCGGCGCCGAATGGCTCATCGCCGAGGACAACGGGGGGACGGCAGTCGGCTACACCGTGACCCAGCACATCGGCGAGACCGTCGAGGTCCGCGAGTGCGCGGTGACGGAAGCCGCACCGGCGGCCCTCGGTGAGTTGCTCGCCGCGGTGGCCCGCCGGGCCCGTGCGGCGGGCGCCGCAGTCGGCCGGGCCCACCTCCCCGAGGACCCAGCCGTCCGCGCTGCCCTGCCCCGGCTTCTCGCCCAGGATCAGGCCCGGGAGCGGACGCAGGCGGTGGGTATGGCCCGCCCGCTCCTTGCCCCGCCGGAGGCGATACGCGCCACGCTGCAGGCCACGGGAGCAACCCACTGGCATGGCGACTCGTTCTGAGCCAGCAGTCCCAGGGCCCGGTGTATTTTCCTGCCGTCCACTCAGCAGGGCACGTCACCGGGACCTCGGCCGGAACCGGGCGCACTTCGACCTGAGCCCCACCCTGTCCGGTTTCGGTAGTCGGGCGGCAGGGGTGCGCAGAGGGGATGTCAGCGCCCCGACCACGTCTCGATGTGCGTGGTGGCCCGCGTGACCGATCCCATGTGAAGGGCCGCAGTCGCCGCCCAGGACCCCGAGCGCATCAAACCGTGGGCCGGCACCGGCTGCCGTCGAACCGGGCTGCCCAGCTCCTGCAGAGACCGGCCTCCCGCCTCTGCCTTACGCCGCGGCTCCGGTATGGGTCGGCCAGTGGTGATGCGGGCCGATGCTCGCCAGGTTCCCGAGCGGTGCTGTCGGCATCCTGGACGAGTTCTTCGGTGCGTGTCGTCAAGAGGAGTGGGCCACGTGTCGGCCGAGGTCGCGCTCGACGCCGTCCGGTCGCTGGAGGCCGCCGTCGAGGAGCCGCTTGACGCGGTGGGCGTTCTCCGGTCGGCCAAAGGTGCGGAAGAAGGCCGCCAGTGCCGCCCCGAACTCCTCGGCGGGAGGCTGAGTGACCGCGTCGACCAGCGACTTGGTCTCTCGCACCGCCACCTTGTCGAATCCGGCGATCCGACGGGCGAAGGCATCGATGAACTGCTCCAGTTCGCCCTCCGGCACGACACGGTTGACGTAGCCGTAAGCCGCCGCGAGGTCGGCGGGGAAGTCGTCGGCGCCCAGCAGGATCTCCAGGGCTCGTCCCCGGCCGAGAAGGCGAGGCAACCGGCCAGTGGGATTCCCTCCGGGGACCGCTCCGACGCCCACCTCGAACTGTCCGAGGATGGCGGCCGGTCCGGCGAAGCGGATGTCAGTCGCCAGGACGAACTCGCTGCCGGCGCCGCGGGCGCGGCCGTTGATCTCGCTGATGGTGACGGCGGGCACCTTTCCGAGCCGGTGAAGGTTGTCGGCGAAGGGGTGGAGGCCGGAGGGGGCCGGCTTCATAGCGGCCACGCGGGAGCGGTCCGCCAACATGTCCCAGTGGGCCATGAAGAAGTCCGGGTTGGCGCTGCGGAAAACGACGACGGTGAGATCGGGGGACTGCTCCATGCGGGTAATCAGTTCCGCGAGCTGCTCGATGGTGTCGGGGTCTATCAGGTTGATCTCGCCGTTGGAGAAGGTCACCCTCCAGTAGGACGGGCTGATCTCTTGGACGGCGAACTGCTCGTGGGTGCTCATGAACTCGATCCTTACTGGCGGTTGCGAGGGTGCGCTTCGGGCGGAAGGCCCGTTTCCGAGGGAAATGTATTGAGGGTGTGATGGCTGACGGTCGCCTTCACGAGCTGCTCACGCGGTCGAGGTCGGGCAGGTGCGTCGCGTGCGTACGCAAGGAGACAGAGGCGACTGTGCCGGGTGTACCTCGAGGGAGGGGCTCAAGCGCGGCCGGCAGTCGGGCCGGCCTTGCTCCAGGTGAGTTCGGCTGTGCGTTCCGCACCCCACAGGCGGGTGGGAGCGGCGGCGCTGAGCTTGAGGAGTGAGCCGTCGAAACTCACCTTCCGGACCTGGGGCCGTCCGATCCAGTTCGGGAAGAGGCTGGTGGTGACGTGGTGTTCGACGGTTGTGGGGTCGACGACTTCGAACGGTCCGCCGTAGGCGACGTAGTCGGCCGCTGCATGGGCCAGTTCATCGGTCGATGCGTCCTCAAGACGTGCTGATCTCAGGGGTGGGCGGTCACCGCGCCCCAACTGGGCGGACATGTATCCCTGGGGTGTATAGACGATCAGGCCGTAGGGGGTGGGGCCGAGGGGGTGGATGACCTTCCCGTCGGTGCTTCTGGCGGCGTAGGACACGAGTTGCCATGCGCCGAGCAGCTTCTTGCGGACCTCTTCATGGGCCTTGCGTTCATTCCCTGCGGCCGCTTGGCCGGTGGTGGTCATGGATGAGGCTCCTTTCCTTGCAGGAGAGCGAACAGGCCCGTGCGGTTGAGCGAACGGGCCCTAGGGTCAGTACCGGGTCGGCTCTCCGTCGACGAGCCGCCACAGGTGCAGCGGGTTCGCCTCGCGCAGCGGTTGCGGCAGGAGGTCGTCGGGGAAGTTCTGGTAGGTGACCGGACGTATGAACCGCTCGATCGCGCCCATGCCCACGGAGGTGAAGCGGCTGTCGGAGGTGGCCGGGAACGGACCGCCGTGGGTGGAGGCGTAGGAGACCTCCTGCGGTATCGAAAAGGCGTTGAACACGATGCGGCCGGTACGGCGCTCCAGTATCGGCAGGAGCTGTTCGGCGGCGGCACGGTCGGCGGCCTCGGCGTGCAGGCTGGCCGAGAGCTGTCCGCGGAAGGCACGGGCCACCTCAAGCAGTTGATCCAAGCCGGTCAGCCTGACCAGCAGGATGGCGGGGCCGAAAATCTCTTCGCGCAGGGCGGGGTCGGCCAGCAGTTGCTCACCGGTGGCCTCGTACAACAGGGACTGGCCGTCCCACGCGTGGGCCGGCACCGGTCCTGCGCCGATCAGGGTGGCGCCACCGTATTCCATGCGCTGCGCGTTGCGGACGTAGGAGTCGTGGATGCCGGGTGTGAGCATGGTCCGTGCGGCCACCTTCTCCACCTCGGCGATCGCTGCGTCACGCAGTTCCTGGAAGCCGGGCCCATCGATGGCGAGGAGGATGGCGGGCTTCAGGCATGCCTGCCCGGCGTTGTACATCGCACGTTGGACCAGGCCGCCGCCGGTCTCCGCGCCGCGCGCCGCCAGGGCGGCGGGCAGTACGAAGGTCGGGTTGACGCTGGTCATCTCGGTGAACACGGGGATGGGGTCGGGACGCTGCTGGGCCCGGTGGTAAAGGGCCATGCCGCCGCCCTCGGAGCCGGTGAAGGTGACCGCCCGGACCAGAGGATGGTCCACCAGCGCCTCACCGATCTCATTGCCGGCGCCACGGACGAGGGAAAAGACGCCTTCGTGCAGTCCCGCCTCGGCGACGGCCTCCTGGATGACACGGCCCTGGATCTCGGAGGCACCGGGGTGTGCGTTGTGGGCCTTGATGACGACGGGGCAGCCTGCCGCCAGGGCTGAGGCGGTGTCACCGCCCGCCACTGAGTAGGAGATCGGGAAGTTACTGGCGCCGAAGATCACCACGGGCCGAGTGCCGCCTTCTGCAGCCGGTGGTCCATGCGCGGTGTGGGCTGGCGGTCCGGCTGCGCGGTGTCGATGGCCACCTGGAGGAAGCGGCCCTGACGGACAGCGGTGGCGAACTTGCGGAACACGCCGGCGGTCCGTACCACCTCGCCCTCGAACTGGGCGGTGGGCAGGCCGGTCTCCAGCGAGGCACGGGCGGCGAGTTCGTCCTTGACCGCCTCGAGCTTGTCTGCGACGAGGCCGAGGAAGGCGGCTCGCTCGGCCGGCCCGGTGTGGCTGTAGCTGTCGACGGCCTCGTCGGCAAGGCGGACCGCGCGGTCGACCTCGGCCGCGCCGCCGAAGGCGAACTCCGGCTCGATGAGTTCTCCGACAGCCGGGTTGAACGCCTTCATCGTTCCCGCGGTGGCGGGCACACCGGCCGCTCCGATCAGCAGATCTCCGGTCAGTGTCATGCGCGCGCTCCCTTGAATGCGGCGGTGAGCTCGTCCGTGGTGGTGATGGAGTGGGCGTAGGTGGGGCCGTTCAGCTCGTGCGCGGCGTGCATCATCTCGGGCAGGAACGCCGCGGTGGCATCACGCACCAGCGTCACGTGGTAACCCAGTTCCATGGCGAAGCGGCCGGTGGACTCGATGCAGGTGTTCGCCAGCAGGCCGACGACCACCACGTGGGTGATGCCGTGCTGCTTGAGCTGGAAGTCGAGGTCGGTGTTGGCGAACCCGCTCTGCCCCCAGTGCTCCTGGACCACGATGTCGCCGGCCTGCGGCTGGAAGTCGGCGTGGAACTGGCCGCCCCAGGTGCCGCGGGCGAAGCTGTGCCGCTCCATGATGGCGCGCTGGGTGGGGTTGGGGTGATCCCACCTCTCGTAGTCACCCGGTTCCCAGCGACGGTGGGGAACGAACACCATGCGGACGCCGCTCTCGCGGGCGGCGGTGACCACGGTGCGCAGGTGCTGCAGCAGGCCCACCTCCTCCGCTACGGGCTCCAAACGCGGCCAGATCTTGCCGCCCTCCGACAGGAAGTCGTTGTAGGGGTCGACCAGCAAAACGGCGGTGTGACGGGGGTCATTGGTCCGGGACACGGTTCAGCTCCCATCTGGATTACGAATAACATCCAGATTCAGGATGATGGCCGACATCCTGAAAGTCAAACGAACAGCACCGAATCGCCCGTACGAGACAAGGGCGTATGATGCACATCATCCAGTTTGCGCGGTGATTGCGCTGCGCCACTCGACGGAGGGCAGGGCTGGCATGGGCCACTCGCAGTCGGAGAAGGCGGCGAGCCGCGAACGAGTGCTGCGGATCGCGTCCCGCAAGGTCCGCGCCGAAGGCGTCAGCCGCCCCGGCATCGCGGACCTCATGAAGGAGGCCGGGCTCACGCACGGCGGCTTCTACAAGCACTTCGACTCACGTGACGATCTGATCACCCAGGCGGCTGCCGCCGCTCTGGCCGAGGGCTCGGCAAAGATGGAGCGGGCCGCCCGGAAGAACGATCAGGACGCACGAGCCGGTCTCATCGAGGGCTACCTCGCGAAGCGACACCGCGACGGGCCGGCCACCGGCTGCGCACTGGTCTCCCTCGGAGCCGCCGCCGGGCGCGGCGACCAGCACTTCAAAGAGGCATATGAGAAGCAGGTCCACACGTATCTCGACCTGATCGCGGGCCTGGACGACAACGCCGCAGATGCCCGGGGCGAGGCGATGCTCACCCTCAGCGCCCTGGTCGGCGCCGTGCTCATATCCCGGGCCGTGGCCGACGAAGAATTCTCCGACGAACTACTGGAGACAGTCGCCGAGCAACTCAAGCGACACACGTCGTCTCCCCCACCGCTTGACGCCTAGTAGGGCTTTGTTAGGTTCTGTGGTGGGGTTCGGGGGGTGCTGCGGGTTGGCCGCATATCGAGCAGGCGCCGGTCCAGGTGGCCAGGAGTGCCTGGAGTTCGCGGAGGACCGCGTAGAGGGTCAGGCCGGCGCAGGGGCTTTTGGGTCGTTCCTGAGCAGGGTGCAGAAGGCTTGGGCGAGGGAGGCAAGGGTTGCGTGGCGGTGCCAGCCGAGGTAGTTGCGGCCTTCGAAGTGGTCCAGGCCGAGACCATCCTTGAGCTCGCGGTAGTCGTGCTCAACTCGCCAACGGATCTTGGCGATTCGCACCAGCTCGCGTAGTGGGGTGTCGGCAGGCAGTGTCGAGAGCCAGTAGTCGGTGGGCTCGGCGCAGTCGGGTGGCCACTGGACGAGCAGCCAGCAGTCGGGCAGGGAGCCGTCGGCGGCCCGGCGGATGTGTCGGTTGGCCGGGCGGACCCGTAGGGCCAGGAATTGCGAGCGCATTTCGGCGTTCGGGTTGTGCTTGGTGGCCTTGCTGCCCTGGCGCCAGGTGACGGTGCGGGTGGCCGTTTGTCCGGCTGTCAGGGCCAGCGTGCGCAGGGTGGTGTGTGGCTGGGGGTAGGCGGACACGGGTGGGCGGCCGTGCCCGGAGTACGGCGGGCGCTCGGGCGTGGCGTCGCCGGGGTGTGCGGTCGTGGTGGCTTTGACCGCGACCGCGTAGGCCAGGCCGCGCTCGGTCAGGCCCTCGCGAAAGCCAGTGGCGTCGCCGTATCCGGCGTCGGCGACGACCGGCAGGTCAGGCAACTCCCAGTCCTCGCGAACCTCGTCGAGCATGTCCAGGGCCAGGCGCCACTTCTCCCGGTGGCGAGCAGTCTCGGGGATGCCGGCCTTGGCACGGCGGCGTCGGACCGCCTCGGCCAGCAAAGCGTCGTCGCCGTGTTTGGTGTCGTCCCAGCTCTCGGGCAGGAACAGGCGCCAGTCGACGGCGGAGGAGGCACGGTCGCTGACCAGGTTCACACTGACCCCGATCTGGCAGTTGCCGCGCTTGCCCAGCGCGCCGCAGTACATCCGTGCCACCCCCGGCGAGTCGTAGCCGTCCTTGGGGAAGCCGACATCGTCGATGGCGTACGCCTCGGGCGAGATGTGCGCCGCAGCCCAACGGGCCAACCGTTCCCGGACCTTGGAGTAGTCCCAGGTGGAGGAGGAGACGAACTGCTGGAGCTGCTGGTGGTCCACGCCCAGGCGCTCGGCCATCGGCTGCATCGACTTGCGCTTGCCGTCCAGCATCAGCCCGCGCAGATACATCTCGCCCTTGGCCCGCTGGTCCCGACGGACCAGCGAGCCGAGCATCTGAGCCGCGAACGCCTCCAGGCGCGGACGGACCTCTTCCATCTCCTCAGGTGTCACACCTGAAAGAAGATCACAACCCTACTCCTGCTTGATCATCCGGGGTACCTAACAAAGCCCTACTAGTGTGATGCGCCAGAAATGCGGCCATGGAGCTGTTGGACCGCGAGGATGCGCCCACGGCACTCTTCTGCACCAACAACCGCATCACGCAGGGCGCTTACCGGGCGCTGCAACGCCCGGGCACCAGCACCGCGCCCGCAGGCTTCGACGACTTCGAGAGGGCGGACATGCTGCAGGTACCGGTCACCGTCGTCTCGTACGACGCGGACGAAGGTCGGCACCCAGGCAGCCGAGCAGGACATCCCCGGCCAACTGCCGTGTTTCCAGTACCTGGTAGTCCGCCGTCAACCCGGGAGGCTGGGAATCGCAGTATCCCGCGCCTCCCTGATGGCCGACGACGCAGGGACGAAGTACCTGGAAGATGACGCCCTCGGTGAACAGGTGAACATGAGGCGACCTGCTGCGGTTCGTGTGCGTCGATCCCGGACTTCCACCGGTCCATGACGCCACACGGGACCGAGCCCTGCACTGCTGTGCTGTTCATCAGGTCCTCCTCTCGTGAAGGGGCCGCACGGGCGGCACCCGATGGCGAGCGTTGCCTCGCCCGTGGAACATGCCTCCTGCCTGGACAACGGCATCACGCGGGGGTTGATCCAACATTGCTCCCTGCGGCCGCCGCAGGGAGCAATGGACACGGAAATGCCTGGGCTAGGCGGTGCAGCCGGTCGGGCCCGGGTCGTTGGGGTGCGGCTGTACGGCGGTGACCACTGCGGTCATCCAGGGCCACAGGGGCAGGGTCCCAAGGACTTTCTCGCGCAGGTCCGCTTCATTGTCGGCACGCCACACGCCGATACTGCGGAGCTCACCCACAGGGCGCCACAGCCGGACCAAGTGGCCCGTGGAGGCAAGCTCCATCGCCCGGACAGCCTCATTGGCGCGGCGCCGGCTGACCTCGGCGGGGTCGGTGCCCTCGGGCACGGTCGTGGTGAGCGTGACCAGGAACTCCTTCATAGCCTTTCCTCTCTCGGTTCTGTAAGGGGCCTCCGGGCGGTCGGAACCGTCTGTGAGAGGCATCGTGCGACCCCCGACGCGGGACAGCCTGCACTGCTTCCGATGGGAAGGCCGGCGGGTATCCACCGGACGGGAGGCTCTGTCGTCGCGGTGAGCACGCGGGCCCGGGACCCGCGTCGCGGTGAACACGAGGGCCCGGGGCCCGTGTCGCGGTCGGCGCAGCCGATGGCGGGGGCGTAGAGGCCAGTACTGGCCGGTGCAGGCCGCTTCAGCGGTACGCACGGCAAGGTGTGGAGCCATCTGTCATCGCCGGCACCCGCCCTGCGACCGACCGCGGAAGGACCTCCTGCGAAGGGGGTCGCGGGTCTGGTGCCGCCGGCAGGAGAGTGTTCGCAGTCCGGCTGCCAGCGGCACCGATGTGGCCTGTCAGGGCCACCGGAGCGGCGCCGACATGCCCGTGTTCAGCGGGCTGATCAGGCCGCGGCCTTGAGTCCAGCGGCAATCTTGATTGCGCGTTCGGCCTGGATGCGGGCGGCGGTGCGGGTGGTGTCGTCGACCGGGTTCGCGCCCTGGCCGTCGACGTGGGAGGTGCCGTAGGGGTTGCCGTCGGTGAACTTGGCGGGGTCGGTGAAGCCGGGGGTGACGGTGATGCCGCCGAAGTGGTGGATGGAGTTGTAAAGGGCGAGCAGGGTGGACTCCTGGCCGGCGTGCGCGGTGGCGGTGGAGACGAAGCCGCTGTAGACCTTGTCGGCGAGCTTGCCCTGGGCCCACAGGCCGCCGAGGGTGTCGATGAACTGCTTGAGCTGGGAGGAGACATTGCCGAAGCGGGTGGGGGTGCCGAAGATGACGGCGTCGGCCCACTCGATGTCCTCGGGGGTGGCCTCGGGGACGCCCGCGGTGGCGGCGTGGTTGGCGGCCCAGGCGGGGTTGGCGTCGATGGCCTCCCGCGGGGCGAGCTCGGCAACCTTGAGCAGGCGGACCTCAGCACCGGCCTTGAGGCCGGCATCGCGGAGCTCCTTGGCGATCTCGGTGATGGTGCCGGTGGACGAGTAGTAGACGACGGCAAGCTTGACTGGGGTGGCCACGCGGGCTCTCCACTTCATGGGGACTCGGTTTCGTTTCATGGGGGACTTCGTACAGTCGGAAAGCCGACCGGTCGACTAGATTAGTCGACCAGTCGGCTAGTGGCAAACGGTCAGAACCGTCAAACGTGAAGGCCCGGGCGAGGAGTCATCCGCGCCGCCTGGACTCCGGTCCCTGCGGAACCGCCCAACCGTCCGCTGCGACCCGGTAAGGCGGCCGGCGAGGTGCTTACGCGTGCCGCGCCAGGAGCCCTCGACGCCTGCGCACATGCTGGCGGCTGCAGGCTGCCCGTCGGAGTACGGGGCCGGTGGACAGGGGCTCCTGCGGGAGAACGGCTGCCCGGCCTCCAAAGCGACCGCAGCCCCCTCGGCACCGTCGTGCCGGACATCCTGCGACCCGACCCGACCCGACCCGACCGGGTCGGGTCGGGTCGGGTCGGGTCGGGTCGGGGAAGTCTCACCGATGACGTCTCCGGTGCCGCACGGCCTTCGTGGCCAATGGACAGGTCAGTGCGTACGGACTGCCACCGCGCGCCCTGCTGACCGAATTCCTCCGCCCCGACCTGCCCCAGAAGTCACCACCGGTCACACTGTCTCAGCCACACGGAGGACCGGTCCTTTCACACCCGGGAGCCCAAACGGCGGAGGATCTGTGCGGCGGGCTCAGCCGTCGCGTGGCGGTTGCCCGTTCCCGCCCACAGGTTGATCCGCTCGGGATCGTTCGCGGCTGCTGCGGCGCTGCGCATCGGGCTTGTCAAGTGGTGCAGGGCAGGGTAACCGTCCGGCGCGAGGCCGCTGTACCGGTCGGTGAAGTCGTTGCGCAAGGCTCGCGCCGGGCGGCCTGTGAACGCCCGCGTCACCACGGTCCGACGGCGCGCCGGGTCAGCGAGCGCGGCCCGGTAGGGAATCGAAGTCCCGGCTTCGTCGGCGCGCAGCAGGACGGTGCCCACCATGACCGCCGCAGCCCCGGCCGCAAGCGCTTCGGTCGTAGTGTCCGGTGTGGCAATGCCACCTGCGGCGACGAGGGGCACAGACACCTCCTCCCGAACCGCCCTCAGCAGGTCGGGCAGGGGCACAGCGGCGGGCGTGCTCTGCGGGGTCCACGTGCCTGAGTGGCCTCCCGCGGCTGAAGCCTGCACAGCCAGTACGTCGGCGCCCGCTTCCGCGGCGGCGCGCGCTTCCACCGGGGATGTGACGGTCTGGACGACCAGTGTTCCGGCCGCACGGAAGGCCGCGATGACGGCCGGTCCCGGGAGGCCGAAGGTGAAGCTGACGACGGGTACCGGGCGGGAGAGCAGGAGATCGATCTTGTCTGCCCAGTGGTCGTCGTCCTCGACGATCCGGGCTTCTGTGACGTCGAGACCGTAGACCCGGGCCTCCGGCGCGATCGCGCGGGCGAAAGCGCGGAATGCTCCGGGGTTCACCGGCGCGGGCCGGGGAGCGAACAGGTTGACCCCGAATCCGACGCCCGCCGCGCGAACGCGGGCGATCTGCTCCCCCAGGGTCTCCGCGGTCTTGTACCCGCCGGCGAGGAAGCCGAGGCTGCCGGCAGCGGCCGCCGCGATGACCAGTTCGGGTGTAGTCGGGCTGCCTGCCATCGGCGCTGCCAGAACCGGCATCTCAATCCCAAGATCAGCGAGCGGCGAAGTCATCAGAAGTCTCTTTCCCGGGAGTTTCGACACGACCGCCGGAGTCCGGCGGTCGTGGCCCGCGACAGCCGGAGGAGGCCGGCGCGGGGTGCGTTGTCGCAACACCCTGAAGTATTGTCGACCGGTCGACTAAATCTTAGTGTCAGTGACAAGTGCCGGTCGCGCAACTATCTGCGAAGAAGGTCATCATGAGCGTTCCCGACCAGGAGGCCGCCGTTATCACCGGTGCGTCGCAGGGCATCGGCGCAGGCCTGGTGGACGCCTACGGATCCTGGAATCGGCTACGCATCCGCCCGCACCCTTTGAACCATTGCCCACGGCAGACTCAAGAAGCCCTTTGACACTTGGAGTTTCCCCTTGTCCTACCGGACCGGTCTCATCCTCGACTTCGGAGGCGTGCTCACAACCCCCCTCCTGCCCGCCGTGCTTGCTTTCGAGAAACGCGAGGGACTGACCGAGGGCGCCTGCCTCACCGCTCTGTACCTGAACGAGAAAATGACCCGGCGAACCCACGACCTTGAGCGCGGCACCATCAGCCAGTCCGAGTGGAACCTCCATGCCGGCAAGGCCATCGGTGTGGCGGACGACAACCTCATCGGCCGCATCTTCGCCGATCTGCGTTCGGAGCCTGCGGTGATCGGGGCGGCGGCGGCCGCCCGGCGTGCCGGCGTGAAGGTGGGCGTTCTGTCCAACTCCGTCGGCCTGCACCCGTGGAACCTCTACGACGGCTACGACTTGGAGAATCTCTGCGATGCCGTGGTCATCTCCGAACACCACCGGATGCGCAAGCCGGAGCCCGCGATCTTCGAGCTCGTACTGAAGATGCTGGAACTACCGGCAGAAGCCTGCGTGTTCGTGGACGATACGGAGCAATATCTCGCACCGGCAGTTGAGTTGGGATTCGCAGCAGTGCATGCGGTCAAGCCGGAGGACACTGTTGACCAGCTGGAGGCGCTGCTCGGAGTCTCCCTGCGGGAAGGACCCGGCTGCGGCTTGTAATGAGCTGGAACCGTTGGTCTGTCCACGTGGTGGTGCAGTGAATGCCTCGCGCGTGGAAGTAGCCGCGGACGATGTGGGGTTGGCGTGGCGGCGCGTAGGAATCGACGGGTCCGGTGGGCGAGGTCGTCTGCCGAGCGGGCGCGTGAGTTGAGTTCACCCCCAACGACGTCCCCGCGCTGAACTGACCACGGACAGCCGCCGCTCGAAGCCCGCACCCGGCCAGTGTGCTCACGCGCCTGGCACGGCCTGCTCGTGCTGCGCACGCACCCGCCATTGCGCCTGCGCCGCTGGTGGGCGCGCCACGCGCTGCCGGCATCCGAGGTGCATCCATGCCTGCCGTGCATGGCGGCAACTCAACCGGCATTTCACAGGCGATCCACACGCTGCCTAGCGTGAGAGGCGGCCGCTGAACGCGACCAGGAAGGCACCCAATCATGCAGCTATCAGCCCCGCCACGTACGCGAGCGGACTCCCATGGGCCGATCGTCGCCCATATGAACTATTCCGGTCGATTCTGGCTCCGCGCGGGCGGTCTCCGGGAGGAGCTGGCGCTCCTGGCGCCCCTGGCGCTGACCGCCATCATCACCGTGCTGGCCTTTGTGACTCCCAGCAACGTCCGCTTCAGCCGCTTTCTCTCGGTCGCCCCCGCTCTCGCTGCCTCGGTGTGGCTAGTGGTCGGAACGGTGGCCATCGGCGTGCTCGCCGCGGTCATCGACGTAGTGATCGCTGTGACCGTCGGCCATCCGGGTGGGTCGCAGACATACTTGTTCACCTTCGCAGTGATCACTGGGGTTACCGCCGCGGCCGCCTACGCCAGCCATGTGCGCCAGCAGCGGGAGCAGACCCTCGCCGACGTCCGCTCCGTCGCCGAGACGACCCAGAAAGTCCTGCTGCGCCCCATGCCGCACCGCCTCGGCCGGTTGGACATCGAGGTCCTGTACCGGGCCGCCGCGGCCCAGGCCTGCGTCGGCGGCGACTTCTACGAAGCACTGGAGACAGCCCACGGCGTCCGACTGATCATCGGAGACGTGCGCGGCAAGGGCCTCCCTGCGGTTGGCATGGCTTCAGCGATCGTCGGCTGCTTCCGGGAAGCCGCGTACGACGAGCCGGACCTGGCACGGCTGGCACGCCGGCTGGACGTGAGTACGAGCCGCTACACCACGCTGATGCCCGGCGATCAGACGGAGTACTTCGCCACGGCTCTGCTCGTCGAGATCCCCGGCGACGGATCGGCCGTCGAAATCGTCAACTGCGGACACACCCCTCCGCTGCTGTTCGGCGCGGGAGCGATCCGCGAGGTCATTCCCACGGCGCCCTCACCGCCCATCAACATGGGCGCGCTGCTCGGGGAGGACTACCGCATCGACACCGTCCCCTTCGCCGACAAGGACCAGCTGCTGCTCTACACCGACGGCGTCACCGAGACCCGCGACCACACCGGCACATTCTTCCCGCTGGTTCAGCATGCGGGCCAGTGGGACGCGGGCTCCCCGTCCCGACTGCTCGAGCAGTTGCACAGAGACCTGGTCCACTACAGCCGCGGCCGTCTCAACGACGACATTGCGGCCATCGCCGTCCGTGCGGCGGCCACCACGGCGCCGGCCAGTGTGTGAAACGGGCCGGGCGGTCGTTCACGCCGCCCGGCTGCCACTGCATCCCCGCCCCTTCAAGGGACTGTCGAGGCGGGTGTTCCCCCGACTGCACCCCGGCCTGTGGAATGGGCCGGCCTCGATCACGCCCGCTTTCCTGGAACCGCTCGGGCTGCTGCACACAGAGCGCGTCCAGGGCAGCTTCCGGGTCCTGCCCGTGTTGTGCGCAACCGGGTGCGGAAGGCGGGCCCGAAGGCGTCGTGCCAGTCCTGGCCCGGCTCCCACGAGGTGTGGGTGAGTGGGCCGCCGGCGCGCGGCCGCCGTGACGAGTGCGGGTGTGCTCGGTCCGCCAGCCATCGACGCGACGCGGACCGGGAGGTCGATTCCGAGATCGGACAGCAGTCTGCTCCTGACAACTCCTCCTGGGGTACGGGTGTCAGGCCGTCGAGGCGACGGGATCGAGGTGGTGCGGAAAGCGGATGCAGACGGCGGCGGCCGCGACTCCGGCGATTGCGACCATGGTGCTGCCCAGCAGGAGGGCCTGGTGGTAGCCGTGACGCAGCAGGGGTGCGGCCAGCAGCGGGCCGAGGATCTGGCCGGCGCTGTATCCGGCGGTCAGCAGGGCCACGGCGCGCGGCACTTGCAGATGAGTGCCGATCGACAGGGCGATCGTGCTGACGCCCATGAATGTGGCGCCGAACAGCACGGCGGAGACCAGCGCCGGGGCAGCGCCGTCGAGCAAAGCCGGCAGCGCGATGCCGACCGCCTGGATGCTCAGCGAGGTGAGCAGCAGCACCGGTCGCGACCAGCGGCGTGCCAGGCGGGTCCACAGGGCGCAGGAGGGCAGGGCGGCGAGTCCGACCACGATCCAGGCGCCGCTGCCGAGCCAGCCCTGGATGCCTTGCTGGATCGCCGCGACCAGGAAGGTGCCGGCGATGATGTAGCCGATGCCCTCGAAGGTGTAGCTCGCGAACAGGGCGATGAACCAGCGGTGGGTGCGGGGTCGTTCGGCCGGACCGGCGGCTTCAGCGGCCTCTGTTTCCGGTTCGGACGTGAGGGGCCAGGCGACGGCCGCGAGCAGGGCCGCGAGCGCGGCGCAGGCCCACCAGGCGGCCTGCCAGGTGGCCGCCGTCTGCACGACCACCACCAGCAGGCCGGACAGGGCGATCCCGGCGCCGACACCGCCGAAGGCCCATCCGGCCATGTGGTGTGCGTGCGCCTGCAGGCGGGAGAGCATGGCGCTGACGGCGATCACGAACACCAGCGCGCTGGCGGCGCCGGCCACCAGCCGCAGCACGAACCAGGCGGTGCCGTCGTGCGTGGCCGGCATGAGCGCCAGGGTCGCGATCGTGACGGCCAGCGAGCCGCGCAAGGTCGCGGCCGAGCGTACGACGGCCGGAACGGCGATGCTGACGAGGGCACCCGCGAGGTAGCCGATGAAGTTCGCGGTGGCCAGGCTTGCTCCGAGCCCCGAGGACAGACCTGCCTGGGCGTGCATGAGCGGCAGGATGGGGGTGTACACGAACCGGCCGATCCCCATACCCGCGGCGAGCGCTGCCGCGGCCTGGGCCACGATTGTCCAGGGGGAATCCCTGAGCGGGCGGGTGGGGGCCATTGGTCGTGCTGCTCCTGGTGTCATGATCACTTTTCCTCGGCGTTCAGCGGCCACCAACCACGCTAGACAGCCCGCGAACGCTTGTGAAATGCCGGTTAAGCTGCTGCTATGCACGGCAGGCATGGATCCGAGAAGGGGGCACGATGAGCATGGACGTCGAACTCCGTCACCTGCGGGCCTTCACGTCTGTGGCACGGCACCGGTCCTTCTCCCGGGCAGCCGAGGAACTGCTGATCACGCAGCCGGCCCTGAGCCGTACGATCGCGCAGTTGGAGGGCAACCTGAACGTCCGCCTCCTCGACCGCTCCTCCCGGCACGTCGAGCTGACGGCCACCGGCGCCGAGTTCCTCCTCCACGCCGAGCGTGTCCTTGCCACCCTCGACCAGGCCCTGGCCGTCGTGCGCCACAAGGTCACCCTCCGGCTCGGCTTCAGCTGGCTGCTGCCCGACCCCTGGGCCCAGCAGGCGGTGAGCCACTTCGAGCAGGACACCGGAGCCTCGGTCACTCTGACCCGCACCGACGATCCCCTTCAGGCTCTGCGGCAGCGCGCCGCCGACATCGTCCTGGTCCGCGGCGACTTCGACCCGCCGAGGGCAGCGCGCACGGTGCACCTGTACGACGAACCGCGCATCGCCGTCTGCTCCGAGCACTGCGATCTGGTCCGTCTCGGCCACCTGGGCTGGGCGGACGTCCAGCACTGGACCCTGGTCGTCAACACGGTCAGCGGCACCACCGGCCCCTGGTCCTGGTCCGCGGACCAGCGCCCGGAGCAGATCATCGAGACGGCCAACTACGACGAATGGCTTGAGACGGTGGCCGCCAACCGTGGCATCGGCATCGTCCCCGAGGTGGCGCAGCGCCGCGCCCAGCACCCCGCCCTCCGTTTCATTCCGCTCACCGAGGCGCCGCCCAGCCCGGTCAGCCTTGTCTATCTGCCCGACGTTCAACGGACCCTGGTCCGCCGGTTCCTGGACGCCGCCGTAAGGGCAGAGCACGAGTGAACCGACGCCCCCCGGGGGGTGCCTCTATGTCGTTCGTCAATCCCGCGCTGTCGGTTTTGGGGGTGTGGGTCCCGTTCATGGGGCGAGGGTGACGGTGGGTGTTCGGG
>NZ_JBIBVN010000063.1:0-24487 GCF_043080425.1 Streptomyces sp. NPDC015032 | reverse complement strand
CGGACGATCACCACGCCTATCAGCTCCTCATCGACGCACTGCGCGAAACCCCGTTCTGGGACCGCTACTTCGAGGTCGTCGACATCCTCGTCGGTATCGAAAACGGCTATGCCCGCAACTACCACATCGACCCCGCTGCCACCATCAGCACCTGACACACCACCCCGTATCAGTGAACGCATGTACTGGTGGGCTCTCGTATTCAACTGTCACCAGTTCTCCGTGGAACCCAGCCTGCCGGTGACCGTGTGTGATCTCCAGCGGCGTATCGGCTCCACGTTCCGCCGGTCTCGTTGAGCAGGCGGGTGGTGGTCTTGTCGTGGTAGCCGAGAGCGTCCGCGACGACGGGAGCGGGCATCTCAAGGAGTTGTTGTCGGATGGCGGCGCCGCGGGCGGCGGCCACCGGGACGCCGATCTCGTTGAGGAGTGCGGACAGGTGGTCGGGGCGGAAGGGCTGGCCCGCCCGGCGTCCGGGGAACAGCCAGGCCGATGCCTGATTGGTGGCGGTGTTCATATGGTCGCGGTCGGCGATGTAGTCCAGCAGCAGGGAAGCGGCCGGCTCGGGGATGGGTGAGGCTGGTTCCCCGAGCCGGAGCAGTACTGCTTCTCCGTCGTGCACCACATCGTCGACGGTGAGCCGGACGATTCGGGTGAGGGGTTGTGCGTAGAGGAGCACGATGACGCCGGCGACGCGGAGGTTCTTCGGTATGTCCGGGTCGGTCAGCAGTCGGCCGAGGGCGTCCAGGCGTTCGTCTTCGCTCAGCGCGGCTCGTCGGGTGGCCTTCATCGCGGGAATGGAGAGGGAGCGTCGGCAATGGCGGCTCTGCATGGCCCAGTTGAGGAAGGCCCTCAAGCAGTTGCGGCTGTACTCGCTGTTCTCGGCCCACCAGGCGTCGACGTCGATCTGGCCGCAGGAGGCGAGGGTCGTGTTCCGCTCGCCGAGCCATTGCAGGAAGGCGGTCGCGTGCTTGATCTGTGCGGCGGCGAAGCGGCGGATGCTGGGTGTGATGTGGTCCCGGTCCGCTCGTGCCCGCAGTCGGGGAAGGACGCGCCAAGTGGCGAAGAGCCTGATCATCTTCGCGTGTTCGGGGTCGGCGATGTCGGCCAGATGACCGGGCAGCCAGCGCTGGAAGGAGCAGATGTACTTGTCGACGGCGGGCAGGATCCCGCTCGTCATCAGGAGTTCTTCCAGGTGAGCGGCTGACCTCCAGGGCTGGAGCTCATGGAAGGCGTCGTGAGTCAGCGGTATCTGCCCGAGGCCGAGCTGCCGCAGCCGCTCGGAGGCGTTTCCCGGCTGGTCACGGCGCATAGCTAGCCAGGCCAGCCCGCTGCCGGGCTTGTCCATGGCCACCAGCAGATCGAACAGCGGGGTCAGTTCGGGACGGACGCGGCCGGTGCCGTCGTCCAGGAGAGTGGTGAGCCGGCCGGCGAGCGTGCAGCGTTCGCAGAGCCGTCCGCCCAAGAGCTTTCCTTCGAAGCCGCAGCGTGAACAGTCAAAGGTCTGGGAGAAGTCGGCGCAGGTCGTGCAGATCGCGGCGCCGTCACCACGTCGGAGACCGGGAAGAGCCCGGTCCTGGCCGCACCCCGGGCAGGTGCCTCGTGTCCGCACCGCGCGGTCCGAGCACGTCCGGCAGACGTATCCGTCCGGCCAGCGGGCGGCGAACCAGCCGTGGCGTCCGCAGCGGGCGCAGGTGCGCTTGTGCCAGCGTTCGGACTCTTCAGGGGTGTAGGCGGGGCTCATGCGTCGGGCAGGATGCGGGCCGCACGAGGCCGCAGCTTGGCAACGTTTGAGGACAGAGCCGGGAGGTCGCCGGTGGCGGTCTTGCGGACCCCCGCGTTCTCGGCGGTGGTGGCCACCAGGTCGGCCGGGGTGCAGGAAAGGATGTCGCAGAGCGCGGCCATGACCTGCAACGACAGGCGTTCCGGGGTGCCGGAGACCAGGCGGTGGACCTGGGAGGCGGACAGGTCGATGCCGCGTTCACGCAGCAGCGGGACCAGTTCGGTGGCCGTGAAGATTTGGTGCTTGGCCATGACCTCGCGCAGCCGCCAGGTGTAGCCGACTTTGCGCTTCATGCGTTCCTCCCGCTCCGGGCCTGAAGGGCCGCAGTGATGGTGTCGTCCAGGTGTCGGCGCAGGGTGCGGGTGCGGAAGTCCGAGGACACGCAGGTGTAAATGGAGGTGGTGCTGGCATGCTCGTGACCGACCTGTTCCTGAACGAAGCGTGGGTCCCAGCCGTCTTCGATCAGGTGGGTCACGTAGGACCTTCGCAGCGAATGGAAGTCCAGTCCGTCATCCAGGCCGAGGGCCTCGCGGTATGCCTTGAAGCGGGAGTTGATCCGCTGGCAGCCGATCCGCAGGCCCCGTTCGGACGGCCAGGCGGCCGGATTGCCGTCGGTCCCGAACTGGGGCCGGACCTCGGTGAACCACTCGTCCAGGACGTCAGGGGTCCAGTCGAACACCGTCAGCACTCCGCGACGCTTGGGCGGCGAGCCCTTCTTGGCCTTGCCGAACCGCACCTGGCACCGGCCGAACTCGCCGAACTCGACCCCGTGCGGGTTCCGGCCGAAGTCGGCGGCGTCGAGCATCCGGGTCTCGTTGCGTCGGGTTCCGTAGGCGTAGGCGGTCTTGAACACGGTGGCGTCCCTGAACGCGGGCAGCCAGCCCTTGCGGCCCAGAGAGCGGATGCGCGCGACCTCGTCGTCGCAGTGGGCGAAGAAGGCGTGCAGTTCAGCCTTGGTGAACGCGCGCTTCTTCGGGTCGGACTCGTTGTCCTGGACGTGCACCGCGGTGTTCCACTCGTGCACCACCTGGACTGGGTGGGTACCGAAGCGGTCCTCGCAGGTCGCGGTCCATTCATAGAGGGGGTCGGTCACGAAGTGGCAGAAGGACCGGACGGCCTCGGAGTACGAACGGATCGTCGAGCGCTTCAGGTCCCGCAGTGAGCGCAGATCGCCGAGCCACTCGTCGACCATCGCCGGCGTCCAGTTCCACGGGTAGGTGTTCACGTACGCGGTGAACGCCTTCACCGCGTTCTCCCGGCCTTCCACGGTCGTGCGGGCCAGGTTCCGTGCCAGCTGCTGATTGGCGAACCCGGTCAGCATCGCCGTGAAGACCTGTTCCTCCGGCCGCAGCAGAGCGACCCCGTCCACCAGGAGCAGTCTCGCCGCCCCTGGTATTGAACCGTTGAACCCCACTGATCCACCACTCTCCGTGACTCGCATCAGATGCGAGAAAACCGCATCCTATGCGAGCCGCCAGAGAGCCAGCAGGTCAGCCCCCTGTGCGGGTGGCAACAAGGCCCCGCCGACCGCTATCGTCGCCCTTACCGCTGGTGCCCAACTCCACAGGATCACGGCGCGGTTGACGCCCTCACTCAGGCCAATTCGCATACCGTCGCGAATTCGCATCTGATGCAATTGGCGGCGGTTGCGACACCGGTACAGCCGTTGGCACCGAGAACGATCATGGTCCGATCGGCGCGAGCGCGCTGACCCGGTTCTCGTACTCGCGGCGGGCCTTGCGCTGGGCCGGGACCGCAGGAACGCCGTGGCCGCCGTCGAGCGGCTGGCAGCGGGCGAGGAGCCCGAGGTGCACGGCGGGGACGGCGCTGACGCGCAGGGTGAAGCCCTGGCCGCGCCGTACGATCACCCCTTGGTCGAGCGCGGCCCGCCCGACGTCGGCCAGCTCGGCGGCGCGGAGGAAGTCGGCAACCTTGCCCGGCATGTCGAGGGTGCCCGACCACGCCGGCGTGGTCGGGCAGGAGGTCGGCGACGGCGGTACGGATGGCGCCGCGGCTGACGTGGTGGTCGCGGGCGAGGGCGGCGCTGGACCGGCCTTCCAGGTACGCGGTGCGGACATCGTCGGTCTTGTCGGCCGCCACGGCGGGGCGGCGCCCGCCCTTGCTGCCCCTGTCCTCGGCGGCGCGCAGTCCGTCGTAGGTCAGCTCGCGTTGGAGGTCGCGTTGGAGTTCGCCGGCGGCGGCGAGGGTCTGCACCATGAACTTCACGGTGGACAGCAGCTCGCCGGTGCGCGGGTGGCGGGCGGTGAGGTCCATCGCGGAGAACGCGCCGTCGTGGATGCGCAGCGCCACCTGGATCGCGACTGTCGGTGCCGAGGGTGGTTCGTCACCGACAAGCTCCGCTCCTGCAGCGCGGCGCACCGCAAGGTCATGCCCTCGGTGGAACACCGCTCCCACAAGGGCCTGAACAACCGGGCGGAGACCATGGGAAAGCGACCGCGCAAGCGTGGGATCGGCTGCACCCGCGACTCACCCACCGGGCGGCCTGGATCGACTACGACGGCCCGCTGCCCATCATCGAGGGCACCGTCATCCGCCTGGTCATGGAGAGGCTGCCCGGCGGTGGGGTGAAAAAGCCAGTCTGGTTGTGGTGGTCGGGCACCGGCGCCACCGGGACAGATGTCGACCGCTGCTGGCAGTCGTTCCTGCGTCGCTTCGACATCGAGCACACGTTCCGCCTGTTCACGTAGACGCTCGAGTGGACGAAGCCCCGGCTTCGCAGCTCGGAAAGCGGCCGACCGGTGGCGCTGGACGCCAACCATCGCCTCGCGCAGCCCCGCCGTCACCTCCTGGGCTTGCGCAGTCGTCGGCGGCGGCCGCACCGATTCGGCAACGTCGTGCTGGTCCTGGTCGTGCTCGCCCATGACTCCATCGCCCTCCGCGCCCGCGGGCCGGACCAGGGTGTGCGGATGTCCTCTGACAAGCAGTCTTGACCGTTTGCCAGGTTAGTTTGACCGGCCCGTTCCATGCTGAACTGCTTCTCCCTGCGGGCGACGGCCCGGCCAGCCCGGGGTGGCAGCTGGCGATGGGGTTCTGTGCCAGACGGTTTTGGCCCGGCGGCGAACGGAAACCCGGGAGTTGGGGCGGGACTGGCCGCCGTCAGGGGGACTTCACGGCGTTGACCATGGCGTATCCCATCTTGTCCCGGCACAGGGCAAGGATGCGCGGGTAGACGGCGTGGAGCTGCGCCATCGCATCGGTACCCACCAGCTCCGCGATCTGGGCGCGCCTTGCGGCGAACAGGCGTGGGATCAGCTCGTAGGTGGGCTTGAACTCCCGGGACATGTCGCGCGTGCCTTGGATGGCGAAGCCGGCCTCGCCGAGCATGCGGAAGTAGTCCTCGGGTCCGGCGGGGAGGCGGGAGAGGGCGAACGCGGCCTGGAAGAGCTGGACTTCCTCGGGTGTGAAGGGCACGGCTTCGTAGCAGTCCGCGAGGACGAAGCGGCCCCCGGACCGCAGCACCCGCCGAACCTCGCGGATCGCGGCGGGGCGGTCGGAGAAGTGAGCGAAGGACTCGATGGCCCACGCGGCGTCGAAGGTCTCGGACTCCTGGGGCAGGGCCATGGCGTCCGCTTGTTCGAAGGTGACGCGGTCGGACAGTCCCGCCTTCAAGGCGCGGTTGCGGCCGGCCCGGACCTGCGCGGCGCTGACCGTCACGCCGAGCACGCTCGAGCCCGACTCGGTGCCGATCCGCACGGTGGGCCGGCCTGTGCCGCAGCCGACGTCCAGCATCCGCTGTCCCGGCAGCAGCCCGACCACGTCGATGAGGGTGCCGGTCCAGGAGTCCTGGGCCCGGGTGAGTTCCTCCCACATCTCGTCGGCCGTCAGCTCCCCCGTCTCCGTCCGTACGCCGTCGGCCCACATGCCCAGGTGCATGCTGTCACCCATGGTCAGGCCGTACAGGCCCCCGAAGCGGTCGTACCATTCGCCGACCTCCCGGGCCGATGGATTACTCATGTCCAACTCCTCGTTTCCGGGCGCCTGGGCGTCCCGCCAGGTGGGCCGGCCGCCCCCGGGCCGACCCGGCCGATCGGCCCTCTGCCTTCCATCACTTCCCCAGGACGGGCGCGCAGTGAGGCCACACGGCGGGGCGCACAGAAGCACGGATGGATCCATGCACTGAATCGCCTACATGGGGCAGGCATACAGGTGGCGGAGGCCAACCACCGGGCCGCGGCGGAGCGGATGCATGCCGATCCGACGGTGCGGGTGTTGAAGCTTCTGATCGAGACGCTCAAACACAGCCAGTGCCATTAGGGCGCAGGAGCTACATGCACCCCGCTCTCACCCCCCGCGAGCAACAGCTGTGGGCGATCGCGACGCCGAGACGGTGGTGGCGTCGCGACCCCCTCGTACGGCCTACCCGGCGACCCTACCCAGGCTGCCCGGGTAGAGGTACTTCTCCGGCGGGATCACCGTGCCGTCGACCCACGCGGCGAAGAATCCCTTGAGGTCCTTGCCCGAGACCTTTGCTGCCAGCGCCTCGAACTCCCGGAACGAGGCGTTGCCGTACGCGTGGTCATGGGTCCAGGTCCGCAGCGTCCCGAAGAACGCCTCGTCGCCCACCGTGCGGCGCAGGGCGTGCAGCATCAGCGAGCCCTTCAGCGCAGGGTCCAACTCCCGGCCCGGGCCCGGGTCGTAGAGCTTGACGGACCAGAACGATGGGTCGTCCCGGTAGTCCTCCACCTCGGACCGGTAGTCCCCGTCCGTGTCGCCGCCCTTGTGCTCCCGCCACAACTGCAGGGCGTACTGGGCGAAGCACTCGGCGACGCAGCCGTCCCGCCAGTCCTTGAACGAGACGCTGTCACCGAACCACTGGTGGGTGTTCTCGTGGACCATCGAACCGTCGAAGATCATCGTGTGGTACGTGGGGCGGCTCTGCGTCTCCAGGGCACCGGGTTCGTTCGTGGGCTCTTTCGCGGCCCCGACAACGATGGCGCCCGCCGAGGAGAACGGGTACGGGCCGAACTTCGTGGTCAGGAAGTCCAGGATCTCCGTCTGTTGGGCCTCCGCCGCAGGGTCGATCTCGGCGTCCGGGCTGTACGCCGTGATGACAGGCGTCCCCGCGGCGGTCTTCCCCCGGTGGACGGTGAACCGGTCGATGGCGACCGTGCTGGCGTACGTGACCATCGGCTTGTCCTCGACCCAGCGGAAGGTCCTCCTGCCGTCCTCGACGCTCTCCGGGCCCGGCAGGCCGTTGCCGACGACCGTCCAGCCGTCGGGCACCGTCGCGGTGAGGGCGAAGGTCGCCTTGTCGGACGGATGGTCGTTGGCGGGATACCAGGAGGTCGCGGAGTGCGGTTCGCCCGCCACGTACGCGCCGCCGCTCTTCAGGGTGTGCCAGCCCTCGGCGTCGGGCTTGCCGGCGTACGTCACCCGGACCGTGAACGTCGTGCCCTTCGCGACCGGGCGGGCCGGGGTGATGACCAGTTTGTGGGCGCCGGACCGGGAGAACGCCTTCGCAGGGGTGCCGTTCACGGCGACCGATGACACGGAGAAGCCCTTGAAATCGAGGCCGAACCGGTCCAGGGAGGTCAGGGCGCGGGCGGTGACGGTGGTGTCGCCGTCAAGGCGGTCGGTGCGCGCCGGATCGTAGGCGATCTTGACGTCGTAGTGGGAGACGTCGTACCCGGAGTTGCCGTCCTCGGGGAAGTACGGATCGCCGGCCCCCGGTCCGCCGATGGCGGCGGAGGCGGGAACGGCGGTCAGTACGGCTCCACTCACGACGGCGGCCACGAGGGCGGCGGCGGCTCGGCGGCGGCTCGGCGGCGGCGGGTTCGGCAGTCTGCGCATGTCTCGATTCCTGGGGACGGCCCGGTCAGTGCCGGGGGTGGCGGCGAGCTTCCACAGCACGCCGGCGACGGCATCAGTGCTGGTCGTCTCCGTCTTCGGATCGACGTTGTCGAGGTTGTCGCACGCCTCGTGGATGCAGTCGGAAATGCCGGTGCTGAAGCCGGACGACGGGATGCCGGCGGCGAGCCTGGGAAGGCTGGCATCGGCAAGGGTGGTCAGCCGGTGTCAGGAAGTTGTCGCGAAGCTGTTGTCCTTCGTTGAAGGAACCAGCCGCTGAGCTTCGTCGAGGAGAACGGACTCCTCGGCGCCGCCCGACGGCCGTCGCCCGGCCTGGCGCCCGGCGGCCGACCACGGGAGGGCCGTAGGCACCGTTGCCCCGCCCTCCGCGCTGCTCGCCCATGACATCGGCCGAGGTGAGGACGAGTACGCACTCGACGCGGACGGGCTGACCAGCACCGAGGCACCTCTCACCTGTGCGTGGCCGGGAACAGTTCGGCCGAACCGTTCCCGGCTGATGTCGACCGGGCCGGTGACAGGGCGGATGGACCAGTGGCCGGCGTCCTCGTCGAGGATCCGGGCGAAGATCGCCGGGCTGTCGAACCGGGGCAGGCAAAGCCAGTCCACCGAGCCGTCTGAGGTCACCAGTGCGGCCGAGCGGTAGTCGGACAGCAAGGCGTAGTCACCGATCGGTCGCGTACTCATGCGTTGCAGCCCGTCCACCTGGGGCCGGACGCGGCCCGGCCGGGAAAAGGTGGGTAGTTGCCTGTGCCGCAGGTCTCTGCAGGTGTCTGATGGGTGTCATGGATCCCGGCCTCCCTGAACAGCGGATTCACCTCCAGCCAATCAGCACGATCGGCGCATCGCACGTGTCGGTTGCCGGCAGTTGCCCCGACCGGGTGGCACGGTCTGGTGCCGCGCCCCGCGCTCGGCGTCCGGTCGGCGTACGTCGTGTCTGCCCGCTGCCGCGTGGCGAGGCGGCCCCGCGTCATCAGCGAGGTCCTGAGGCCGAGTCCTGGCGGCCGACGGCGAGGAAGCGTCGGTGGCCGTAACTCCACTGGTCGGTGATGCTGAGGGCAAGATCCTCGGCGATCCTGTGGAGCGCTGGTGCTCCCAGACGTGCCCAGGGAAACGGCGGGCCCTTGTAGCCATGGGTGTCTTCGAACCGGGCGGTGTAGTGCCCCTCGACATCGTCGGGGTCGACCTCGACGAGGAGGAGCCCCGCCGGGGTGGTGAGCTGGATACAGCGGCCCAGCAGGGCGCACGGGTCGCCGCCGATGCCGATGTTGCCGTCGATGAGCAGGACGGTCTGCCAGCCTCCCTCAGCCGGTAGCCGGTCGAACACCGATCGGCACAGTGCGATCCCGCCGAGAGCGACGGTATGAGCCGCCGCGCGGGGGGTGACGTCGACGCCGAGCGCGAAGACTCCGCGGCCCAGGAGTGCCCTGCACAGCCGGCCCGGCCCGCAGCCGACGTCGAGAACGGGGCCGACACAGCGATTGAGCACTGATTCGTCGGCCACGGTGGGATGCGCGTACCAGCGATGCACCGGCATCCGGATCCGGCACCCGTCCGCCAGCCGCAGGTACACCGGCCCGTGGCCGGTCCGCAGGGCGAGCGCATAGGGGTCTCCCCCGGCGCAGGGCGAGCCGTCCTCGTCGGTCGTCACGATGCAGCGTCGCGACCTGGTGCAGGTCGTTCCTCGTCGGCGCGGGCGGCCCGCCGTACGCGCCGGAGCTTGAGAGCGAAGGCCACGGCGGAAGCGGCGAAGAGCACGGCGGTGATGGCCAGCCACCGGCCGAGATAGACGTCCATGGACAACCCTGTGGCACCCGGGTAGGGGATCGACAAGGCGAAGATGAGGGGGAACCAGACGAGCAGCAGCACACCGCAGAGAAAGGTGGGCACACGCAGGTAGTTGATCCACGGTGGTTGTGGCATGCGGGTGGCGCGATGCCGCAGGACAGCGTGTGCCGACAGGTCGGCGAGCGAGTACAGGGGCAGCAGGATCAGGTCGTGGAGGACCGCCGCGCCGACGAACCAGATCGCGACCTCGAGCGGGCGGACGGCGAACAGGCGCACCATGGCGTAGCCGGTGATCGCGAACGAGGCGATCAGGACGAGAAGGTGGAGAGGGCCGGAACCGTACCAGCGGACGAAGCGTGCCATGGTCACGTCCTGAAGGTGAGCCGGTGCACCCACTTGGTGTTGTTCACGCCGGGGTTGGCCGGGACGATGACGCGGGCCGGGTAGCCGTGGTCGAGCGAGAGGTCCGCGCCGTTGACGCGCAGGGCGAGCAGCGATCGGGGGTCGTGGATCTGATTGCCTCGCAGCACCACCGAGGTGTAAGGGCCGGGCGGTTGGACGGATTGCACCAGGACGCTTCCGGCGGCGGGGAGGCCCGCCAAGGCGGCGAGGTCGGCCAGCCTGAGGCCGCTCCACTGCTGGTTGGCGGTGGACCACCCTTCCACGCAGGCGATCGGCAGTGCGGCGGCATGCTGGGGCATCGCGAGGAGCTGTGCGCGGGTGAAGACGAGCGTCGGACCGGGGCCGTGGATCTCCAGCCGCCAGCCGGGGCCGACGTGCGCGGGGGTGACGCCGACGGAAGCGGCCGTCTTGTTGATCTGGAAGCCGTTCGGGCCGCTGCCCGGAGTACGGTTGTGCGGCGCGAGAAGGGCGGTGCTGCGCAGCCGGCCGCCGATGCTCTGTCCCGCGGTGACCACCAGGAGGAGCAGCGATCCGCCCCCCACCATGGCGAGCGCGCCGCGCCGGGTCATCGTCGGCGGCGCGGGAGCGGTCGGGACCAGGCCGTCGGGGCCGGGAGGCTCGGGCCGTGTGTGCGCGAGGTCGGTGCGCAGTTCAGCTGCCAGGCTGCGGGAGCGCAGGGCGCGGGTCATCCGGCCGAGTCTGAGGCACACGTGAACGACGAAGGCCGCGATGAACACCCAGGCGCCGTAGAAGTGCAGGGTGTAGAAGGAGCCGGGGAAGACGTAGTAGAGCTGGATGTTGATGATGCCGGTGACGAATTCGAAGATCACCCCGCCGACCAGCATGAGCAGGGACAACCGCTCCAGTCCGTGGGCGACGGAACGGACCGGCAGCCACTCGAACAGCTTCGGGATCACTGACCACAACTTGGCCAGCAGCACCGGCACGAGGACCACGCCGAGCGTCACGTGCACGCCCTGGGTCAGCCGGTACAGCCAGTACGGATGAGTGGGCCAGTCGAAGAGGTAGAAGCCCAGCAGGCCCTTGCCCGGGGTCTGGTCGTTGACGCGGTCGAGTCCCGGGTTGTAGGAGGCGTAGGAGAGCATCCCGGTGACGAAGATCAGCGGGATGCCGATCAGCAGCACCAGGCCGAACACGGACGTCAGCCAGGGCCCACGGAGAGGGCTGCGCCAGAAGCCGGGACAGAACGGTCCCGGAGGCGGAGGAGTCTGCTCGACCCGCCGTACAAGGGCCCGGGTACGAGCGGCCCCCTTGGTGGCCCGCGCCGTCACGGCAGCGCGAACGCGCTCCAGGCACCCCGGCGCGTGATCCTCGTCCGGTCCCGGGCGCTGCGACCCGCCGGAGTCCGATGCCGACGGCCGTCCGCCACTGCCCACCGGCCGCCTCCTCTGGCTCCGTGCCGGCTCTCCGATGGGTGGATCGAACCTCGCCGCGCCGTCAGTGTCTGTCGAGTCGTCAGCTACAAACTGGCACAGATCTGGGCGTCCTTCCGCGCCTGGCGTGCATGCGGGTGTCCGTCGCCAGCCGAACGGGCGAACCGGCGCTCCGCACGGATCGACGGGTCGCCCGGTGGCCTCATGATCGTGGGGTGCGACGCCTCGGCACACAGAGCAGCGCCTCCACCCGGCCCGGCCGCACCGCCCTGACCAAGGAAGCGTTCTGGTTCGTCGTGATCGGCGTCGCCTCCACGGCGGCCCAGGCCCTGCTGTACTGGGTGTTGCGCCACTGGTCGCCGCCCGTCCTAGCCAATTTCGCCTCCCTTCTCGCCGTCACCGTCCTCAACACGGAGGCCAACCGCCGACTGACCTTTCGCGGGTCCCCGGTCCGGGTCCTCCAGGCGCATCTGGCCGCGGGCGGCCTGTTCGTCCTGGCGTACCTGGTCACCTCGGGCGCTGTCCTGCTCTTCCGCCACTACCGGCCCACCGCCTCGCCGGCGGCGGAGACCCTGGTGCTCGCGCCGAGCTTCGCCCTGGTGACCGTGGTGCGCTTCACCGTCCTGCGGATGGTCGTCTTCAGACGACGCCACCGATGACCGCCTCACACCCAATGCCGCCCGCAGGCCTGCCCTCACGCACCGTCCCGCCGCCTGCCTCCGCCGCCACGCACCCGCGTCCGGACGAGTACGCCGGCGAGCACCGTCGCAGCGGCCGTCCCGTATGCGGCTGCCTGGACGCCAGGCCAGTGCAGTTCGTTCGCGACGTACAACGCGGTGCCCGCAACGGCGACGGCGAGCCACTCCCCCCGGCCGCCCATGGCCACGAGTGCCACGACGAGCAGCGCGTACCAGTAGTACGCGGGCGAGGCGAGCAGCAGCGCGGTGCCTGTGACCAGCAGCGATCCATGCCACGGCCGCTCTGGATCGCCGTGCCGCAGGACGTACCAGGCGGTGAGCGCAACCAGTACGGCAGCGGCCGGACCGGCCCACGCGTCCGGCAGCACCAGCCGCAGCAGTGCGAACCGGCCGACGTCGCCCGGCTCGTACCCCTCCTCCCGCAGATAGCCGGGGAGATACCCCAGGACCGCGGAACCGGACGCCAGCAGGTAGGGGAGATAGACGAGCGCCACGATGCCAACGGCGGCGAGCAGCACGCTCGCCGCCTCCCGCAGCCGGGTACGCGGGCTGCGCCCGGGGGCCAGTACCCCTGACAGTGCGCCCGGAAGGGTGAGTGCGGGCAGCAGCTTGGCGGCGATCGCCGCCCCGAGCAGCGCTCCACGGCGTGCTCCTGCGGCCATGCCCAGCGCGGCCACCGTGAGCAGCACGCCGACGGTGTCCACATGGGCGTCGTTGACCGCGGCGAACGGCACCGCCGGACACCATGCCCACAGCGCCACCCGCCGCATGTCACCGCGCGTGCGCCGCCGCACCAGCAGCAGCGCCACCGTCGTGGCGACGGAGAGCACTGCACCGGCGAGTTGCAGGGGCTTGTGCCGCCCGCCCGCCGGGGAGACGGCGTGCACCAGCAGGAACCACCCCTCGGCCACGGGCGGATAGATGGTGGGTTCGGACGGCCTGTTGATGTGCGTGCACACACCCGCCACTGGGTGGAGGTCCCACCTGCGGCACTCGGTCCCGGCGGGGAAGAGCCACGGATCACGCAACCGGGCAAGCTCCGGCGCGTCCGGCGGGTAGGCGTAAGGGGAGATCCCCGCGGCCTGCACGCGACCGTCCCACGCGTAGCGGTACATGTCATCGCTGGTGCGCGGCGGAGCCGAGAGCGCCGCCACGCACAGGGCGATCCCGCCGGCCAGGATCAGCGCCACGGCGGTGCGCGCCGGCACGCGCTGCACGGTCCACGCCGCTCCGGCGAACAGCACCCACGCGGCGGCGTACCAGTACAGCAGCGCGGCCGGATGGCCGAGATCGCCGCCCAGACGGACCGTCGCGGCGACGACGGCGACGAGGGCGGCGAGCAGTGCCGTGGCGCAGAGTGTGCGTACTCCCACGCCCGCCATCGTGGCAGCCGCGAGCACGGCGGACGGCCTCGCGGCGCCGCGTGTCGGATCCGGCCGTAGCCTCGAAGGCATGCTGGTGCTTGTCACAGGAGGAGCCGGGTTCATCGGCTCCCACGTCGTCGGTGCGCTGGTCGAGGCCGGACATGAGGTGCGCGTGCTGGACGCGGTGCTGCCCGCGGCGCACGGCGCGGCGGCCTCCCCGCCCCCGCGGCCGCCCGGCGTGGCGTTCGTGCGCGGCGACGTGCGGGACCGGGCGGTGGTCGAGGAGGCGCTGCACGCGGTGGACGCGGTCTGCCACCAGGCGGCGATGGTCGGCCTGAGCCGGGACTTCGACGACGTGCCCGCCTACGTGGGGTGCAACGACCTGGGCACCGCCGTCCTGCTCGCGGCCATGGCCCGGCTGCGGGTGAGCGAGCTCGTCCTGGCCGGCTCGATGGTCTACTACGGCGAGGGCCGCTACGCATGCGCCCGCCATGGGGCCGTCCGGCCCGGCCCGCGCCGGGTCGCCGACCTGGACGCCGGACGGTTCGAGCCCGTCTGCCGGCGCTGCGGCGATCCGCTCACCCCCGGCCTGGTGCCGGAGGACGCGCCACCCGACCCGCGCAACGTCTACGCGGCGACGAAAGTGGCCCAGGAGCACCTGGCCGCCGCCTGGGCGCGGGCCACCGGCGGCCGGGCGGTCGCCCTGCGCTACCACAACGTCTACGGACCGGGGATGCCACGCGACACCCCCTACGCCGGGGTGGCCTCGCTCTTCCGTTCCGCGCTCGCCCGCGGCGAGCCGCCCCGGGTCTTCGAGGACGGCGGTCAGCGCCGGGACTTCGTCCACGTCGCCGACGTGGCCGCCGCCAACCTGGCGGCGCTCGGCGCGGTCGGCGCCGCGATCCCGGACGGCGCACTGCGCGCCTACAACGTGGGCAGCGGAAGCCCGCACACCGTGGGGGAGATGGCCGCCGCGCTCTCCGCGGCCCATGGCGGGCCCGCGCCGGTGGTGACCGGTCAGTACCGGCTGGGCGACGTCCGCCATATCACCGCCTCCTCGTCACGGCTGCGCGAGGAACTCGGCTGGCTGCCCCGGGTACCGTTCGCCGACGGCGTGCGGGAGTTCGCCGGAGCCCCCCTGCGCGGCCGGGCATCGGAGCCTCGGTAACGCGCGTGCGGGAGATGGCCTCGAACCCGCGGTCGCCGGAACCGTCGCGGCCCGCACCGTTCGAGGCGCCCGCCGCCCGGCCCCCGCGTCGCCGTCGAAGAGGGCGACGGCACACCCGCCCACGCCATAGGGCGACGGCGGACCGCATCAGGTGCTCCGGATGCATCACTCCATTTCCTTACGTACACAGATATTCATACGCTGAAAGACATGACCGAGAGGCATCGGCCCCTTGTGGACGTCGTGCTGCCATGTCTTGACGAAGCGGCCGCTCTTCCCTGGGTGCTGGAACGGATACCGCCCGGGTGGCGCGCCGTGGTCGTCGACAACGGCTCGACCGACGGCTCCGCCGAACTCGCCGAGTCGCTGGGCGCGCACGTCGTGAGCGAACCGGTACGCGGCTTCGGCGCAGCCTGCGCGGCCGGGCTGCGCGCCGCCACCGCGCCCGTGGTCTGTCTCTGCGACTGCGACGCCTCCCTCGACCCCGGGCTGCTGCCGTCGCTGGCCCACGCCGTCCTGGACGGCGAGGCGGACCTGGTGCTCGGGCGTCGCAGGCCGACGACACGCCGCGCCTGGCCGGTGCATGCCCGGCTCGCCAACCGCGAGTTGGCCCGGCTGATCCGCCGCCGCACCGGCCTGCGCCTGCACGACCTCGGCCCGATGCGGGTGGCCCGCCGGGAGGCCCTGCTCGACCTGGACCTGACCGACCGCAGGTCGGGCTACCCGTTGCAGATGGTCATCCGCGCCGCCGACGCCGGATGGCGGGTGCGCGAGGTCGACGTGCCCTACCGCCCACGCGCCGGCCGCTCCAAGGTCACGGGCACCTGGCGTGGCACCTGGTACGCGGTGCGCGACATGCGCGCGGTCCTCTGCGAGCCGCCCCGGCGTCCGGCGGGAACCCCCCGGTGAGCGGCCCGGCCGGACCGACCGCGCTGCTGGTGATAGCCAAGGAGCCACGGCCTGGGCACGTCAAGACTCGGCTCACGCCGCCGTTCACCCCTGCCCAAGCCGCCGCCCTCGCGGAGGCGGCGCTCGCCGACACTCTGGAGACCGTGCTGCGCTGCCCCGCCCGCCGCCGGATGCTCATCCTGGACGGCGCGCCCGGACCCTGGCTGCCGCCCGGCATCGAGGTGATCCCGCAGGCGTCCGGCGGCCTGGACGAGCGGCTGGCCGCGGCCTTCGCCGCCGTGCCGGACGGCCCCGCCCTACTGGTCGGCATGGACACCCCACAGCTCACCCCGAAGCTCCTCGCCCCCGCACTGGATCCCGGCGCGTGGCAGAAGTGCGACGCATGGTTCGGCCCGGCGGAGGACGGCGGGTTCTGGGCGCTCGGCCTCGCCGCGCCCGCTCCGGCGCTGCTGCGAGGCGTCCCGATGTCCACCGCGCAGACCGGCGCCGCCCAGCGCGACCGCCTCACCGGGGCAGGCCTCCGGGTGCGCGACCTGCCGCTCCTGCGCGACGTGGACACAGCGCCCGACGCCGCTGCGGTGGCGGCCGCAGCGCCGGGATCGAGGTTCGCCACCCTCTTGGAGCTTTTGTAGGGCTCTGTCGCTCAATTCGGTCGGGCCGTTCAGGTGGCGATCTCAATGCCCATAGTCATCGCTCACGAACACGTGGCCTTACACCTCGCCGACCTGGACACCACACGCAGCATGACCGCACGTCACCCCCCGAAGGATTCTGGAAGCCAAGCACTACTGATCTTTTCGTAAGTTCAGTGGGTGTGGTGGTCTTGTCGGTGGGAGGCTGTCGGGGTGTCCTATCGACCTTCGACCTCCGTGTCTGGTTCTTCCGTTCCTCCTTTGTCGCGGCCGCAGTTAGCGGAGGGGCGTCGTGTTCGGGCTGTCGAGTTGTTTGAGGAGGGCGGGTCGAATGTGGAGATCGCGCGGGTGGTGGGGGTGGGTGCCGAGAGCGTACGGGGGTGGAGGCGTGTGTGGGAGGAAGGTGGTGCCCCGGCCTTGCGGCGGCGCTCGGCCACCGGTCGCCGCGCGCATCCGGTGCGCTTGGAGCGCGAGTGCGGCCCCCTTCACGGCCCCGCGCGAAGGACGCGAAAAAGCGGCTGCGCCCGCCCGATTGGTCAAACGACAGGCGTGGAATGTTCAACCTCTGACCAAGAATTTGAGGTGACGAAGCTGGAAATCGTCGTTCGGGGTCCGGGAATCACCTCCCCTCAGCAGCGGGTATGCCTGATCGCACCCATGTGGTCACACTGAGCATCAGATCTTCGCGCCCCTGGGTCATCCTTGCCAGGCATAGGTTCTCAACGGAACTTTGATCAAGATCCAAAGCGTCCTGGATGCGGGGGTTTTGGCAATTTCGTCATGTCCTCAAAGGAGAAGACTTGGCTGCTGTGGAACAGGTGGTGCAGGCGAAGAACTGGGCCTCTACCCGTGCCGGACAGATACAACTGCGCGGCGTCGCCCAGGTCGCACTCAGCTCGAACGCATGGGCCGGGCTGCTGTTCACCGTGGCGCTGTTCGTGGACGGATGGCGACTCGGCGTGTACGGCCTGCTCGGTGCGGCCTCGTCCACCGCCGCCGCGGCGCTCCTGGGAGCCGACCGGAAGAGTTTGGTCAACGGGCTGCAGGGCTACTGCGGTTGTCTGACCGGGATCGCCCTCGCCGTCCGGCTCGGCACCTCGTGGCAAACCGCCGTACTGGCCGTGCTCGGCGCCGCGGTCTGTTCCGTACTGAGCGCCGCGGCGGGCCGCCTCCTCGCCCCCCTCGGGCTGCCTGTGCTGACGGCCCCCTACTGCCTGGTCGCCGGGGCGCTGGTGGTCACGTTGTCCAAGGCACCGGTCGCCGCCGGTCCGGCCGCACGCGTCCCAGGGTTCACGACCATGACGGCCACGGAGACCGGGCGGGCGCTCTGCAACAACATCGGTCAGATCTTCTACCTGGACAAGTGGTACGCGGGCCTGATCCTGCTCGTCGGGCTGCTCGTCGCCTCGCGGATCGCCGCCGTCGCGGCGATCGGCGCCAGCGTCGTCGCGTTCCTGACCGCCTGCCTGACGGGACTGCCCGCCGACCGGATCATCGAGGGGCTGTACGGATACAACGCGGTGCTCTGCGCGATCGCGCTGACAGCCACCTTCCTGGCTCTCACTCCGTGGACCGCCGGGTACGCCGCGCTCGCCGCGGCGGCCTCGGTCCCGTTCACCGCTGCCTGGGAAGCCGTTGCCCAGCCCTCCGGCGGATACCCCTTCACCTGGCCGTTCACAGTGATGACCTGGCTCTTCCTGGCGGCTGGTCCACTCCTGGGCCGGCCCGGCATCTCGTCCGAGAAAGCAATGTGACGCCATGAACCTCGCACCGCGGGAAATCGATAAACTCCACGTCTATGTGGTCGCGGACCTGGCCCGCCGCCGCAGGAACCGGGGAACCAAACTCAACTACAGCGAAGCCTCCGCCCTGATCACCGAGGCCGTCCTGGAGGCCGCGCGTGACGGCCGCACCGTCGCCGAATGCATGGAGCTGGGCCGCAAGGTCGTCTCCATCGACGACGTGATGCCCGGAGTGCGGGAGATGCTCGCCGTCCTCCAGGTCGAGACGGCCTTCGTCGACGGGACAAAGCTGGTCACCTGCCACGACCCGATCAGCGCCTGAAACACCGAGGAGACACAGATGTCTGGCGGAGCTCATTACCTCTACGGGGACGACCCCGTCGAGATCAACGCCAACCGGGCCAGGACCACACTCACGGTCGCCAACACCGGTGACCGGGCCGTGCAGATCGGCTCGCACTACCACTTCTTCGAGATCAACCGCGCCCTGCGCTTCGACCGCGAGGCCGCCTACGGCATGCGCCTGGACATCCCGTCCGGCACCGCTGTGCGCTTCGAGCCCGGCGACACCCGTGAGGTGGAGCTGTGCGCCTTCGCCGGCACCGGGCGGATCACCGGCTTCGCCGCGCTCACCAACGGGGGCCTGTCGGCCCCGGACACCAAGCGCGTGGCCCTCCGCCGCGCCGCGGAGCTCGGCTTCACGCACAACGACAGCGACAGCGACAGCGAAGCCGACCACCAAACCGACCACGAGGGGACCCGGATCTGATGGCGATCATCCCGCGCAAGCGGTACACGGATCTGTTCGGTCCCACCGTCGGCGACCGGTTCCACCTGGCCGACACCAATCTCGTCGTCGAGGTCGAGTACGACCACAACGCCGGCTCCTACGGGGAAGAGGCCGTCTACGGCGGAGGCAAGGCCATCCGGGACGGGATGGCCCAGGACCCGTCCGCGCTCAACCGCGAAGGCGCCCTGGACCTCGTCATCACCAATGTTGTGGTGCTCGATCCGGTTCTGGGCGTGGTCAAGGGCGACATCGGCGTACGCGACGGCCTGATCGTCGGCGTCGGCAAGGCGGGAAACCCGCATCTGCAGAGCGGAGTCGACCCCAAGCTCGTCATCGGACCCGGCACCGAGGTGGTATCCGGCGAACACCTCATCGCCACCGCCGGGGGCGTCGACACGCACATACACTTCATCGCGCCCCAGCAGGCCCAGGAGGGTCTGTCCAACGGCATCACCACCTTCTTCGGCGGAGGCACCGGGCCGACCGACGGCTCCAACGGCACCACCTGCACCCCCGGCCCGTGGAACATCCACCGGATGCTGGAGGCCGTGGAGGACCTGCCGGTCAACGTGGGTCTGCTCGGCAAGGGCAACGGCAGCCTGCCCGAGGCACTGCGCGAGCAGGTCGAGGCGGGCGCGGCCGGACTGAAGGTGCACGAGGACTGGGGCGCCACCCCCGCCACGATCGACACCGCGCTCCGGGTCGCCGACGAGCACGACGTCCAGATGGCCATTCACACCGACACTCTCAACGAGGGCGGCTTCTACGAGGACACCCTGTCGGCGATCGACGGCCGGACCATCCACACCTTCCACACCGAGGGCGCCGGTGGTGGTCACGCCCCCGACATCATCCGGGTGTCCGGCGAGGCCAACGTACTGCCTGCTTCCACCAACCCGACCCTGCCGTACACGATCAACGCGGTGGACGAGCTGCTGGACATGGTGATGGTCTGTCACCACCTGTCCCGGGACATCCCCGAGGACGTGTCGTTCGCCGACAGCCGGGTGCGGGCCGAGACGATCGCGGCCGAGACCGTTCTGCACGACCTCGGCGTGATCAGCATCTTCTCGTCGGACTCCCAGGCCATGGGGCGGGTCGGCGAGTCCTTCGTCCGTGCCTTCCAGACGGCACACCACTGCAAGGAACTGCGCGGCCCGCTGGCCGAGGACAGCTCCCGCAATGACAACGCGCGTGTCCTGCGGTATCTGGCCAAGCTGACGATCAACCCCGCGACCGCCGTCGGTGCCGCGGACGTGATCGGCTCCCTGGAGCCCGGCAAGCTCGCCGACATCGTGCTCTGGCCGATCCACTCCTTCGCGGCCAAGCCCAAGATGGTCATCAAGGGCGGCATGGTCAACTGGGCGCTGATGGGCGACCCCAACGCGTCGCTGCCCACACCGCAACCGGTGTACTACCGGCCGATGTTCGGCACGTACGGCCGTGCCCGGCAGCGCACGTCGGTGACCTTCATGTCCCAGGCGTCCATCGCCGCGGGCGTCCCCGACAAGCTGGGGCTGCAGCGGCGGATCGAACCCGTGCAGCGCTGCCGGACCATCGGCAAGGAGCACATGGTGCGCAACGACGCGCTGCCGCGCATCGAAGTGGACCCGGAGACGTACAAGGTCACGGTCGACGGCGAGCCCGCCACCATCGAGCCGGCGGAGCGACTCCCGCTCAACCATCTCTTCTACATCGTCTGACCGTCCTCGCGACGGCCGTCAACGGCCGGACCACCTCGGACGGCCCCTGGCACGAACGGAATCCTCGGCGTGAACGACCCGATGCCGATCCCGGCGCTGCTGACCGGACTCCAGCTCACCGACTCGGCGTTCCCCAGCGGCTATTACACCCTCTCCCACGGCCTGGAAGGCTTCCAACAAGCCCGCGCGATCACCCCGCGCACTCTGCCCGTCCTCCTCCACGACCTGCTGCGCCACAGCGCGGGGCCGGCCGACGCGACCGCCCTCGCCCTCGCCCACCGTGCGGTCACCGCCGACGACTGGGCGGAAGTGGTGACCGTGGAACAGCGGTTGCATGCCACCAAATTGGGTCGAGAGGCCCGGCAGGCTGCCGTCCGCACCGGACGGCAGCTGCTGGACCTGGCCGGCCAGGTCTACGGCACTCCACAGATCGAGCGGTACCACGCCCTCTACCGGGAGGGAGCCGTACGCGGCTGCCAGCCGGTCGTCGCCGCCGTCGTCCACGCGGCCAACGGACTGTCGACCCGCCAGGCGGTCACCTGCGAACTGTTCGCCTTCGCGGCCAGTTTCGTGGGGGCCGCCGTGCGGCTGCGGCTGACCGACCACCGCCGGGCGCAGGTCGTGCTGCACGAGGCCGCCCCGGTGATCGAGGAGACCGTCGACGCGGCCCTGCGGCGGGAGCCGGCCGACATCGGAGGGTGTGTCCCGGTGGCGGATGTCATGGCCGGCCGTCACGAGCGCGCCGAGGCACGCCTCTTCGCCAGCTAGGGCCTTTCGTTTGGATCAGGCCGGATCAGGGAGCGGGGTCTGGTGCGTGCGATCGCAAGGCGGAGGAGGGAGGCAGATGGGGTCTCCCCTGCTCGAGCGGAGCCGAGAGCTTGGGAAAGGAGTCCTGGCGACCGACGACAACGCGGAGGGGGGTACCCCCTGGCCCTTAAGGCCTTGGGGGAGTGCGTGCCAGACCCCGCGAGCCCGGCATGACCCAAACGAGAGGCCCTAGGGGCCCCCGCACCTCGAAGACCACCACACCGGAAGGATCACCATGCACGACCCGATGCAGGCCAGGCACCACCACAACCACGACGAGCTCATGCAGCGGCCCAAGGACGGCGTACTGCGCGTCGGCATCGCCGGACCGGTCGGCTCAGGCAAGACCGCACTCATCGAAGCGCTCGTCCCCGTGCTGATCGAGCGCGGCCGGACCCCTGCCGTCATCACCAACGACATCTACACCAGCGAGGACGCCGCGCACGTGCGCCGCACCCTGGCCGGGCTCCTCGACGCGGAGAGGATCGTCGGGGTGGAGACCGGGGCCTGCCCGCACACCGCGGTCCGAGACGACCCGACGATGAACCAGGCCGCCGCGGACGAACTCGTGGAGCGCTTCCCCGACGTGGACACCCTGCTCTTCGAGAGCGGCGGAGACAACCTGACACTCACCTTCAGCCCCGCGCTGGTCGACCTCTTCCTGTTCGTACTGGACACCGCCGAGGGCGACAAGATGCCGCGCAAGCGGGGCCCCGGCATCACCGAGTGCGAGCTGCTCGTCATCAACAAGGTGGACATCGCCCCCTATGTGCGGTGCGATCTCGGCGTCATGGAGTCGGACGCATACCGCGTCCGGGACGGGCGGCCGGTGGTGCTGACCAATTCCCTCACCGGAGAGGGACTCGACACCATCGCCGACTTCCTCCTGTCCCACGAAGCCGCCCAGGTGCCGGCCTCCGCGTGACCAAGGCGCCCGCGCGGCTGGAACCCGCGCACTACGAACCCCGGCGGGTACCGGCCCGGATGCTCGACCTTGTCGGTCCCCCGGACACGCTGGCCGCCGGGCGCCCCGGCAAGGTCGGCCTGCTCGAACTGCGCTACGCACGCGTGGGCGACCGGACCGAGCTCGTCGACCGCTATCAGAAGTCACCGCTGCAGATCATGCGCCCGCTCTATGTCGATCCGGAACGGCCCGATCTGCCGGTGACCTATCTGATGTCGACCGGGGGCGGGATCATCCAGGCCGACCGCAACCGGATCGACATCGACTGCGGCCCCGGCACCGCGGTGCACCTCACCACCCAGGCCGCCACCAAGGTCCACCGGATGGAGTTCGACCACGCGTCCCAGGTCGTCAACCTCACTGCTGGAGAGGGAAGTTACGTCGAGTACCTGCCGGACTCCCTCATCCCGTACCGGGACGCACGCCTCTACCAGCACACCCGTGTGACCATCGATCCGACCGCCACCGTGCTCCTGGGCGAGACCATCGCGGCCGGACGGCTGGCCCGCGGTGAACGCCATGCCTACCGCATGCTCTTCAGCGACCTGGAGATCCAGCGTCCTGACGGGACACTCCTGGCCGTGGACAGCGTCCGCCTCGATCCGCAGGCTCCCGGCCCGGTCACCGGTCCGGCGGTCTTCGCAGATCACGACCTGATGGCCTCCCTGTACGCGGTCACTCCGCTCGCCCCCGCGACCCGGGTCGCGGACACCCTCCACGAGGCGTTTCTGGCCACCGGCCTGGCTTTCGGAGTGAGCACGCTGCCCGATGACTGCGGCGCGTGGGTACGCGTCGTCGGTAGCGACTCGCCCGCCATCACCCGTGCGATGCGCGCCGCGTGGGACGCCCTGCGGAGGCTGCTCATCGACGTCCCGGCTCCGGACCTGCGGAAGACCTGACCACGCCGGGGCCCATGACGCCTGCCTGCCCTCCGCGCTCCCCAAGATCTGGGTTGCCGCCGGCCATGTCGGCCAGCCGCTGATCGTGACGCAGCACAGCCAGGACGATCACCGCGATTCGTCCCGGCGGCAGGATCCGCCACCTGGACCGTATCGCCTTCAGGTGGCGCCGCAGCAGGTCGGCGAGGTGGTTGACGGTGCGCGTGGACAGCGGCAGACGGCACTGGTGGACAAGCGGGCAGGCGTCCTCGGCGCGTTCTTTGGTTCTCGTCACACAGTTCCAACGGCCGCCGGGGGCACGCTGGTTACACCTGCAGCGCGCTGCCCCCGGGTGGCGGCGGGCAGGGTGCGTGCGAACCGCCCCGCCCACCCCCTGAGTGGTCAACTGCGGCATGATTGCAGTCATGGACTCAGAGGTGATAGCCGCCATCGTCGCCAGCCCTACCGCCCTGATCGCCGC
Source organism: Streptomyces sp. NPDC015032 (assembly GCF_043080425.1). NCBI lineage: Bacteria > Bacillati > Actinomycetota > Actinomycetes > Kitasatosporales > Streptomycetaceae > Streptomyces > Streptomyces sp. NPDC015032. The sequence goes on along the minus strand of NZ_JBIBVN010000063.1, from coordinate 1,161 downwards.
CGCAGCTGCTTACATGGCAGGACGACACCAGGCCCGCGAAGCCCATCGCGGTCCCGTCGACGCAGTCCGCCGACAACACCAGCGGGACGCTTAGACCGTGTCCTATGTGGTGAGCCGGAGAAGTCGTTTGTAGCAGCACAGTGCCGAGGCGAGGCCGAGGAAGGCCGGGTAGTTGCGGGGGTGGCGTTCGTAGCGGTGGTTGAGTCTGCGGTAGCCGGTCAGCCACGAGATCGTGCGCTCGATGACCCACCTTCGACGCCCGAGCCGTTCACTGGATTCGATTCCCTTGCGGGCGATACGGACGCCGATACGTTTCCCGCGGAGCCATCTACGCAGGTCAGGGGTGTCGTATGCCTTGTCGGCGTGGAGCTTGAGGGGTTTGTAGTGCCAGCCGCGGTGGGGGTCGTGTCTCGTTTGGAGACCGGCCACCATGGGCTTCAGACCTTGGCTGTCGTGGGTGTTGGCGGCGGAGACGCCGACGACCAGGGGCAGTCCGTTCGCGTCCGACAGGATGTGCATCTTGGAACCCGGTTTACCCCGGTCCACGGGGCTGGGGCCTGTGAGTTCGCCCCTTTTTTGGCCCGTACGTGGGCGGAGTCGAGGACCACGCGGGAGAGGTCGAGCAGGCCGCACTCGTCGATGCGGTCGAGCACCGCCTCGTGCAGCCGGCCCCAGACACCGGCCCTGGACCAGATGACGAAGCGCCGGTGGGCAGTCGACTTCGAGACCCCGAAACACGGCGGCAGAGCCCGCCAGGCACACCCGCTCACCAGCACGTAGACGATCGCGGCGAACAGGGTTTCATCAGGCGTGTCCTGCGTCCCGCCACCCTGCGGACGCACTCTCGACGGCGGGATCAACGGCTTCGCCATCTCCCACAGCCCGTCCGGAACAATCCAACTCCACGTATCCCGCCCCATGAACGATCACCACGGACACGGTCGAAGTAGTGCGCCACGCGCTCGGCCGAGAATTGACAGTTTGTTACTCGCTACCACTGGGTTCTCTGGTACGTCTGGCCGAAACGGCCGAAACCTGACAGGGCGCACATGCCCCTCGCCTCCGGATTCCGGACCGAGACGTATTGCGTTGGAGCGCACTCCAAATCCTAGGTTTCGGAAGCATGCGATACATCAAACTCGGAACGACCGGACTGGAAGT
>NZ_JBIBVN010000062.1:0-25594 GCF_043080425.1 Streptomyces sp. NPDC015032 | reverse complement strand
GGCTCCAATACTGCCCACTGCTCATCCGTCAGGTCTCCCCGCCCCATGAGCCACGATCATGCATAGGCCGAGATCCATTTCGATACACGCCCTAGCGGCCGGGTGATCGCGGACCGGGTGGCATGGGATGTGGAGCGCAGCTCCTCAACCCGTTCCGGGGTGGCGCCGGAGAACTGAGCCTCTCCGCGCATCCACATGGCGAGCTGGTGGTCAGCGGCTGCGGCGGCGAGTTCGGTGATGGCGTCGAGCCGCTCACGGCGTAACTGCTCGGCGGCGGCCGCCGTGGTGGCGCGGCCGGCGTTCTTCTGCTGGAAGGCTCCGGCGACAACTGCACCGAGGAGCGTGCCGAGCACGGCGATGAGGGTGGTGAGCATGGTGAGCCCCTTCGTGGTGGAGGTCAGGTGAGGCGGGACAGCATGCGGTCTGCGTGGTCGCGCTTGGTCTGCTCCCGCTCGGCTGCGCGCGCGTGCGCGGACTGCTGGCGTGCAGCTGCTCGCGCATCCGGGGACAGCAGCCGGTTGACGGTGGTGGCGTGCCATCGACCCCCGCGCTTGGTCGGGATGCCCTCGGAGTTCAGTCGGTTGGCGATGGCGCGAATGCTGACGCCTTCCGCTTGCCACCCCCGCATCCGTTCGATGACCGCGGCTTCGTCTTCGTCGAGCGTGAGTTCCTTGTCCACGGTTTTTTGCCCGTAGGCCGGGGCACCGTGGGCGTAGCCGCCGCGCTCTGCTTTGGGGGGAAGAAGCCGCCCCGCCGGGCCACCAGCCGCTGGTGGAGGAAAGTCGGCAGCATTCGGCTGCTTTGCCCAGCTCAGGCCGGAGATCGGTCCACCGCGCGGGCCGTGCCGCCGCCGGAAGGGAAGGGTGAAGGTGGACGTCGAACTGCGGGCCCCTCCGGGCGGGTGGCCGGCCCCGGTTGGTTCAGTCCTCGTCGTTTCGGATGATGCCGCCTGGCACGTGCGGGTCGAATCGGCCGACGCGCATGGCCTCGATGCACTGCAGGACACGGGCAAAGGACTTCAGCCCGTACGTGATGTACCGCGTAGGCGAGTCCCCGAGGACGCTTTCACGCTTGATGGGAACGCCGCCCATGATTGCCCAGTACGTGTCACGCACCTCGTGCTCGGGGTGAGCCCCGATCCACGCCATCTCGACGTCCGCCGCGAACTCGTTGGCGGCCGTGCAGGTGTACTGGTCCCATTCCTCGACGGGCTTGGTCGGGTCGAGCGCGGCAATCGTGCGTACCTGCTCGATGCAGCGCTCGTAGATGCGGGACAGCTCGGCGTTCAGATCTTGGCTCATCAGGTTTCTCCCTCTCCCGCGCCGGACCGTCCGGCGACTGGTGAACCCTGCCCGAGGCCGCGGTGAAACAGTCGCGTCGCCTCATACGCAATCCAGCGGCCAGGGGGGGCGAAATTGGTCATATGGGGCGGGGTTCTTCAGTCATGGCGCTGGCTGCAACCGCTGACCTCAGTACCTTGTCTTCATCGTCATGACGCCCAGGCGAAGGCCACGATCACTGAATGAACGGGAACTACGGTTGTGGAGGGTCGGCCGGGCTCTCACCCTCACGTTCGTCGCCGCGGTCCTGGTCGCGAGCGGCGTCTTCTACGGCCTGGTAGTCCTGCTGCACGTCCAGAAGATCGACACCACCGCGAAGCTCGACGCGAAGACGCTCTTTGACCTGGTGAAGCTCTCGTTCGGGGTGGTCGCGGGTGCCGGTGCGCTCGTTGCCCTGGTCGTCGCCTACCGCCGCCAGCGCGTCGACGAGGTCGGCGCCCACCGCGAGGCCACCCGCCTCCACACCGAGCGCTTTTCACAGGCCGTCGACAAACTCGGCTCCGACTCCCCAGCCGTCCGACTTGGCGGCGTCCACGCACTCGCAGGCCTGGCCGACGACGCCCCCGACGACAGCCTTCGCCAGACCTGCGTAGACGTCCTGTGCGCCTACCTCCGACTCCCCTATAGCCCCGACCCCGGCGAGGACCCCGCCCACATAGAGGAGCACCACCATTACCTCGCCCTCCGCGAGGTCCGACACACCATCCTGCGCCTCATCGGAGACCACTACCGACACCCCAAAGACACCCATCGCTCCTGGCAGGGCTGCGACCTCGACCTCACCGGTGTCACCATCGACGGCCCCATGGACTTCGGCAGCGCAACGTTCTCCGACGGCGAGGTGTCTTTCAACAACGCAACGTTCTCCGACGGCGAGGTGTCTTTCAACAACGCAACGTTCTCCGGCGGCCGCGTGGACTTCAGCAGCGCGACGTTCTCCGGCGGCCGCGTGGACTTCAGCAGCGCGACGTTCTCCGGCAGCTACGTGGATTTCAACAACGCGACGTTCTCCGACGGCGAGGTGTCTTTCAGCAGCGCGACGTTCTCCGACGGCCGCGTGTTCTTCGTCTTCGCGAGGTTCTCCGGCGGCGACGTGTCCTTCCGCTACGCGAGGTTCTCCGACGGCTACGTGGACTTCGGCGCGAGGTTCTCCGACGGCAACGTGGACTTCAGCAGCGCGACGTTCTCCGACGCCAACGTGCTCTTCGTCGTGGCGAGGTTCTCCGGCGGCAACGTGGACTTCAGCGACGTGACCAGTCCGGCTCCTCAGGGGCTTCTTGCTGCCGTAGGTACACCTACTCCAGCGGGGGTTACCCTGCCCTCCGCTTGGCTACTGCCAGTTCCATAAGCTCTACGGGGGCTTAATCGGTCGTCTTAGCTCCCTCCGGCCGATCGAGGCGAGACGAACGAAAGGGGCGCATCGGTGAGCCGATCCGATCCCGTCCAATCCGGATTACGCCCCGCCATTTCACCCCCGATAGTGGCCAGGGTGCCTCAAGCCGATCCGCTTCCCCTTCCCGGCCTGTACCGGCCACCGCTCACATGTCCGGAGTCCACGCGCTGACGCGTCCTCAGAACCGTCCGCACAGCACCTGAAGCAGAGCACCACGACCCCGGACGCCGCAGACGAATTCGCACAGCTCGACGGCGACGACTTCCTCACCATCCACGACCTCCACAACGCGGCCTTCACCTACTTCACCTTCCCCGTACCCCGCCGGAAAGCCACTACGAGCGCGAACCTGCCGTTGACTGCGGCAGAATGCGGCCGTCGACATACGGGTTCGCCGCTGTACGTGTCCAGGATTCTCGGAACCCGCGCGCTTCCCTCCGCCAGGCGCTCGCGCTCGATCCGGTCGGCGTCCGGGTGCCGGCCCTCCCTCAGGAGCAGCTCGGCCTGCCGCTCGGTCATCACGTCCCCGGCCTTGAGACCGACCGCGGCCAGGCCCCGACCCTTCCAGATCCCGGGCGGGACACCGGCTTCGGCCTGGGCGGCGCGCAGCGACGTGCCCGCAGCACGGTGGCCGTCTCCGACCATCACGCCGCGGAAGAGATAGCGCCCGTCTCCCGGGCGGATCTTCGTTTGGCTGATCATCGGGCCATGGAACCCCGGTGCTGACGCGCGAAGAAGCTCGATCCGGGGTCCTTCCCGCCGGGCGGGAGGGCATCGCCAAGTCTTTACCGCAGCGCCCGCCAGGCGGGCCGTCCGGTCAGTCCGAGACGGTAAGCCGCCGACGTGTGCACAGTCCGCCGCATGGTGCGCGAACTGATCTACGCAGACCTCTGCCCGCTGTGCTCGCGACCGATGCAACCCGAGTTCCGCAGCATCGGCGGCTCCGCCCAACAGGACAACCCGGCCCGCATCGACTTTCACCGGTACCACTGCGACATCTGCGAGGCCACCCGCCCCCAGGAGTTCTTCGACGCGACGCGCGCCCTCTTCGAGAGCTGACCATGCCGTGCGAATACTACGCGCCGACCACACGAGCACCACCAGCCACGAAAACGCACGGCAACCGACTCCACCGTCATTGAGCGCACACCAGCGCACCGCGCCCCCGACAACCCACCACAGCTGAGCGCACCGCGTCACCGACGCCCTTCAACACGACCAGCCACCACCGCCCCCGGCCGACCCCCGGCCGGGGGCTTCGTGCGTCCTGGAGGAGTTCGCCGTGCCCACCTACGAGGCCCTGCCCCGCTTCACCACCGACCTGAACCGCCTCACCCCAGAACAGCGCCGCCGATTCCGCCGGGCCGCCACCGCCTTCGTCCACGACCTGCGCACCGGCCGCTTCCGCGCCGGCCTCCGCATCAAGCGCGTCCAGCGAGCCCCGGGCATCTACGAACTCACCTGGTCCATGGGCACCGGCCCCGCAGGACGCGCCACCTGGCAGTACGGGCCCGACCGCCGCCCCGGCACCCCGCACGTCATCTGGCGCCGCATCGGCACCCACGACATCCTCACCGGCCCCTGATCCGAGGTCTTCGGTCACTTTCACGCGCGAGCCCGGCCGGTGGGACTGGGTCGGCGACCTCCCTGAACTTCTGTCTCTGCGACGGCGCCGCGCCGGGCGTGGGGGCAGCCGATGCCGTCAACCACCGCCCCGGAGGGCGGGCCTCCCCTCGCTCGTACGGATGGCGTCTGCGGTGCCGGCGAACCCGGCCGGGCGATCACCGTGTCAGGGTCGGCATGAAGATCGACGCGCAGCACATCGATGAGCCCGGCCTTGTCGTTCTCGACATCACCGCCGCCGACGAGGAAACGGCCCACGCCGTCATGGCCGAGCTGGAGCAGTGGTGGGCCACCTCCGGCATCACCCCCGTACGCAGCGAACCGGGACCAGGGGTGCGGGCGCGCGTGTACGCCGACATCCGACGCCCGGCGCCATGATGTGCCCCTCGCTCTCCCCACTCGGTCAGGAACCCGCTTGATTTGGGGTGATCGGCCCATGGCGGGCCGGGGTGTGGCTACGGTGCCAGGGGCGTCCGAGCGATCTTCCGGATGGGGCGCGCATCAGATACAAGGGGGAGAGCGCATGGAGCTGACGATCGTGGTCCAGAACTTGGGGCACGGCGGGCTGCGAAATGGTGCGGGTGATCCGGAGGACCGCTGGCCTCAATTGGCCGAGCGGATCCTGAGTGTGGGTGAGCCGGATCTCGTGCTGGTCCAGGAGGCAGTCGAGTGGTCGTCCTACGGCCACCGGCAGCTCGGAGTCGCGATGCGGGACCTGGACATGGACGCGGTACCAATCCCGCCGTCCAGCTCCGGGTACGTACCGACGCTGCTCTACCGGCGCGACACCGTCGGCCGGTGGACCCACTGGAACACCGATTTCTCTCAGGAGACACTGCACGGCTTCGGGGTCGCTGTCTTCGATGTGGGTCTGCCCGCCCCGCTCGCGATTGTGAGCGCGCACCTGAATCCGTTCGTGGCCGATAAGGCGCGTGCCGAGGCGAAGCTCATCGCGACACGGGCGCTGCGGTACGGGCCGTACGGGATCGTGGCCGGCGACCTGAACTACCCGCCCGCCGACCCGGGTAACCCTGCCCCCGACTACGGGGCGATGCTGCCGTACAACCGGTCGGCTCGCACCCGGCTACCGTCCGAGGTCGACGGACAGCTGGTCCCCGACCGGCGAGTCACCGAGACCCTCGCCTACACGGGGTTCGTCGACGCAGCGTGGAAGCTGTACACGGAGCGCGGCGACGAACGGCTGCTGCGGAAGACTGCGACAGACGACCGGATCGACCAGCTGTGGGTGTCCGCGCCGCTGCGCGACACCGTCCTCGACTACGGCGTGCTGGACACGCCCGCAGGAGCGTCGGACCATCACGGTCTGGTCGTGCGCCTCGACCTGGACCAGGCAGCAACCGACAACGTGTGGGAGTACCGATGACCTCGAACCGACCTTGGTGGTACCGGATCCCGCCGGTCGCAGTCGTGCTGATCACGTACGCCGTCACCGGCGCCCTCATCTACACCTGCATCACGGACACGGCAATCGCGTGGGCCGGCGGCGGGCTGGTCCTCGGTCTGCTGGCTGCTGTCGGGCACGGCGCGGCCCAGGCCGCGCACGACGCCCGGCAGCGCTAGCCAACCCGCGGCCGACCGGTTCAGACAGGGCCGCTGAGCGCGAACTTCAGGAACAGGCTCAGCCGCCGCACCTCCAGCGGTCGGAACCGCCCCGGCGACCCTATGCGGTCACAGCACTAGACGGAGGGGGCAGTCCGGCACACTCACCATGCACAACCCGGAGAACCGGGTAAGAATCTGTCGGACGATCCGAGATGGAGCCCTCCCGTGGCGAAGATCGACGTGCACACGCACCTGATGCCTGCGCTCGACTCCGTGGCGAAGGAGTTCTCCGTGCGGACGACGCACGAGGAGCTGTGCGACCCGGAGGCCCGGGAGCGGCTGACGCTCACGGTTATCAGCGACGAAGGGGCGTGGACGGGCCTGGACCCGGAACAGGTTTCGCTGAGGCACCTGATCAGGGCGTCCCTGGACGACGCCGCGACCGCCGCCCAGAAGGCCTTCGGGCCCGGTGCCACCTACCGCGTCGTCCTGGAACTCCTGGTCGGAACACCCCACGGAGACCGGATCGAGTACGCCTCCAACCGCACCGAGATCATCACGGACTGAGCCCCAACCTCCGCCGCCAGCAGAGCCGTTCAGACAAGGAAGCATGAAGATCACCATTGAGGGAGCCGGTGAGAACTTCGAGCGGAAGCTGCTCGCGTTCTTCGCCGACCCCGAGAACCGCGATGGGCTGACTGTCACGGCCAACACCGAGTGGACGGTCGAGCGCGCCGAGCGCTACCTCCGCTCGCTGCCCGTCGGCGCCCGCCGGTTCGCCGAAGTCGTCGTGGTCGGTGGCGACGGCTACGCGGACCAGCTCCGCACGAGATGGTCCTCTCGCTGACCGCCCGCGGCATGACCTCCGGAGAGATCGTCGCGCACCTTCAGGAGGTGTACGGGATGAAGACCTCTAAGGAGACCATCTCCACGATCACCGAGGTCATCCCGGCTGCCGTCGCCGCGCTATGTGAACGCGTCGAGCACACCCCGGCCGCGCGGAGGACCGGCGGTGCTGAGCACGGACCTGCGGCGGGCTCTCGCCACCCACGGCCTCGCCGGGCACCAGGTCCACCAGCTCGGCCCCGCCCTGCTTACTGTCACTCTGGACGCCTCCCAGGCCCTCGCCGCGCTCCTCGCCGCCCGCCGTGTACTCCCCCGCCGCCGAGAACGAAGGCCGGTGGGGCGCGGGGCCTGCCGAGACGGCCACGGCCTCGCTCGCGGTGGCCCTGGCAGCCTCCGGTCCGGGGACGTACGCCCGGGTCCTCGCCTCCGGGCAGGTATCCGCCGGGCCCACCCCGACTACTACCCGACAGATGACCGACACGCTGAACTCCCGCCCGGCTCGGGCTGACCTGGCGGCGCGGCCCCGGCGCCGCGGGCTTGGGCACGGCTGGAATGGCATCAACGCCGGTCGTTGAAGTCGGCGGACAGCGGAAGAGGCCCGGCCACGGGAGGAGGGGAAGGGTGACCGGGCCCGTGCGCCGTTTCCCACGCATGTACGCCGACATCCGGCGCCCGGCCGCATGACGCGCCCCTCGGCTTGAGCCGATCGACCCATTGGCGCGGTAGGTGGCTACGGTGTCGGCTCGTCCGCTGGATCGGCACCGGGAACGTCGGTCATGACTCGGGCCGGGGAGCGACACGGGTCGAGAAGTCACCTGCAGCACATGGGCGGTACTAAGGTAGCGCCATGACTGTGCCATATACCCCTGAAGATCGTGAAAAGGTAGTTGCCAAGCTGCCGTCACCTCTTCGTCGCGAACTCAAGGTGCGAGCAGCCGAGTTGGACGTTGACATCCAAGACGCGGTGACCGGAGGTGTCACTGCGTGGATGGGTCTGAAGGACCATCCGGTCGTCGACACCAGTGGCGGCGCCTCGTTCTCGACGTACCTGCCGACCGGGCTGTACGAGAAGCTGAAGGGCGCGTGCAAGTCCCGCAAGATTTCCTACAACCAGGGGATGGCTCAGTCGATCCGGTGCTGGCTCGACGCCCACCCCTCCCCTCGCCCGGCTCCCCCGCGGACGACCGGTGCACGGCGCCTGGTGTTCGGTAACCAGAAGGGCGGTGTGGGCAAGACCTCGGTATCGGCCGGCGTCGCGCAGGCACTTGCGGAGACCGGCAAGCGCACTCTGCTCATCGACTTCGACCCGCAGGGACACCTCACCCGGCAGCTCGGATACGAGATGCTCGACATCGGTGCGGCCAGCCTGGCCAAGCACATGCTGGCCGACGCTGAGGGTGATCTCCAGGCGCTGCTCGTCGCGATAAGGGGTGGTGACTTCGAAGACCGGCTGTGGCTGCTCCCCGCGTGCAAGGACGCGTTCTTGTTGGACGCGAAGCTCGCCACTACCCGCGCTGTCCGGATCAAGGAGACCGCGCTCGAGCGCGTGCTGGCCGACCTGGAACAGGACTTCGACTTCATCGTCGTCGACTGTCCTCCGAGCCTCGGCTACACGATGGACACCGCGCTGTACTACGGGCGCACTCGCGAGGGCGAGGAGCCCGGACAGTCCGGCATCGTGATCCCGGTCCAGGCCGAGGACACCTCCGGCGACGCGTACGACATGCTCGCCGAGCAGATGGACGATCTGTGCGAGGACCTGAAGGTGGAGATCGCCACTTTGGGCTTCGTCGTCAACCTCTACGACGCGCGCAACGGCTTCATCGCCACCTCGTCACTCCAGTCCTGGCAGAGCATGGAAGAGCCGGTCCTCGGCATCGTTCCAGAGCTCAAGGAGCAGCGGGAGGCGGTTCGCCGCAAGGAGCCGTTGCTGGCTTACGAGCCGGACTGTGAGCAGGCGAACGTCCTGCGGTCGATCGCCAGGAGGATTCAGGGATGAGCATCGCGGACAAGGTCGGCGAGAGTTCCTCGTTCGGACGTACACGCAGCCGCAGTGCGCGCGGCAGGGCGAAGGCGCTGACCGAGGGGGCGATTCCGGCGTACGAGCTGGTCCGACTCTCCCTCGACCAGGTAGCACCCACTCCCCTCAATCCACGCCGCAACTTCGGTTCCCACGAAGAGATGGCGCGCTTCGGTGAGGAGCTGCGCGAGGCACAGCTCGCCGCGTGCGTGGCTGTCACTCGTGAGGCCTACCTGAAGTTGTGGCCTGAGCACGAGAACACCATCGGGGCAGAAGCGCTCTACGTGCTCGTCAACGGCGAGCGTCGGTTCCGTAGCGCCGTCCATGTCGGTCTGGACAGGCTCGATTTCGTGGTACGAGACGATCTGGCCGCGACCCGGGAAGACTTCGTCGATCACCTCCTGGCGGAAAACCTCGACCGCGAGGACTTCGACGTCATCGAGCGGGCCCGGGGTGTGGAACAGCTCGTCAGCGTCTGCGCGGAGGATGGCGGCGAGCGGGGCGCACGGAGTCGGGCAGCCAAGCGGCTCGGCAAGGACCGGTCCTGGGTCACCAACCAGCTGGCCCTGCTGACCCTGCCGATGGAGATTCAGGTGATGCTCAGCGCTGGCGAGGTTTCAGAGCGGGACGGCCGCTCCTTGGCCCGACACCTCAAAGAGGACCCGAACCAGGACTCGGCCCAACTGCTCGCCCACCTCACGAGCGCCAAGGAGGCCGCGGAACAGCAGAAGGCGGAGGAACAGCGTCTGCTGGCCGCTGGCCGCGACGCCCTGGTGCGGGCTGGTTCCTCGGACTTGTTGTCCGCGGACAACAAACCTGCTCCCAGCTCAGGACCCTCCGCAGGTTCGGCACCAGAATCCCCCGTCGCCACTACCAGCCTCCGGGACTTGTTGTCCGCGGACAACATTCCTTCCACCGATGACAGGCCCTCCGCCGGTGCAACCGCAGAGGCGCCGCCCGCGACGACCAGCTCGCCCGAGTTGTTGTCCGCGGACAACAACACCTCCCGCTCTGCAGCTGGGAACGCCAGCGGTAAGACACTTCACAACAGCTCGACGGATTCCTCAGCCCCTACGGCCCAGAGAGAGGGCGCTTTGGACGGAGTTCCCGTTCCTCGCGGGGAGCGTCCCAGCGGCGACGCACCGCAGCCGGTAGTCACGGGTGTCAGGTTCCCGTACGAAAACGCCATCCAGGCTGCCGACTTCCTCAATGCCCGCATGGATGACTCACAGTTCCTGATCCTGGTGGACACGCTCAACAAGATGGCAGAGCAGCGCCGCAGCTCGGTCCGATCCCCTGCGGAATAGCACACGGCTTGAAGGGTTCAGGGAGCCCTCCGGCCGCGGACCGTCCACAAGCACAGGAAGGCCCGACGCCCCGCCATTGTTCTCGGGGTGGTCGGGCCTTCAGTGTCATGTTGAAGACCTCCATGTGATTGGGTCACCAACCAGCTGGCCCTGCTGACCCTGCCGATGGAGATTCAGGTGATGCTCAGCGCTGGCGAGGTTTCAGAGCGGGACGGCCGCTCCTTGGCCCGACACCTCAAAGAGGACCCGAACCAGGACTCGGCCCAACTGCTCGCCCACCTCACGAGCGCCAAGGAGGCCGCGGAACAGCAGAAGGCGGAGGAACAGCGTCTGCTGGCCGCTGGCCGCGACGCCCTGGTGCGGGCTGCGATGTGTTCAGTGATCGAATGCGACCAGCGACCGCATGGCCGGGGCGCCGGTCTTGTGGTTTCGCCAGATCGCGGCGGCCATCGCGAGGACTCGCTGAGCGACGCGGACGGCGACGCCCTCAAAGGTGCGTCCGCCGTGCTGTTCGAGGTCCAGCTGCCCTTTGAGGGTGTCGTTCACAGACTCGATCAGCTGCCGCACCGACTTGAGAAGAGGCTCGCCCTTGCGCTTCTTCTCCCGCTTGAACGACGGCCGCAGCAGTTCGATCCCGCGCATGGCCAGGTCGTTCTCGAACTCCTTGGAAGCGAAGCCCTTGTCGGCGATCAACAGCAGGCCGGACCGACCGGCGATCAGGTCCTCCTCGACATCGAGCATGGCCTGGAGCACCTCGCGCTCGTCCAGCTTAGGTTTCGCCAGCGTCCACAGGATCGGCATCCCGGTCGGCGTGCAGACCAGGTACAAACGCAGGCCCCAGAAGAACCGGGTGGTGGGAGGCGCAGTAGCCGTATCCGGCCCAGCCGGCCATCTCCGACCGCTTCACCGTCGGCCGCGAACGCCCGCACTCCACGGGGGTGGAGTCCACGATCCAGTGGTTGTCGAACCAGAAGTCCGTGTCCGCCGCCAGCATCCGTATCGCCTTCTTGACCATCGGCAATGCGGCCCGCAGTCGCTTGTTGTACCCGGACTGCTGCGGTAGATACGGGAACATTGAAGCCAGGTGTGCGTGTGCGTACCGCAGCCAGCGTGCCTCGGAGCTGAAGCCGAGCAGGGCCTGTGCGACCGCCAGACAGATGAGTTCAGAGTCCGTCAGCCGTGGCGGCCTGCCCATCCACCGGTCGGTCCCCTGCTCGTCATCGATCTTCACATACAGTGCGGTCAGCAAGGTGTCCAAGTTCTCGTTCGCCACACAATGATCTTGGGCATCCTCTTCTCGCTCGTGGACGTCAGCCGAGGTTGGATTCTCGGGCGGGGAAAAAGTCGGCGCTTTGGGCGTACTCCATAGCCTTGGTGAACTCCGGGTCGCCGAGGCGGCGTTCCATTTCCTGCGGGCTCAGATCCTCCACACGGGTCTGGATCCAGTACAGGTTGCCCAGCGGATCGCGTACCCGCCCGACCCGGTCTCCGAAGAACAGGTGGGTGACCTCGGTGACCGAGGTGCCGCCGGCCGCAACGGCCTGACGATGCACGGCGTCGGCGTCCTCGACGTAAAGGCGGAGGAAGCCAGGGGTTGGCGGCCACTCCGGCCGCGCGTCGAACATCATCACCACGGAGTCGCCGATCCGTACCTCCGCATGCTCGATGGCCCCGTCCTTGCCCGCAAGGCACGCGAGCTCCTCCGCGCCGAAGGCCCTCTTCATGTAGTCGATGAGCTGCACCGTGTCGCGCGAGATGATCCACGGCGTCACGGTGCTGTAGCCCTGGGGAACCGGCTTGACGGACATCTGACTGCCTCCTGGGGTGCGAGTGCCTCAACGCGGTGATGACGCTAGACGCCTTTTAGGTCACTCACTGTCCTAGAAGCTCCCGATGGATAGGGATCTCGCGAGACGGGCCAGCCAGACATAGGACTTGATCGTCTAGGGGTGGGGCGATCGACTCGATGCTGCGGTTGCTGACGCAGTCGCGGCTGTCCCTGGGCTTCTCGTCGCGGCCGCGGTAACCGACAGGGGGCGCCGTACCAGCGTGCACCTGTCCGGCCAGGATCAGCAGGCATGCGTCCTCGCCCTCTCCCAGCAGGCCGGCCTGCCCCCAGTCACGCCCCAGAGGCGGTGTCCTCCACCAGATCACTGCTGTGTCCGGAGGGCAGGGTGCGGCAGAGACATTGGCCCGGATGGACAACGTATCTGGGCTGTCATCGAGCTCTGACCGCAGGCTCAGCTGAGCCCAGTTTCCGGGAGGCGGCCTACCTCGAGCGGCGTGTCTCCCGTAGCTTGCTGAGATGGAGTGGACAACGCTGGCGGCTACATTCCTCGGTGCGTCCATCGCCATGGGATCGACGGTTCTCGTGGAGGTTCGCAAGGACCGCCGCGAGACGCTCGGCGAGTGGAGGCGTAGCAAGCGCGAGCTCTACGGGGTCTATCTGGCGACGCTCGCGCAGGTTCGCAGCGATCTGCAGCTCGTCGTCCTTGACCGTTCTCTCCCTGATGCGGAGCGCGTCCTCACGGCGCACCAGGTATTTGCCCGGTGCTACGAACTGCGCTACCAGCTTGAGGTTTTTGCGCCTCGCGCAGTTGTCGAGCCAGCGCTGAGGTACTTCCGGAGTGTGCGCAAGCTGAGAGATGCGACTGGTACAGGCATGGCAGATGGCGACGAGGAGTGCACACGTATCTTCCCAGAGATCATGGATACCTTGGCGGACGTTCGAACCGCCATGCGTCTGGACATGGGTACCGACATGTTGGCGACCGACTGATCCCGGCATGGGCCCCTCTGCGGGTGCAACCATGGTTGGCCGAGGCGGCGGGGCTCTCCGACTTTGTTGTCCGCGGACAACAACACCTCTTGCCCTGCGGTTGGAGGTGCCGGTGATGGGAGGCTGCACAGTAGCTCGACGGGCCTGTCTGCGCCGGTCACAGGGGGAGTGGACCTTCGTGGTTCTGAGGACAGAGCCAGGGACCAGCACTGTGAGCTTTCCTGTCGCAACTCAGTTGCTGGTTCGACAGGTCCGTCCGGGTGGGGCATTGTCGACGGTGGTCGGCCCCAATCAGCTCTCATACCCGTTGGCTGCCCGACCGGAGTAGTCAGCCGGGCGCCGTCTCGCTGATGTCCGTACCGTCGGTGCGGGTGCCCTGACAGGACGCTGCTCTTGGCTGTCCCACGGTCGTTTCGCACGTTCCGCGGGACAGCCAGTCGCTCCCTAGATGACGATCGGATTGGTTTCTACGGTGCACCCCGTCCCGATCACGACGAGCGTCTCCACTGGCACGGTGTCCAGGATCTTGCCGAAGACGGCAACCGAGTCGGTGCAGTACAGCTGAGTCGAGCCTTTTCCTGGTTCCTTGGACCGGAGCACGACCGGTCCGCGATTCGGGTAGGGCTGGACCTCGGAGTACGGGTCGGTTCGCTCTTCCTGATCGCAGCCCAGGCCGAGGGCGCCGGGATCGTTCAGTCCCAGCCGCCGTGCTGCCTCGAAGACCACGTCGACGGAAAAGCCGGCCGGGGGGTGCTTGAGATCGACGGTGCCCAGCGAGCACATCCGTGCCGGGGTTTCCTTGGGGGCCGCCTCAGCAGGCGAGGCCAGTACCAGGGCGACCAGGACGGCAGAGGTGACAGTGAGAGTCCTTTTCATGTCACCGATACTCATCCGCACTTGAACGACAAAAGCGGTCTTCAACGCTTAAACACATACTCTTCGCGCTTCCTCAGTATGCGCACGCCCCTCCAGCCATGCTTCCCAAGCCGGGGGAGCGTGCGGAGCGTCGTGGTTTTACGGACGTAAAACCGAGTGAGTCGAGCAGTCCCAGAACGGCGACTGGGTTCCTTGAGAACGGACACCGTGAGAGTGCCCAGGAGCCGACAGTTCCAGGAACGCATGAATGCCTCCCCGATACCCGGTGGAATCCGCCAAGTCCTGGCGACGGGGCCGCTCGTGCGCTCAGATGGACGTGAGCCGTGGACACCGGATGTGTGGCTCAGCGGGTCAGGTTGGCGAGGAAGGACTCGGCTGCCGACCACGGGGTCGGCTCGATACCGAAACCACTGTGCGCGTCGGGTCCTTGGATGTGGACCAGCCGGCCGGACACGTAGACGACGTCACCGGTGCGGAACGCCCCGGTGTACGCGCCGAGGTAGCTGCGAAGGTGGGTGATCCGGCGGGCGAAGACGGACGGCTCGTCGACCGTGGACTCCGTGACGGTGTCCACTTTGATCCCGTAGAGCGCTGGCGTGACCAGGCCCTCGGAGCGGTCCGTGATCCGGGCGAGGACGGAGATCGCCCCTACCTCTTTGGCCACCACTCCGGCGAACGTCTTGTCGCCGTCGGCCCTCAGCGGCTCACAGTTGATGTGAGCCCCCGCACCGACTGTCAGGCCCTGCAGTTTCCGGGCCTCCTGGCGCATGAGCGCGTCGAAGCCACCCCCCACCATGTACTTGGCGCGCCGCGCGTACAGCCGGGTGAGGGTCTCGCCCTCGTAGGGGTGGATGAGGGAACGTTCAGCGAACAGTGCTTGCGCCGCCTCGTAGCCGCGCGGCCCGTAGCAGGCCAGGTCGATGTCGGAGCGGGCGTTGCAGGCGCCGACCAGGAGGGACCCGGTCACGCCGATGACGTCCGTGGCGTCGGCCGCAACGATCCAGTTGATGATGGCGAGCAGGTCCTCGCTGACCACCGTTTGGTCCAGGAGGCCGGGGGACTGGTGCAATGCGGCGAGGATCTGGCGGCAGGAGTAGTGGGTGATGATGTCCTCGCGGGGCACGCCGGTGATGACGCATCCCACGGCGGGGGAGTACCCAGCGACGAGCAGGAGGCGGCGGAGCAGGCGCTGCGCAGTCTGGTCCCAGCGCTGCAGTCGGAGCTGGATGGCGGGAAGCTCACCGACATCCACCTCGCCCTGAAGGTGGCCGACGTACCCCGAGCACACCAGCTGGAGGCCCGCGCCAACAAGGGGGAGGTCCCGGCGCCGGACACGGACCCCGCAAGCGTGAGGAAGTCAGAGGCTGGCCGGGAGCCTGCGGCAGCGTCAGGGATTCCCATCCAACAGGACGCCACGTCGCTGTCGCGGTCGGCAATGGACTTGGGATGCCAGTGATCACGCTGCACAACCCGGTCCAGATCGCCGACGATCTCGCCCGCTACCTGCCGAGCGACGACCTGACGCAGCTCACCGAGCTGCTCCTGGAGCGCACCACGGAGGCTCGGATTATTACTGAGTAATAGCTGCCCTTGGGGACACGGATCCCTCGCCCCAGTTATTACTGAGTAATAACCGGGGGCACCGGCTGCCCCGCCCAACGCAAAAAAGCGGCCCTCTCCTCCCGGACAGTTCCGGGAGGAGAGGGCCGCTTCGTGGGCGGATCAGGGTGCCCAGGCCGCGGGCGACTGCGGGCGCGGGGCGACGCGCCGGGCGGTGAGGGCGAGGCGGTGCTGCCAGGCCTGGGCGGCTTGGGCGGGCGGGGTGCCGCGCAGGGCCTCGCTGTAGAGCCACCGGTCGCGCTGGTCGTCCAGGTCATCGAAAGCGAGAGCGGCCGGCCATGTGTGGTGGCAGTAGCGGCAGCGGTGGTAGTGGCCCCAACCGTCGTAGCCGGGCCCGGTGGTGAGGCTGGTCGACCGGCTGGCCCGGTTGCAGGCCGGGCACTCGGACTGAATGGCGACGTCCTCGTGGGGGAGCCATTCGACGGACATGATGGTGGCGGTCTGGGCGGCGGGGTCCTTGGGGTCGGCGTCGTCGACGTGCCAGGCGTAGTCGTCCTCGCCGCCTTTGGTCACCTTGATCCCGATGCGCTTGGTGCCGACCCGGGTCAGGTCGGCGAGCTCGCTGCTGGGCAGGACGCGGTGGCCCCACACGCGCCGGTGGTAGGCGCTGGTAACGGCGAGGACGGCGCGGTCGGTGATGTGGCCTAACGTCATCAGGCGGTCGCAGTTCTCGCCCAGCGTGACGGCCGGGATGCCGTACAGCGTGTCGAAGCCTTCCTCGGTGGTACCGGACAGCGTGAAGGTCTCACCTGGGAGTGCATCGGCGAATGTGGTCATGAGTAGTCAGATCTCCTCTGGGGGTTGGGCTGCGGGGCGGCCGGGGTCATATCGACGGCCGCCCCGCAGACATGGGGGGAGCGAGCGGCCGCACCTGGCCGGGGGAGGCGGGGCACGGTGCTCTGGGGTGTGGGCTACTTGGTGGTGTGATCGGTGATCGCGGGGAACTGGTCGGCGGCCAGGCCCGTCGTCATCGCGAGTCGCCGCCGTTCTCGTAGAAGGTCGTGGCGGTCACGCGCTCACTCCTTCGACGACGGCGGCCAAGAGGGCGACCGCGTCGACCTCGTACGGGTCGGTGAACAGCTTGTGGTCGCTGACGTCGAACGGCGCGTACCGCACGGAGACGCGACACCCGGGCACGAGGGTGGTGTCCCGCCCCTCCAACGCGGCGGTGATCCGGTCGTGGTCCTGCTGGGCGTGCCGGGTCTGGGTGTACGGGCCGAGGCGCAGCAGGGTGTGGCCGTCGCGGCTGTTGTCGCGTTTGCGGGCCTCGATGTAGAGGGCGTAGTGGGCAGGTTCCATGTCGATGTCGTCGGGGAGGTCCAGGCCTGCCGCGGCGTGGGTAAGCGGCGCGTAGGCCGGATCCCACATGCCGAGGATCTTGGTCGTCTCGCAGCGCAGCCAGCCCAGCTTCCGGTAGCGGGCGCCGTAGGGCGCGTGCGGCCCGCCGGGGTGTTGCAGGGCGACGGCGATGAGGTCGGGGACGTGGTCGTCGCCGGGTCGAGTGTGGGCGCGCTCGACGAAGGAGCCGACTCGTACGGTGATGTCCTGGCAGCGGCCGGGTGTCCAGGGTTCCGGGGAGCGGAGGGCGGCGAGCATCGTGCGGAAGGCGTCGGCCACGGCCTGGTCCTCGGGTGCGGGGACGGTGTCGGGCGCGGTGGCCCGGTGGCGGAAGATGCGACGGATCATCGGGCGGTCTCCGGTTCGGGGTTGGTGGGGCGGGTGCTGGCGGGCGTCTTGAGGACGCGCGGCAGGTGGGCGTGCAGGTGCTCGACTTCGACTTCGCGGCCGCGGTCGCGAAGTGCTCGGGCGAGGAGTTCGGTGAGGCCGCATGCCCTGTGCTTTCCGCCTGCGCATCCGATGGCGATGCGTCGGGGGCCGGCGGGCAGGTCGGCGTAGTCGGCGAGGTTGGCGAGCAACTCGCGGGCGCCAGGGGTGTTGAGGACGATGTCCTGGACGCGGGGGTGGAAGCCGTCGAGGTCGAGGATGTCGCGGGCGGCGGCCGGGTCGCGGAGCCGGTCGCGAACGTCTTCGATCCGGTCGGCAGCGGGCGGTACGGGGTAGCCGTCCGGGCCGGTGGGCAGGTGCAGGTAGCCGAACGAGATCAGGCGGATCGGGTGGATCGGGCGCACAGATGTGCCTCCGGTTCTCTGGAAAGGATGGGGACGGCCGGTCGGGGAGATCTGGGTGGCGCTCGGTGGTATCAGCGGTACTTGGTAATGCCGGGGCTCTTCAGCTGGCCTGTGCGAGGAGCTCGCGGTTGCGCTGCTGCTGCTCGGGCGTGAGAGGCGCGGGCTTTGGGCCGTGCCGGTGCCAGAGCGGGGAAGCGGGCGGCTCGGGATAGGCGGGGTCGGTGTCGTGCTGCGGAGTGCTGCTCATGACGGGCCTCCCGGTGGAAGGGGTTCAGGCGTGGTCGTCGTCGCGCCGGCTCTTGGCCTGGACGTCGGAGGCGAACCGGCCGAGGCGAGCCTCGGTGGGATTCGCGGTGATCCATGCCTCGGCGCAGCTCTTGTGGACGGGCTCCCCGGAGTGGGAGCGCATCGGCGTGGGCTGCTCGCACAGCGTGCAGGGGCGGTCGGTCCAGCGGTCGAAGTGCTGGGCGTCGCGCCAGTCCAGCAGGCCGCCGGGAGCCGGGATCAGGCCCGGCTCCCAAAGCGGCTTCTTACCTCCCTTGCGGGTCACGGCCGCAGGGCGGGCAGCTGCTGGAGGACCTGGGAGAGCAGATCCGGTGCCGGCTTCCAGGGGCCGAGTTGCCCGCGTGCGGGGACGGGCAGAAGCAGTTCTTGGACATCGCTGAGCACCAGGTGCCACGCATCGGGCTGCGCCCACTCGGTGCAGGGTGGGGATCCGGGCGGGTCCTGGTGGCAGTCGGTGAGGCGGGCGACTCCGACCACGGCGCCGGTGGCCAGTTCGCGGCCGCGGATCGTGCGGGCGACCAGCGGGAGGCGCAGGGCAGGCCGGTCGATCTGCTGGCCCGCGTGCAGGAGCACCCAGCCCGGCCGCCACGGCCGGGGCCGGTTCTCGATCGTTTTCGCGCCGGTCAGAATGGCGGTGGTCCACGGCTGCTTGATGCTGATACCCCGGATCCAGTCGCCCCCGGGGAGCGTCGTGGTGCTCATGCAGCTCGCCCCCATGTGGCCGTTCCCGGGCGTCCAGCGCGGCGGCCGTTGATGGACGGCACCGTGGTGTGCGAGGGCGAGGCGACGATCGCGCGGCCCGAGTGCTTCCCGTCGTACAGCGCGGCGTCGGCGGCCCGCTGCAACAGGCTCAGGTCGCGGGAGCCGACCGCGCGCGGGGTCGCGGCGCCGACCGAGGCGGCCACGTCGATGGTGCGCCCGTCCTCGAGGACGACGGGGGTGTGCAGCATGCGGACCAGCTGCGCGAGGCGCTGCTCCAGTCGGCCGGCGGGCAGCTCCAGGACGACGGCGAACTCGTCACCACCGAGGCGGCCGACGGACGCGCGCGGACCCGCCCACGCGGTGAGCCGGGCGGCGGTGGCGGCCAGAACGGCGTCTCCGGCCGGGTGTCCGAAGTCGTCGTTCACGGCCTTGAAGTGGTCGGCGTCGATCATGACCACGGCCGTGTCGTCGCCGTGGCGGGCAAGGAGTCGGCAGGCGCGGGCGGTGTAGGTGTCGCGGCGCAGGAGTCCGGTCAGAGGGTCCTTCCGGGTGGCGGCGAGTTGCTTGTGCAGCGCGACGGCGTGGACCACCCAGCCGGTCAGCGGCACGGCGGCGGCGGTGATCAGGAGGGTGCGCGGGCCGAACCGGCCCGAAGTGCGCAGGACGGAGTCCATACTGAGGATCTCCCTCTCGTCTTGTACGGGATGGGTGGCCCGGGGCGGCCGATGGTTTTCCGGCCTTTGCGGCCGTCCCGGGGTGAATCGCCTGGTCCTGATGCCTGTTGCTTGAGGGACCACCGCGACCGTCCCGGCCTTCGTGGGCCGGGACGGCGCGGAGCGTCCGTCAGGCGGCAGCTGGGACGGGGGTGTCGAGGTCGACGCCGCGCAGCGCGTCGAGGACGTACGCGTCGAGGCGGGCCTGGTGCTGGGCGGCGACGGCCAGGCCCACGGCGCGGGTGTAGGCGTAGTGCCGCACGCCGTGGCTGACGTCGAGGTCGGTGTGGGCGAGGACCTGGTCGACGGTGCTGCGCGCGAGGCCCTCGATCCAGGTCTGCGCGGCCGCCTCGCGGCGGCTGTGCGAGACCGAGCCCGCCACCGACTGCGCCCACTGGCGGCTACCGCTGGTGAGGCTGGCGCAGGTCTCCCACATCCAGAGCCGCTGGCTCATGCCATCGGGGTCGGCGGTCCAGTCAGCGGCCCACCGGGCGGCGAGCTCGGGGATCTGGTGGTGAATGACGTCCAGGACGTCCCGGCCGCGGGCTCCGAGTGCCTGGTGCGGATCGGTCTCCTCGATGACGCGGATCTGGTGGGCGAGCAGCAGGTACGGGTAGTGGCGGGGGCTCCAGTTGCCGGTCTCGCCGACCGATTCCACGATCCACAGCCGGATGGGCCAGGCGACGGGCCAGATCGCGGTGTCCTCCAGGGCCTCGCCGACGCGCTTGACCATGCGGAAGTACGAGAAGTCGCACTCGTCGAACCACTTGTTGTGGCAGGGGTTGGGGTGGTCGATGACCTGGCCGATGTTGTCGGCGAGGTTCACCGGAGTCCCGGCCCGGCGGGACATCTCGATGATGCCGTCGGCGGGGGTGGCGATGTACCAGGTGACGGGCTTGCGGGCCATGCGGTCCTCCACGAAGGGGTGTTGGCGGCCAGAGCCGCTCATAACTGGATGGTGATCGGGGCGCGCGGGTCGCCCGCGCTGGTGTGGACGGTGCGGCGGTGCGCGGCGAGGCCGGCGCCCCCGCCCTGGATGGGCAGGTGGCAGTCCGGGCAGCCGCGGAACCAGTCGTCACGGTCGGGGAGTTCGGCCGGGGTGAGCGGGTGCGGGTGCGGGCCGTCGGCGGCGCGGCTCACCGGCCGTCGCATTCCGTCGGCTGCCGGTCGGCGAGGGCCAGGAGTTCCAGAGCGAGGTCCGGCTCGGCCAGGATGGTGCGCAGGATCGAGGCGAGGCCGTCCCGCTCGATGGGGCTCAGCCGGTCCCACACGGCGTGGGCGTCGCGGTGGGTGCCGACGGCCTTGAGATAGTCGTCCTCGGTGGTGGCGGTGTGCTTGGCGCCGCACCGGCCGCACCGGAAGACGGCCTGGTCCCAGCCGCACGCGGGGGGCGTGGTCATGCGCCGACACCCTCCAGCTCGCTCTCCTCCAGGCCGGTGGCGTGGTCGTCGGCCTCCTGGTCCAGGTCGTCGAAGCCGCCGTGGTCGGTGCAGTAGAGGTCCGGGTCGCTGTCCATGGCGCCGTTCAGCGCCTTGTGCAGGTCGGTGACCGAGTGGACGGGCGCCCATGCCTGGCCGGCGCACTCCGGGTCGAAGGGGCAGGGGAGCGCGATGTCGAAGCCGAAGTCGCCCTCGCCGTCGACGTCCTCGCGCAGCGCGAGGGTGAGGCGCTGCTGTCCGAGGCGGATCTCCGCGACGCGGTCCCGGCCGGTCACCAGGTCCGAGCCCGGCCGCCACCGCCACAGAGGCAGGATCTCCGGGCCGAAGAAGCGGCGGGCCAGCCACAGGTCGCCCAGGCCGTTGCTGCCGTCGCGCCCGAGGTCGGCCTCCCGGATCTGCGAGAGCCGCTTCAGGAACGGCTCCAGGCGGTACAGGGCGTCGGCGAAGACGACCGTGTTGAACCCTTCGGCCGCGAGGCGCTGGTGCGAGTGGACCATGGCCTGGTGCTGGGCGCGGACGACATCCTCGGGCACGCGCCGGTTGACCGGCCGCGGGCCCTGCCGCTCCAGGCAGGCCGGCAGCGGCGTGGCGACGATGACCGCCACGGTCGGCATGCCGTGCCGCTTGGCGGCCATCACCAGCTCCACCCGCACCGGCTGTTCGACGTTGGTGGCGTCGATGACCGTGTTGAGCTTGCGGGCCATCCGGCGCTCCAGGATCAGCTTGAGGACGTCGGCGGCGTCGCCGGTCGCGCTCTGATCGCCGGGGCAGTCCGAGACCATCGCCCTGAAAGCGTCGAGCTCCAGGACCTGCGTGGTGGGCCAGGTGCCGGCCAGCGTGCTCTTCCCGCTCCCGGCCGCCCCGATCAGGACGATCAAGGCCGGCTCGGGAATGGTCGTGTCAAGGGGTTGCATAGGGCCGAGTGCCGTGTGCTTCACGGGCGTTCTCCTTGCGGGCTGAGGGTGGAAGTGGCCGAGGGGTCAGAACGGGGGGTAGTTCGTGAGGCCACTCACCGGGAGTTCCCGGTGGGGGAGCAGGACAAGGGAGGGGACCGGGTCGTCGCTGTCGGCGGTCTCGCAGGCGTCGGAGCAGTACGGGCGGGCCGAGTAGTACGGGGCGCCACACAGGCCGCATTCGTTCTCTGCGACGTCGTCGTTTTCCTGCGACCAGTCGATGATCACGCTGGGGTCGATGCATGCCTCGCACCGTTCTGCGGTCGGGTCGGTCACGCCGCGACAGCCGTCCTGGCAGGTCTGCCAGTCAATCGCCGTGCAGCCGCACTCGCACAGCACTGTCGGGGCCGGGACCGGCGGATCCAGGCGGGTGGTGGCTTCGGCGAGGACTTCCCACAGCCGGGTACTCGGGCCGAAGTCCGGGTCGGCGAGGGTGATCTGCAGTGCGGGCGCGACAGCGTTCACGGCGTGGGGAAGCTTCGGCCACATCGCCTTGAGGGCGGCCAGGCCGATGGCCTGGCCGAAGGCGCCCTCAACCGGGGCGTCGCCGGTGGTGACGGTGATGCCGTCGCCGGGTCCGTCCCGCTCTGCGTCGAGCCAGTCGTGGAGGACGATCTCAAGCCCGGCGTTCTCCGCGGTGTCGACAAGACGGCGGATGAGGGCCGGGTCGGAAGCGAAGCCCTGCACGGCGGCCCGCATTTGCAACGGCCCGTCGGCGCGACCTGCCTGCGCGGCCGGGACGAGGAATCCCGCGCGGTTGGCAGTGGCGAGCACGGTGGTGTGCCCGGCCAGGGGGTGGGGGCTGTGACCCAAGCGGTGGCCGGGAAGGTCGCGTACGGTGCCCTCCCACCAGGCGGCGGTGAGCTGAGCGAGGTCGGGCAGGGTGCGGGCGGCCTGCCACTGCTTGCGGTCGGTGCGGCTCATCCACGGCAGTCGGATCTTCATCGGTATCTCCCAGCGGTTGGGCGGGATGGTCGGAGAGGGGGGGTACAGGTGGGTCTCGGGACGGCCGGGTTTGGAGGCCGGCGGCCGTCCCGAGGCACGGGGGGTGTCAGCGGCGGGCGGTTACGTCAGCGGGATAGCGCGGCGCAGGCCGGCGTGGGCGTTGGCCTTGTTGCTCATCCCAGCGCCCCGATCGCGGCGGCGGCCAGCAGGGCGATCGCGGCAAGGATGGCGTCGACCGCGCGGGCCAGGCGCTGGTACTTGCCGACCGCGAGGACCGAAAGCGCCTTCACACGGGCGGCCCGGGTGTCCTCAGTCATCGACTCCCGGAGCTCGCTCTCTTCCAGCTGCGCCCAGTACGGCAGGCCCTCGCGGATGATCCGGCCGCCGCCGCCCAGGTTGGGCCGGACGACCAGGAGGAGTAAGACGGCCGCGGCGGCGAGCGCGAGCACGGCCAGGCCGCCGACGGCCTTCGTGAAGAGCGGCAGGTCCTCGTCGGCGACGCTGGCCAGACCGGCGAGGACCGCGCCGTCGAAGGCGAGCAACAAGCTGGCCTTGCTGTCGGTGCGGGAAATCTCGCCGGTGACGATGACGCAGGCGGCGTCCAGGTTCCGGTCGCTGGTGGAGACAGGGGCGGTGGTCACGTGCGACTCCCATCCGGGCCGGGCTGTCCGGCTCCCCGTCACCACCCGGCCCGCAGTGTGCAGGACGGGTGGATCAGGCAGCTGTCAGTCCGGGTCAGGCGGTGCGCGGGTCGGCGGTCAGGTGCGGTAGATGGGCGGGCGGACTCCGGCACGGAGTTCGCGGATGATCGAGCAGGGGCCCTTGGTGGCGCAGTACGCGTCGTCGGTGTCCGGAAGGGCGTTGCCCGTGGTGCCCCACATGTCGCGGGCGGCCGCGTTCACGACGCGCAGCATGGCGCCGTTGTTGGGGCGGCAGGCGCTGTTCGTGTCGCCGACGCCGTGCTGGTGGGCGCTGATGATGTGCTGGCGGGCCTGGCGGGCGGCCCAGCGGCGGCGGTCGGGTCCGGTGTTCTCGTGCACGTGCCCGCAGTCGTGGAACGTGTCCAGGTGGCAGGCGGTGCAGTGGTAGGTGACCAGCTGCTGAGGGGTACCGCCGGGACGCCACGTGCCTTCGAACTCGTAGACGATGACCTCGGCGCCTGGGGTCTCGGTGTGCGCGAAGGCGGTGACGAGGCCGACGCCGTCCGCGATCGCACCGCGCGCCTTCACGTTCCAGAAGACGCGGGGGAGGAAGTCGTCCCAGCCCTTGCCGTGGGGCCAGTGTGCGTACATGGCGCCCTGCGAGGCGTCGAAGGTTGCTGTGCCGTCGGTGTTCTCGGCCTTGTACTTCTCGATCTGCTCGATCGAGCCGAAGTACGTCGCGCTGAACTCCTCGGATTCCAGGAAGATCAGCCCGTATCCCTCGGGGCGGGTGTCGTGGCCGTTGTCCTTCAGCATGCCGATCATGTCTTCGTACCCCGGGTTGCCGGGGGCGATGGTGCCGACGAGGGGAAGCCGGTAGTAGTCGCAGCTCGTGACGTGTGCCGGGTTGGTGTCGCTGACGTTGTGCGCGGTGCCGTACGTGTTCGTGATCGTGATGCTCATGTGTGGCTGTCCTTCCAGGGTTAGCAGTGGGCGGGTTCCTGGCCGTGGTCGCGGCCAGGTCGTGGAGGTTGGGGAGCGCGCTGGCCGGTCGGTCACGGCCAGCTCCGTCTCGCGGGTTCAGGCCGCAGGCCTGGGGGCCGCCGGCGGCGTGTAGGAGCCGGGGTGCGCGGGGGTGCCGTCGTGGCACTCCTCGCAGGAGCCGACCGTCTTGAGACGGAGGCAGTGGAAGTAGCGGCGGCCGCACTCGGGGCAGGTCTGGCGGGCGGCCATCGCCCGGTCCAACGCCTGCTCCTGCGCGAGCGTCGGGATGCGCTTCGGCTTCGCCAGATCGATCCGGTACAGCCAGGCCTTGCGCTTGCCGCTGCGCCAGGTGATCTGCGCGACGGGCTCGTGGCCGCCGGGGCTCAGATCCATGGCCCGCAGCTGGCGGCGGGTCGCAAGCCCTTTGGGGGCCTGCCGGAATCGGAACTCGAGGAAGGAGCCGTCGTCGTACAGATCGACGTCGGCCAGGTCGTTGCTGTCTGCGGTCGGGTCGTTGTCGATGGCACGCACGGACTGCCTCCTCCGGGTGAGTTGGTGTCTCGCTCGGTGCACACCCACCATGCTGTAAACGTGTTTCGCTTGTCAACTCGTTTACTAGCGAAAGGCGTTGACAGCTTGCGGCGGGGGCTTGATCCTCGAAGGCATGACGAACACGGAGCCCGCCGCACACGTCGGCGTCACGGAGATCGGCGAGATGCTGAACGTCAGCCGCCAGCGAGCCAACAAGCTCGCGGCCAGGCCGGACTTCCCCGCGCCCGTTGCGCAGACGAAGGCGGGCCGGGTGTGGGAGAGGGCGGCCGTGGTGGAGTGGGAGAAGGGCTGGGACCGCACGAACGTCGGCGGCCGGCCTCCGGGCAACACCGCTCAGCGGCGGTGAACTTGGACCGTGATTCCCAAATCTGGGAATCACGGCGCCATGCATCGCGTGCGCCGCACGGGCGATCCCGTGCGGCGCACTGCCGTTCCGGTGGAAACGGCATCGGGCCCAACGGAGGGTGGCCCGCCCGGCGCATCCTTCATGATCTTCTTGGCCTCGGGGTGGGCGGCACGGCCGCGACGCTGTCGTCCGTCCAGGCCCTCAGCCCGCCATGGGAGCGCTGCGCCTAGTCGCGACCGGTCGTGTGGCAGGCGGCCGTGGCGCGGGCGGCGTCCGTGAGCAGCGCGGCCAGGTGGTGGCCGTGGTCGGCGGCGGCCTCCAGGCGCTAGCGGCGGGCGGGGGCATGGTGGTGGCCCCCGGTTGGCAGGTGTGTGTGCGAGTCCCGGGCGCCGGTGGCGATGTGCGACAGGGGCCAGGGCCCGGCCCGTGAGTGCGGGCCGGGTGGGATGCTCTTATGGATGTCAAGCAGCGGTTGCGAGGTGACTCGGGGCCGCTGCGGTGGCGTTCGTGATGGTCAGGACGTGGTAGATCTCGCGGG
>NZ_JBIBVN010000061.1:0-26098 GCF_043080425.1 Streptomyces sp. NPDC015032 | reverse complement strand
TTCTGGTCCCGCTCCTACTTCGCGGGCTCGTGCGGCGGTGCACCACTCACGGTGATCCGTCAGTACATCGAGCAGCAAAAACGTCCACTCTGACGTGCAGGTCAAGGCGGTCTCAAGATGCGTTTCCCTCCCCGGCCGAAGCCGGGGATACCCACGCAAGACCAGGGATGGCGCAACAGATAGGTGCAACCCTTGTCTTCAGCCGGGCGGTGCTGGCGTTGCCGCCGCGTGCTGCGCGCTGGTCATGCCCACCCTCGGCGGGAAGCGATCCATCCCAACTGGATTCGACTTTCGGCCCCCGCCTTGAGCATGAGTTCGCCGATGCGGCGCTGGACGGTGCGGCGGGAGACGCCGAGCTGGCTGGCGGCGGCCTGGTCGGTGAGGCCGGCCAGGACAAGGGCGAGGACGCGGGCGTCCGTCTCGTCCAGGCCGTCGGGTCGGATCTCGGTGACGCCGCCCACGGTGTTGGGAGAGAGCGGGTAGGCGCGCTCCCAGGCGAGTTCGAAGTACGCGAGCAAGGCCTCCAGCAGCCCGCAGGTGTGCACCAGGATGGAGGCGGGGGAGGTACGGCGGCCTGGGATCAGCGGCACCATGGCCACATCGCGGTCGGCGATCATGAACTTCACGGGGACCGATTCCGCGACGCTGACCTGCTGTCCGGCCGCCAGGGCGTCCAGCGCCTCGGCGACCACGCCCGGCTGGCCGAGCATGTCGCGCTCCACGATGGTGCGGTAGAGCACGCCACGGCGCACACCGGCGGGCTCGGCGGTGTTGTGCGTGCGCTGCACGACGGTGGTCTCCGGCACCATCATCGCCCGGATCTCGTGCCGGGCGGACTCCTGGAGTTGCATGAAGCGGTGCCGGACCGCGCGGGGGTCGGTGATGACCTCGACGATGCCGCCGCCAGCGGCCGCGTTGCGGTACTCCTCGGTGAGCGCGAGCAGGGCCTCTTCGGCGGCTCGCAGGTCGTCGCGGCGTTGCCGCAACGTTCCACCGAGCGCGAGGGCCGGGGGCGCGGCGGTGAAGACCGTGGCCACCGACGGCTCGCCGTCCGCACTGGGCACCGCGAGGCCGCGCCGGGCCAGTGTGGTGAGCAGTGGCAGTATCTCCGCCGGTGCACGGCCGGTCTCGGCTGCCAGCACGTCGGCGTTGGCGCCGGCCCGGGCCACCAGGAGGCGGTAGACCTCCTCCTCGGCAGGGCCAAGCCCGAACAGCGAGAGCACGGGGCCTCCTCGTGGTCGTTCGAGTGAAGTCCCAGAGAGATTACGGAGGCTGCCGTTCCGCCAGTCACTCAGGGGTGGGGTGTGACACGACGGAGGGGGCGCCAGCCCCGCCCGGCTTGGAGCCGCCTACTTCAGACCGTAGGCGCGGATCACCTCCTGACTGATGTGGTTGCCCGCGTCGTCCCAGTCCTCGGTCTTGAGCGACATGAAGCCGGGGCGGGGGGAGTCGTAACGGGCGCTCCAGGTGCCGGACTTGCCGCTCTTGACCGGCGGCCAGGCGGCGCCGTCGTCATAGGACACCGACAGCGTGACTCCCTGGATCTTCCCGGCGCCGACCGAGCCTTTGAGGTGATGCGGCGTCAGGGTGAGCGCCTGCTGGCCGCCGCGGGCGTCGCCCGCGAGGTCGGTGTCGATGCCGTAGTCCGTCTGGAGCACCGCCATCTGGTCGATCTTCGTCGGGTCGGTGACCGGGTTGGACCTGACCTGCCGCACCGTGTGGGTCTGGGGGACAGTCGGTAGGTGGCGGCGTCGCGTTCGGCGGTCAGGCCGAAGGTGTAGACCGACGGCGTGGTCAGGACGGTGTAGAGCGTGGCGACCTGGCGAGTTGCTGGTCTTGATCGGTGTGCCGTCCTGATAGACTTTCAAGCTCGCCTTGTCGCCGCTCTGCATATCCCCGGCGTGGCCCGCACCGCTGTCGGCCCAGGGCTGAACGTTGAACGCCAGGAAGTTGCTGTACCGCCGTGACCATCAGTAGGTGTTGCCGTTGGCGGGGCGCGTCACGGGCCCGAACCAGTCACGGACCTGCCGTGAGCCCGGCTTGTACGCGCTCTTCGGCCCTTGCGACATCAGCACCAGCCCAGGCCCGGTGGCCACACTCTCCACCCACGACGTTCCCTGCTGCGTCGAGACGTAGTCGGTGCGCGTGCCGGGAACGTCCACGCACTGCAGGTGCCAGAGCACGTCCAGGTCCTCGATGCTGTCCGCCCCGGCGATCATGCCGCGCACGATCGACAGGGCCTTCGCGTCGGCTGCCGTACCGGCACCGTTCCTCGCGCCGGTGAGGTTCACCTTCTCGGCCACCAACCGGGGCAGAGCGCACCGCTCGGCCAGCCGGATCTTCGGCTCCGCACCCCAAGGTCCTAATACTCCAGTCTGGCTTCGTGATCTTGCGTCAGGAGCGACTGGGAAACCGCTCCCGGATTGCACGTCCAGGGCGGCACCGAAACCTGGGCGGTTCAGTCGCCAGCGTCGCAGGTGCGTACTCTGAGCATGGTCAACCGGATGCCGTGCGAGATCTTGAGGACATCCTCACAGCGTGCCGGGAACTGGACAACTGGCACATGATCGGGTGCGGCAGCACGGGCGCGCCGCCCTGCCGTGCGCGGGGAGGAGAGGCACGTCGGTGCCCGACGACATCGCACGCTGGCTGATCGAGCACGCCCGACCCCTCGGCACGCTGGCACCGGGCGCTCCCACTGACGATCTCGAACCGCTGCATGACATCCTGCGCGGGGTGCGGATCGTCGGTCTCGGCGAATCCACCCACGGCACCAGCGAGTTCTTCCGGCTGAAGCACCGGATCGTGGAATTCCTGGTGCGTGAGGCGGGATTCACCACCTTCGCCATGGAGGCCAGCGCGTCCGCCGCCTGCGCCCTGGACGCATACGTGCGGCACGGCACCGGTGACCCCGCGCTGCTCGTGGCCCGGCTGGGCTTCTGGACCTGGCGCACCCAGGAGATGCTCGATCTGGTCGAGTGGCTCCGTGAGCATAATCGTGGCCTGCCCGAGGACCGGCGGGTCCGCTTCGTCGGCGTGGACCCGCAGCGTTGCGCCGACTCCGTCGAGGCGGTCGCCGCCTTCCTGCGCCGGGTGGCGCCTGCGCCTGCGGCGGACGTGCCGGAGCTGAAGATGCTGGCGCAGGCCCACCCCGCTTCCCGGCCCGACCCACAACAGGCACTCATGCGCCGTGCCGAGGAACTCGCAGGCTTCCTCGCGGACCATCGGGAGGAATTCGCGCGGCGCGCCGCGCCGGACCATGTGGACAGGGGCCCTGAATCGACGGACGATATCGACCAAGTCCTGGAACACGCGCGGATCCTCGTGCGTGCCGCCGACCTGGTGACCCGCTCTCCCGACCTGTGCTCCGGGGAGGACAGTGTTTTCGCCGTGCGCGATCGCTACATGGCCGACGCCGTGGCGCGGCTGGTGGACGACAGCCCTGAGGGCCGCGTCGTGGTCTGGGCGCACAACGGACACATCGCGAAAGGAATGTATGGCGAGGGGGTGCCTGCGATGGGCAGCAGGCTCCGCGAACGCTACGGCGATGCCTACTACGCGCTGGCTCTGCTCTTCGGCAAAGGCTCCTTCCTCGCCCGCCGCGGCAACGACGTTCAGGGCCTACCGGTACGACACCGCATCGGCACTGGCACCCGGTCCATCGAGGCACGGCTCGCGGATGCCGTGCCAGGTGACTACTACGCCGACCTGCGCACCGCTGGTCCGTCGCCCGAAGTTGCTCCGTGGCGGCTTGCCCCACAGGCACAGCGCAGCTTCGGTGCCAGCGTGCCGCGGTTCGTCTATCGCTTCAACAGGGCACCGTTCGTGCCGGCGAAGGACTACGACGGCATCGCCTTCGTCGCCCGTTCTACCTGCTCGCACGTGCTGCCGTCGGTGGACTCGTGAGCGAACTCCCTTGGCCAGTCTGACTTCGCGATCTTGTCGCGGACCCGGCTGGGAACGGGTATGGCCACCGCGTGATCATCGAGGGTTGTGTGGACTCCTGAAGATCGTGCGGTGGCCGCAGGCCATAGCGTAGACCCTGCCCGTTGGCGGGCGATGTTCGACCAGGTCATGGCCCGGATCGCGGGACGCTTCGGCCGTGTTGAGCCGCGGGCGACCGCCCGCTCCTACCTGCTCGGGCTGTTGTCGAACGTCGAACGGAAGAACTGCTGGCAGCTGGCCGAACAGGCGGGCCATACCCGGCCCGGACCGACGCAGCGCCTGCTGCGCCATGCCCGCTGGGACGCCGACGTGGTCCGCGACGACCTGCGTGCCGTCGCCGCCGAACACCTCGGCGGCGACGGCGCCGTTCTCGTGGTCGACGAGACCGGCTTCCTGAAAAGGGCCGGTCCCCGGCAGGGGTGCAGAGGCAGTACACCGGCACTGCGGGACGCATCGAGAACACCCAGGTCGGCGTGTTCCTCGCACTGGCCACCAGCCGGGGACGGGCCCTGATCGACCGACGGCTCTACCTCCCCGAACACTCCTGGTCCAATGATCCCGAACGCCCCACCGCGGCCGGGATACCCGAGACGGTGCAGTTCGCCACCAAGCCCCGCCTGGCCGTCGAGATGATCACAGCCGCGCTGGACGCCGGGATCACCGCTTCCTGGGTGACCGGCGACGAAGCCTACGGCCAGGACCCCCAGCTCCGCGCCGCCCTCGAAGCACGCGGCGTCGGCCACGTGATGGCCGTCGCCTGCTCGATGCGGGTCAGGATCAACCACGGCCGCACCCTTGTCCGCGCGGACACCGTCGCCGGCCGCCTGCCCGCCACGGCCTGGCAGCGGCACAGCGCCGGCAACGGCGCGAAAGGCCCGCGCTACTACGACTGGGCCTGGATCCACACCGGCACCGGCAACCATCGGCATCTGCTCATCCGACGCAACCGGTCCACCGGCGAACTCGCCTTCTACCTGTGCTGGTCACCCACCGAAGTGCCCCTGTCCGAACTGGTCCGCGTCGCCGGTGTCCGCTGGAGCGTGGAGGAGTGCTTCCAGGCCGCCGAGGGCCAGGTCGGCCTCGACCACTACCAAGTGAGGCACTGGGCCTCCTGGCACCGGCACATCACGCTCGCCATGCTCGCCCTGGCCTTCCTGACCGCCCTTGTCGCCGACGCTGCACCGCAACGGACTGCCGATACACACCAGCCCGCCCGCAGCAGCGATCTGATCACGCTGACCGTCCCGGAGATCCGTTGCCTCCTCGCTGCCGTCTTCAACCCACCGGCCGGGACTGCGGCCAGGCTGCTGCACTGGTCCATCTGGCGCAGACGCCACCAGGCAACAGCCCGACGCAGCCACTACCGACGGCGGACCGCCGACGAACCTGCTGGATAGATCACGAAACCGTACTGGAGTACTAACCGGCTACCTCGAGGTCGTCGACCAGTGGGAGGACAACGCACTGACCGGCGTGTTGTAGCGACACACAGCGGAGTCGGCTGCGTGCTTCACACCAGCCGCAGCACCGGCCTGGCGTCCGGCATCCCCAGCAATTCCCTGACACCGTTCAGGGGCCACGCCAGACAGCTATTTCTCCGTCATCGCGCCCGAACTGGCCGCCGCGATCCTCAAACGCCGGGCCGACCAGGTGCGGCGGACCGCGGATGAGCTCGGGCTGCGTCCGCAGGACCTGGTCGAGCTGGGTGTCGTCCGCGGCATCGTCGAACCGGCGGGCTGAACGGCACGAGCGGCGCCGCCTCCCAGGTCCCACGGAGACGGCGCCGCCCTGTTATTCGAGGTTGCGCCGCGTGCGGTTCACCCCATGGCTTCAGCGGCCGGAGCGCGTCACTTCACGCCGACCGCCCGGATGATCTCCTGGGTGACCTGGCCGCCCCGGTCGTCGCGAGCGGATGCGCGCAGCGAGATGTACTGCGCGTCGGCGGGTACCTTCAGGGTGCCGTGCCAGGCGGCCTTGTTCGCGTCGCGGTCCAGGCCGACGGACGTCCAGGTCTGGCCGTCGTCGTAGGAGACCTGGAGGGTGCCGTCGCCGATGGTCCCGGTGTCCGGCGCGCCCTTGACGTACTCGGAGTAGATCCCGACGGTCAGGCGCTGCCCGGCGCGGACGTCGCCCGCGAGGTCGGTGTCGACGTTGAAGCCAAGGTTGAGCAGCGGCAGGAACGTCCACTTGTCGGCGGGCGTCGCGGCGGACTTGATGGTCCACTCGGAGTGGCCCTTCGTGGACAGCTTCCAGCGCGCGGGGTCGAGCGCGGTGTCGGTGACGACCTTGTAGGTGTGCTCGGCCGGATCGGCGTTCCGCACGTACCCGGCCGAGCCGGTGCGCCGGTCGACGCGCGCCCCGTCGACGTAGACCTCGGTGGTCTGCTGGATGGACTTGTCGTTCCACACGTCGCCGAACCCGGTGTGGTCGGGTCCGGAGTCGCCCCAGCCGGGGGTGTTGAACTGGAGGAGGTTCCCGGCCCGCTGCTGGCCCCAGCCGAGCCCGGTGCCGAGCCAGGGGTGCCAGATGGGCTTGAACCAGTCGACCCGGCTGCGTGTGCCGGCCCGGTAGGTGACCAGGCCGCTGCGCTCCTCGATTACACCGGGCCCGGTGGTCACGGACTCGTGCCACTTCTCGCCGGGGCCGGTGGTGACGAAGTCGGTGCGCTCGGCGGGGTAGTCGATACGCTCCGGGAAGCCCAGGCCGATGCGGAAGGTGTCGTTGATCGAGTAGCGGAACTCCCCGCCCTGGGCGGGCTTCGCCGCGTAGAACGTGTCGTCCAGCCGGGCGAGTTTGCTCTTCTTCGGGGTGTAGGCCAGGTTGCCCGGGATGGCACCGGGGTGGCTGTCGGACAGGTCGTAGACGTAGGGCGTGTTGCGGGTGGTCGTGAGCTTGACGCGCTTGCCGGCCGTGGCCGCGGCCATCAGCCGGACACCGTCCGCGGCGTTGACCGTGGCGACGAGCAACGACCGGTTGGTGGAGTCGGCGTTGCCGAACCAGGCCATCAGCCGGCCCGGCTGGTCGTCGGTGACGAACAGGGCCTTGGCGCCCGCGTCCTGGGCCGCCTGAGCGAGCGCGACCGGCGAGATGGCGCCGGTGGCGTGGACGACGACGGCCTTGCCGCGCACGTCCTTGCCCGCGTAGTCGGCGGGCGCGCCGGCGCCCGCGTCGACGACCGGCACGGTGCTGCGGCCGTCGGTCAGGGCGCTACCGGGCTGGACAGTGGCGTCGCCCAGCGGCCTGTCGCCCGCCTCGGCCTCCAAGAGCGGCTTGCCGAGCCGCCAGACCGTGCGGTACTCGAAGGTGCCGTCGGTGACCTTGTCGGTGGGGGCGGCGAAGATGCTGTCGTAGGTCGGAGGCACCAGGACCGCGCCGAGCAGGTCGGCGCCGTTCGCCTTGCGGTCGTACTCCATGACCAGCTGCCGGGTCTCGGTGCGCCGGTCGACCTTGGCGCTGATCTCCTTCAGCTGCCGTCCGTTTAGGGTGACTTCGCGGTCCTGGTCGAGAATGACCTCGGGGGCGGCGAGGAAGCCGAGGCCGAGCGAGTCGGCGCCGTGGCTGCCGCGCACTTTGAGGAAGGTCGTCACGCTGTACGTGCCCGGCTTCAGCCGCAGCTTCAGGGTGCCGGAGTCGCCGACCTGTGCCGGCAGCGGGTCACTGCCCTTGACGAGTTGCTGCAGAGTGAGGAGTGCGGCGGTCGCGGCGCCGTCGCGGTCCTTGACGTGGACGGTGAGCGTGTACCGCTCGTCCTCCTTCACCAGACCGAAGGCGGTGTGCGCGACGGGGGCGCCGTCGGCGCTCGCCACGATCTGTCCG
The DNA here is from genome assembly GCF_043080425.1 of Streptomyces sp. NPDC015032. NCBI lineage: Bacteria > Bacillati > Actinomycetota > Actinomycetes > Kitasatosporales > Streptomycetaceae > Streptomyces > Streptomyces sp. NPDC015032. The sequence continues at coordinate 18,337 of NZ_JBIBVN010000061.1, read as the reverse complement.
CTGGTGTTGCCGACGGCAGCCTTCGCACCGTCACCGGTCACCGTGGTGGACGCGGTGCCGTGCGCGGGCACGGTCAGCTTCGCGTCGGCGAGCGAGACGACGCCGTCGGGAGCGCCCTGCGCGGCCAGACTCAGCTCGACCGGCTGGTCCGAGGAGTTGGCGTAGGTGAGCGTCTTGGTCACCGGCTTGTTGTCCGCATAGGGCCAGCTGTAGAAGCCCAGGTCGGCGCTGCCGGTCGCGGTGATCCGCGCGGTGATCGCGGCGGGCACGGAGACCCGGCCCGCGCCGAGTGCGTACGCGGACGCGCCGAGCTGCTTCGAGGTCGACATCAGCGCGTCCTTGAGCTGCGCGCCATTCCAGTCGGGGTGCTTCTGGGCGAGCAGCGCGGCGACGCCCGCGACATGCGGCGTCGCCATCGACGTACCACTCAGCGAGGTGTAGTAGCCGCTGCCGCTGATCAGCTGGGAGCGGGCGGCGAGGATGCCCACGCCGGGCGCGGACACGTCGGGCTTGAGCGCGTTGTCGCCGATGCGGGGACCCTGGCTGGAGAAGTACGCGGCCCGGTCAGCGGAGTCGACGGCGCCGACGGTGAGCGCGGAGTCAGCAGCACCAGGAGAGCCGATCGAGCCGGGGGCGCCGGAGTTTCCGGCGGCGATGACGAAGAGGGCGCCGGTCTCCTTGGAGAGCGTGTTCACGGCCTGCGCCATCGGGTCGGTGCCGTCACTCGGCTCCGACGAGCCAAGACTCATCGAGACGACCTTGGCGTGCACGTCCCGCGCGGCCCACTCCATCCCAGCGATGATCTGCGACTCGCTGCCGAAGCCCTGGTCGCTGAGGACCTTGCCGACGGAAAGCGTGGCGTCCGGGGCGACCCCCTTCTCCTTGCCGTCCGACGCAGCACCGGTACCGCCGACGGTGGAGGTGACATGGGTGCCGTGGCCGTTGCGGTCGGCGACCTCCTGCCCCTCGATGAAGCTCTTCGACTGGGAGATACGTCCCGTGAGATCCGGGTGCCCGGCGTCGATACCGGTGTCCAGCACGGCGACCTTCACGTCCTTGCCGGTGAGTCCGGACTCCCAGGCCTGGGGCGTGCCGATCTGCGCGTTGGACTCGGCCATTTCGCCCCTGACGCGCCCGTCGAGCCAGATCTTCTCGATACCGTCGGCGAAGCGCGCGCCGTCCGAAGTCGCCGCACGCGCGGCGGGCTTGGCGGCCTGCGGGGCCACGGACCGCCAGAACTCGCGCTCCTGGCCGGCGCGGACCGCAGCGCCGCCGATGCTGGGCAGGGACCGCACCTTCTCGGCGCCCTGCGGCACACTCGGCGCCAACCGCGCGCTCCTGCCGTAAGTGACGATCAACGGCAGTCCGTCCGCCGCGCCTTTGTCTCCATCGGCGAAGCCCTGGCGTATCAGCTCGCTCACATCGAACAGCCGCGCGTCGAGGGTGCCGGCGTTCAGATACGGCAGTGCCTCGTCCGGGACGACGGTGATCTGGCCGTTCGTCGTCTCGGTGCGGACGGCGCCGGCGGCACCCTTCGGGCGGTCCACGCTGACGGTCTTCTTGCCCTGGCCGAGGTCGGTGACGGTGACCTTGTCGCCGGTGACGAGCGTGACGGTATGGGTGGCGTGGGCGGTGGTCGTAGGGCGTGCGGCGGCTTCGGCGCTGGTGTGCGCGGCCGCTTGGCCGCCGCCGTCCGGTCCGGCCGCGACGGCCTGCCCTGCCGTACCGGCCGGGAGCAGGACGAGCGCGAGTGAGGCCGACAACAGCCCGGCTCTGCGTCTCCGGGGAACTCTGGTCATGGAGCCCTCTCTTCATCGGACCCGGGAGGGGGTGATCCCCGAGTGCTGCGAAGAGTGTGGTGGGGTCTGTGGCGCACGGACCTGAACGGGTCCTGGCGGGAATGGGCATGGCGCCTTTTTGCCAGCGTCCGCTGCGATGCACGGCCGCACGTGGATTGCGAATTGGATGGCCAGCACAAGTGCCGTCCGGAGTTCGGCCCGATGGGCGGCTTACGGCCTTGGGAGCAATTGAGGTGGGGACGTGCTGGCCTGGTGGTCCGGCTGGTGGTTGATCAGCAGGCGGCCTGCCGGGCGAGCACCAGCTCAGTACTCGGCTTTCCTTCATCCCGCTGACGATCTTCGGCGTGGTGGTCAGCGTCCACACCCGGTTGCCCGGGTCGATCCGTTCCGGGCTGAACCCCAGGGCGAACTGACGGCCCATCCGCAGCCTGGAGACCTCCTCCAGCACCGGGCCCAGGATGGTGCCGGTCGTGCCCGGATAGCTGGTGGACTCCAGCACCACCAGCGCCCCCTCGCGCAGGTAGCGGCCCACCGCCCGGCCCGCCGCGAGCACGTACGACAGATCGGGGGACCGTCGCGCAGCGGCGTCGGCACCGCGATCACCGCCACGTCGAACCCGGCCAGGTTGTCCGGGGACGCGGTGGGCCGGTAGGCGCCGTCCCGCAGCAGTGGCTCCAACTCGGCCGCGGCGACGTCCTCAATGGGCGTGCTGCCGCACGCCAGCTCCTCGGCCCGGCGCGCGTCGGTGTCGAACCCCACCACGCGGTTTCCCATCTGAGCGGAGCGCACCGCCAGAGGCAGACCCACGTAGCCCTGGTCGACCACCACGACTCGAAGGGAACTCGCATCACACGCGTACCGGCTGGTGTGGACACACTGAACATGGCGCTCCTCAAGATCGAAGAACCGAAGGGCCGCCCCTCCCCGCCGGCCTTACGACCGCCGCGGGGGACCGGCCCGCATCACGACGAGCCCGGGCACCTGCTCCCGTGACACCGCCAGGCACGGTGACGTCACAGCCCCTCCCGTTCCGGAAGAGACCGCCGCCCGGCACATCACAGAATGGGTTCAACTGGTCGGCCCGGTCGACGGGTTGACGGGGGCCCTGGGGAGGTCCCGCCTTCGCTAAGCAGTAACCGACTCTGTGCGCTGAGTGATTGACTGAAGCGGTGGAAAAGAGACGCCACCCGCTGGCTGCGGCGCGCATCGCGCTCGGCATGACGACGAGGGAACTCGTGGCCGGCATCCAAGCCGCGGCCGCCCGGCGTGGCCTGCGCTCAGGCACCGACGTGGCACGGATACGCAAATGGCAGCGCGGCGTCAGACCCAGCGAGGAATCCCAGGTCTACATCGCCGAGGCGCTCGGCCTGCCCGCAGACATCGTCCGCGCCGACGACTGGCCCAACTGGCTGCCGCTCACCGCTGACGGCGTGCTCCCGCTCGGCCCACACAGTTCCGTGCCCGCCCTCAGAGAGGCCCTGCGAACAGCGATGGAACGCCGCACCTCGACGTCCTGAAGATCGGCGATCCCTCCCCTGTCCTCGGGGAGTCCGAGGAGGCGCGGCGCGGCCGGCGCCTGGCGCTCCTGCAGACCGCCCTGTTGGAGCACGCGGCGGCGTACAACCTCCGTACGGTCATGACGTTCCACCAGAAGGTGGAGGAGGAGGCGGCGTTCGCGGAGAAGCTGCCGGAGACCGCTGCCGAGCTGTACGTCAACGATGCCTCCGATGAGGACCTGGCCGCCGCCGACAAGCTGCCGAAGTCCTCGATCGACGCGGAGTTCTACGAGCTGGAGGCCGGCCGCCACGTCCCGCCGGACCGGGTGTGGTCGGCGTGGCTGTGCGGCGACCACCTCGTCACCGAGCGGCGCGAGGCCCTGCGCCAGTTCGCCAACGGCATCGACGCGGCCGGGCGCCGGGTGCACCGCGCCTTCCTCGCCAGCGTTCGCATGCTCGGGGAGGGCGTGGACATCACCGGCGAGTGGGGTGTGGAGGCCGTGTGCTTCGCGGACACCCGCGGCTCGCAGGTGGAGATCGTGCAGAACATCGGCCGCGCGCTCCGGGTCAACCGCGACGGCAGCACGAAGATCGCCAGGATCATCGTGCTGGTGTTCCTGGAGCCCGGCGAGGACCCGACCGACATGGTCGCCTCCGCCAGCTTCAAGCCGCTCGTAGCCGTGCTCCAGGGCCTGCGCTCGCATGATGAGCGCCTGGTCGAGCAGCTCGCCTCCCGCGCGCTCACCAGCGGCAAGCGCAAGGTGCACGTCCGTCGTGACGAGGACGGGCAGATCGTCGGGGCCGGCGGGGAGGGCGACACGCAGGCCGCCGCGAAAGCGGCGCTGCTGCACTTCTCCAGCCCGCGCGACGCGGCGACCATCGCGGCCTTCCTGCGCACCCGGGTCTACCGGCCGGAGTCGCTGGTGTGGCTGGAGGGCTACCAGGCCCTCATCCGCTGGCGAGCGGAGAACGAGATCACCGGCGTCTACGCCGTGCCCTATGACACGGAGGCCGAGGCCGGCGTCACGAAGGACTTCCCCCTCGGGCGGTGGGTGCACCAGCAGCGCAAGGCACTGCGGGCGGGTGAGCTGGAGGACCGGCGCAAGGTCCTCTGGACGCGCCGGAGGCCGGGATGGTCTGGGAACCCGGCGAGGAAGCCTGGGAGACCAAACTCGCCGCGCTCCGGTCCTACCGGCGGGCCACCGGCCACCTCGCACCGCGTCAGGACGCGGCATGGGGCGAGGTCCAGGCGATGGTGCCCATCGGACAGCACATCGCCAACCTCCGCCGGAAGGGCGCGAAGAACGACCGGGGCAAGGACCCGGAACGCGCCCGGGTACGCGCGGCGCAGCTGACGGCGATCGACCCGGACTGGGACTGCCCCTGGCCCCTGGGCTGACAGCGCCATTACCGCGTCCTCGCCGACCTCGTCGACGCCGACGGCAGCCTGCCCGACATCCAGCCCGGCGTGCTGATGGACGGCGACGGCATCGGCAAGTGGCGCTGGCGGCAGCAGGAACCGGGCACCTGGGCACAGCTCCTGCCCGAACAGCAGGAGCGGCTGACCACGCTCGGCATCAAGGCCGCTGCGGCCCCGGCCCCCGCCCCGGAGGCGGCCCGCCCAAGCAAGGCGCGGCAGGCGTTCCAGCGGGGTCTGGAGGCCCTTGGGCAGTAGGTGGAGCGGGAAGGTGCGGGCCGGGCGGTGCCGCGCGGCCACAGCGAGGAAATCGCGGTCGACGGCGAGGCCGAGCCGGTGATCGTGAAGCTGGGCGTGTGGGTCTCCAACACCAAATCGAGGCGCGACAAGCTCAGCGCGGAGCAGCGGACAGCGCTTGCCGAGCTCGGAGTTGAGTGGGCGGTCCCGGTGACGATTCCCCAGGCCGCCTCGGAGGGTCCCTGACCACTTCCAGCGCGCTGTGACCGGACCCTGGGCCGCGAGGACCGGGGTCCGGTGCTGTGTCGTGCGCCGACCTGCGAGCGGACATGCCGGGTGTGCAACGAGGGCTCTGTTGCACACCCGTTTTGCAGGGCCGGTGCACGAGGAGCGGAAAGGGACAGAGGCGGGCGACGACGCAGCGAGGGCCAGGAACGGCCGGGGCACGCCGGGCGCCTCAGTCCGGTTCCTGTGTCCCGCTTCATCCCCCGATCAAACCCGGCACACCACCACCGACCGCATCAGAACTATCGAACCTGAGACAGCATCACCTGCCATGAGATAAAGCCCCACGACAGCGATCCCCCACCCAGATCTCTCGCCCTACGACAGTGACAACCCCACCACCGACATCCCACTGACCAGCGCTGAAAGACCACAGGCCCAAACCAGCACTACTGACTCTCACTACACCGACACCAAACCGAGAGATCGCACCTTCACCACCGCGGCCCAGGGCGCCGACCGGTGGTGGGGGCTGGACGTGGAGCACCTGGGGCGCCGCCTGATCGGCAATGACATGACGGCCGCCATCGGGCAGGTACAGTTGCGCCGCCTCGCGGGATTCGTCGCCCGGCGCTCGGCCCTCACCGAGGTGTACGACACCGGGCTCGCCGGACTCGACGGGGTGCGGCTGCCGCCCCGTCCGCCCGCGGGGCACCGCAGTACCCACTACTTCTACTGGGTCCAGTTCGCCGAGGACATCCGCGACCGGGTCGCCAAGACGCTGCTGGAGCGCGGCATCTACACGACCTTCCGCTACATGCCGCTGCACCACGTCCCGCTCTACCGCTACGGAGGGCCGCCCTCCGTCCTGCCGGGCACCGACGAGGCCTGGTCCACCACGCTGCTGCTGCCGCTGCACCAGGCGCTGCGGGAGGACGAAGTGCACACCGTCGTCAGGGAGTTCACCGCCGCCGTACGGGAGTGCCGGGCCGCCGGGGATCCGCCGGCTCAGGGCTGAGAGGGCAGGTCCCCGGCCACCGACCTCAGCTCGTCGAGGTCGGCCCGGCGGCCGTCCGCGTACGCGTCCCGGTAGGCCCTGTCGCCGAGGGCGCCACGGACCTTCGCGGTGATGCGCTCGACGTCGCCCCGCTCCGCCGGCGCCGGCGGAGCGTTCGTCGCCTCCCCAGCCTCGGCCGCCGCACCCAGCAGCCGCGCGGCATCGCGGTGGCGGCCAAGCTGCGCGTGCACTCCGGCCAGTCCCACCAGCGCGATCACCACCCCCCGGGGGTCCCCCGCCAACTGCCGTGCGACGTCGAGGCCTTCCAGGTGCAGGGCCAGCGCGGCCCGGGTGTCGCCCCGCGCCTCCGCGATGAACCCCAGCTCGGGCAGGATCAGCGCCAGCGGCAGGGTGTTGCCCAGTCCCGACCGCTCCTGCGGCATCCAGTCGAGCACTCGCCGCAGATGTGTCTCGGCCATCTCCAGCTTTCCCGCCTTGCGGGCCGCGATCCCGAGCCCCATCTCCCCGAAGATCTCCCCCGGTTTGAAGCTGTGCTCCCTGGCGAGCCGGATCGCCCGCTCGTGAAGCTCCCTGGCCTGCTCGAACTCGCCGGTGAGCATCGCCACCCGGCCGAGCCAGGAGAGCCTGCTGGAAACCTCCGACCACAGGCCCAGCTCCTGCGCGGTGCGCAGCCCGGTCCAGTGCAGTTCGGTGGCCTCCTCGTAACGGCCGGCGATCTCGGCCAGGTTGCCCAGGGAGTCCGTCGCCTGGAGGTACCCCCAGCGGTCGCCGATGTCCCGGAAGAGCGCCGCACTGCGTTCGCCGTCCCGTCGGAGCGAGGCCAGATCCCCGCGCACCATCGCGTGCTTGGCGCGGGTCCCCAGCGCCGCCGCCGTGCCCCACCGGTCGCCGAGCCCGTCGAAGGCGGCCAGCGCCGCGCCGACGAGTTCCTCACTGACCGATAGATCGCCGAAGTCGCTCTCGATGAAGCCGAGGAACCAGCGCGCCCGCGCCCGGTCGGCGGGCTCGTCGTCCCCCCGGTCCAGCGCCTGTGCCGCCCGCCGCCTGGGTCCGTCGTCCGCCGCGTCCCCGGACAGCACCGTGAAACCGGCCTGCCAGGCCAAGGCCACCGCGCGGACGGCGCCCGGCACGGGCTCCGTCTCCCCGCCGTCCGGGGCCGTCGCGTCCAGGGCCGCGCCGAGCTGTCGCATGCCCTCGCGGAGCCGCCCGCGCAGGAACCAGTACCAGGCCAGTGAACTCGCGAACCGCAGGGCCGCGTCCCTGGCGCCCGCCCGGTTCTCGGCCGCGTCCCGGATCACGCCGGTGAGCGCGCTGCGCAGGTTTCCGCGCTCCGTGTCGAGGAGGTCCAGCCACCCCTGCTGGTCCGCGGTGTACAGGTGCGGCCCGGCCCGTTCGGCGAGCTCCCGGTAGTAGCGCCGGTGACGCCGCACCGGCTCGGTGTCCCCGGCCTCCCGCAGTTTCTCGCGGCAGTACTCGGCGACGGACTCCAGCAGCCGGTAGCGGTGGCCGCCCACACGCTCCACGGCCACCACCAGGGAGCGGTCCACCAGCCGCGCCAGCAGGTCCGGCACGTCCCGGGCCGCCACGTCCTCGCCGCCGCACACGGCCTCGGCCGCCTCCAGCGTGCAGCCGTCCACCTGGACGGCCAGCCTGCGCAGCACGATGCGCTCGGGCTCGGTCAGCAGCTCCCAGCTCCAGTCGATCACCGCGCGGAGCGTCTGCTGACGCGGAGCGGCTCCCCGGCACCCGGCGGCCAGCAGCCGGAATCGGTCGTCGAGCCGGGCGAGCAGGCCCCCTACGCCCAGAGCACGGATCCGGGTGGCGGCGAGCTCCAGGGCGAGCGGGATGCCGTCGAGTCTGCGGCAGACCGTGGAGACCGCGCGGGCGTTGTCCGCGGTCAGCGAGAATCCGGGCACGATGTCGCGGGCGCGGGCCACGAAGAGCTGTACGGCGCTGGACCGCTCCAGCGCCTCCGGGCGTGCGTCGTCCGCGGGGTCGGGCAGCTCCAGCGGGGGCACGGGCCATCGGGCCTCGCCCGCGAGCTGGAGCGGCTCCCGGCTCGTCGCCAGGATCCGCAGGCCGGGCGCGGCCAGCAGCAGGGTCTCGGTCAGCGCCGCGGTGGCCTCGATCAGGTGCTCGCAGTTGTCGAGGACCAGCAGGACCTGCTTCGTCCGCAGATAGTCCGCGAGCTGCCCGGCCGGTGTCCTGCCTCCCTCGGCGGCCCCGGGGTCCGCAGCGGCGGCCTCGTGCACCCCCAGTACCGCCATCACCGCCTGGGCCACCGACTCGGTCGCCGGCTCCGCCTGCTCAGGGACGCCGGAGCGCGCCAGCGGGGCCAGTTCCACCAGCCACACCCCGTCGGGGAACGTGCCGACGGACCGGCTCGCGGTCTCCAGGGCGAGCCGGGTCTTGCCCACTCCGCCGGGCCCGATGAGGGAGACCAGACGGCCCGCCCCGAGAAGGGCGCGTACCTCGGCGACGGCCGTGTCCCGGCCGATCAGCGCGGTGATCGGGGAGGGCAGGTTGCTGCCCGCGGGCGTCACCGGGGCGCTGCCGGGGCCGGAACCGGGCATCGGGGTGAGCGCCGGGTCCTGCCGCAGGATCGCCCCGTGCAGACCGGCCAGCTCGGCGCCCGGGTCGAGCCCCATCTCCTCGACGAGCAGCCGCTGCAGTTCCTCGTACGTCGCCAGCGCCTCGGCCTGCTGCCCCGATCGGTAGAGGGCGAGCATGTACGAGGCCCGCAGCCTCTCCCGGAGCGGATACCGGCCCACCAGTTCACCGAGCTCCCCGGTCAGGGCCTGGTGCTCGGCCAGCGCCAGCCGGGCCTCGGCCTGGTTTTCGCAGGCCGACAGGCGCTGTTCGCTCAGACGGGTGATCGCAGGCTGGAGGAAGGGCTGATCGTCGAAGTCGGCGAACGCCGCCCCCCGCCACAGCCCGAGCGCCTCGGTCAGCAGGGCCGCGCGTCCCCGCGGCTCCGGAGCCGTCCGGGCCCGTTCGACCAGCGTCTCGAACCGGCTGGCGTCCACCGCGTCGCCGGGGGCCTCCAGCGCGTATCCGGTCGCGAGCGACACCAGCAGGTTCTTGCTGCCGGGCTCGGCCTCTTCCAGCACCCGGCGCAACCGGGAGATCTTGATCTGCAGCGCGCCCACCGGGTTGGCCGGAGGGGCGTCGCCCCACAGGTCGTGCACCAGCTGGTCGGTAGAGACGGGGCGCCCGCCGTGGGCCAGCAGATCGGCCAGCAGAGCACGGATCTTCTGCTCGGGAATCCTGACCGGATGATGGTCCTCGGTCAGTACCGAGAGCGGGCCCAACACACCGAAACGCATGGGCAACGGTATCGCGTGCCGTCCGACAGGGGAGCGAATGCCGTCCGACAGTGCTCCGAAAGCGCTGCTGGGCAGGGTGGGAGGGGCATCGGGCAGCCGCGAATTCCCCTGGCGTCTGCCCGGTGCCTCCACAAACTGCCGGGCCCCGCTCGGTCCCCTGACGGAGCAGACGGAAGGTTCAGTGATGGATACGAACACGACCAGCGAGGCTCCCGCGAGGGCGGGGTGGCGGGAGTGGATCGGCCTGGGCGTTCTGGCCCTGCCCACGCTCCTGCTGTCCCTGGACGTCAGCGTGCTGAACCTGGCCCTCCCCCACCTGAGCGCGGACCTGGGCGCCAGCGCCACCCAGCAGCTCTGGATCACGGACATCTACGGCTTCATGATCGCCGGGTTCCTGATCACCTGGGGCAACCTCGGCGACCGCATCGGGCGGCGCAAGCTGCTGCTGTTCGGCGCCGCGGCCTTCGGCGTCGCATCGGCCCTCGCCGCCTACGCCGACAGCCCCAACACCCTGATCGCCGCCCGCGCGGTCCTCGGCATCTCGGGGGCGACGCTGATGCCGTCCCTGCTGGCGTTGATCGGCAACATGTTCCACGACCCCAAGCAGCGGGGCACGGCCATCGGCGTCTGGATGAGCTGTTTCATGGGCGGCATGGCGCTCGGCCCGGTCGCCGGTGGCGCGCTGCTCGACCGCTTCTGGTGGGGTTCGGTGTTCCTGCTGGGCGTGCCGGTCATGGTGCTGCTGCTGATCCTCGGCCCGCTGCTGCTGCCCGAGCACCGCGACCCGACGGCGGGCAGGACCGACCTGCCGAGCGTCGTGCTCTCCCTCGCCACGATCCTGCCGGTCATCTACGCGGCCAAGAAGCTGGCCACCGACGGATTCGCGGCGACGACGCTGCTGCCCCTCCTCGCCGGTGTCGTCATCGGCGTCGTGTTCGTCCAGCGGCAGCGCAAGCTGGCCAACCCGCTGCTGGACCTGCGGCTGTTCCGGAACCGCACGCTCAGCTCCGCCCTCGGCGTCGCCCTGCTGTGCTCCGCCACCATGGGCGGCGTGACGCTGCTCGTCTCCCTGTACCTCCAGCAGGTGGCGGGGCTCTCCCCGCTGGAGGCGGGGCTGTGGCTGGTGCCGTCCTTCGCCCTGGCGATCGTCGGCAACCTGGCCGCGCCCGACCTGGCGCGCCGCATCCGGCCGGCCTACGCCATCGCCATCGGCCTGCTGGTGACGGCGGTCGGCCTGCTGCTGATCACCCAGGTCGAGGACAAGGGCGGCATCGCCCTGGTGGTGACCGGATACGCCATCGCGTTCGCGGGCACCAGCCCGATGGGCGTGCTGAGCACCGAACTGGTCGTGGGCTCCGCACCTCCCGAGAAGACCGGCTCGGCCGCGGCGATGTCGGAGACGAACGGCGAGTTCGGCATCGCGATGGGCATCGCCGTCCTGGGCAGCGTCGGCGCGGCCGTCTACCGAGGCCGGATGGACGACAACATGCCCGCCGACATTCCGGCGGGCACCGCCGACACCGCGCGCGACAGCCTCTCGGGCGCTTCGCAGGCCGCCGCCGGTCTCCCCGGGGCCGCGGGGGAAGACCTGCTGTCCGTCGCCCGTGAGGCTTTCACCCGCGGGCTGCACATCGTCGCCTTCTCGGCCGCCGTCGCCATGGTCGCCTTCGCCGTGCTCTCCGTCGTGGTGCTGCGGCACGTACGCCCCAGCGCGGAGAGTGAACAGCAGCCCGACGGCACGGCCGACGAGACGGCTGGCAAGTCGGAGCCCAGCACGGTCGGAAGTGCCACTACGCAATCCTGAAGATGTGCGGGTGCGGGCCCCGTTGCCATGCTCGAAGCGCTTCATCCGGATCTCTTCACCCGAGAAAGAGGACACGGTGCTGACGGCTCAGACGACGACACGAGAACAACTGGTCCGCAACGCGACGGAGGGCGCTGTCACGTTGTTGGGTGCGTGGGTCTCTGACGGCGCGTCGGGGCGTGGCGGGGGCCGGGTTTCGGGTCGGTGCTCAGGCCTCGGAGGGCTGGCTGGCGGCGCCGGTGGCCTGGTCCCAGATTGCGAAGCGGATGGTCATCTCGGCTCGGTAGCCGGGGGCGCTCATCAGGTGGCGGCGGGGCCGGAAGTGCGGTGAGATGTCGCTGAACGCGGACAGGAACCGCTGGGCCTCACCGGTACTGCGGAAGCCCTTCATCGCGCGTTCACGCTGCCTCGTCGGCTGATGACTGTTCTCTGCCCGGTTGTTCAGGCCCTTGTGGGAGCGGTGCTCGACCGAGGGTATGACTTCTCGGTGGGCCGCGCCGTAGGAGCACAGTTTGTCGGTGACGACCACCCGGGGCACCGTACGGGTCTTCTTCAGCAGCCTGCGGAAGAACCGCCTGGCCGTAGCGGTGTCCCGCCGTTCTGTACGAGGATGTCCAGGACGGTGCCGTCGGCATCCACGGCCCGCCACAGGTACTTCTGCTCTCCGTTGATCTTGATGAAGACCTCGTCCAGGTGCCACTTGTCACCGGGCCGGGGTTGCCGACGGCACAGCGCGCCGACGTAGGCCTGCCCGAACTTGGCGCACCAGCGGCGGACCGTCTCATAGAAGACGAGCACGCCGCGCTCGAGCATCAGTTCCTCGACCTCGCGGAAGCTGAGCCGGAAGCGGAAGTGCAGCCACACGCAGCGCGCGATGATCTCCACCAAATACCGGTGCCCCTTGCACGACGGCGGCGCGCTGTCCACGGACGCCCCCTCCCAGCATGACCAACCAGAAGATCATCCCACCCGGTCAGTCAACGTGACAGTGCTGGTGAACACCCACCCCTGCCGGGTCCCGGACACTTCCGGTCCGCTGCCTTGCAGCATATCCGCAGCTCAGCGCCCTGCATACACGTGCCTACAAAGGCAGACGCCGGCGGGCCTTCCCGGCCGTTCATGTGGGGCAGTCTGATGCTGCGCCGAACGGTCCCGGACGGACCTCCCTCGTTGGAGGTCACCGAAGGTACGCGTCCGGAGTTCCGCGCGGTCCGCCCTTCGTTTCTTCCTCAAGGAGTGCACCATGCCAACTGCCCGCAAGGCCCTCACCTCCCTCCTGTCGGCGATCGTGCTCGCCGGCGGTCTGGCCGTCGGTGCCGCCGGCCAGGCAAATGCCGCCACGTGCAACACGTCCAAGGAGGCCAAGATCGACGGGTCGCAGGCCTCGTGGAGCCTGACCTGCACCAACAAGAGCGTACGGGTGTCCGGTTGGGTGGAGGACACCCGTATGGACGGCAAGTGTGCCGTCGTTCGCGTCGTCGGCGGTGGCACGCAGAAGGCGAAGAAGGCATGCAGCTCGGGTGTCCGGGAACAGTTCGCCTTCACCTTCCCGGGGAAGGAGGCAGAGGTGCGACTGGCCATCGTCTGACCACCTCCGCCGCAGGCCCGGGTGCTCCGCCGGCCGCTGGGCCGGCGGAGCACCCGGGTTCGGGTAAGGAATGGCCTGGTGGAACGAGGTCACTCCGTTGCGAGGAAGTCCTCGATCTCCGCGGCCACTTCACGCGGCAGCTCGACGCCCGGGAAGTGTGTCTCACCATCGAGCCGCGTGTGGCTGAACCACGGGTTCTTCGCGCGGAACTCGTCTTGCAGAACGTCGTAGCTCTCGTCCTTCGGATGCGAGAACACGTGCCGGACTCCATCGGATGACGGGCGGTCACCCCGACTGCAGTTCCGTGGTCACTGTGGTTGGACCTCGTCCTCATTGATGTCGTGGCCTTGCGAGGTCAGCCAGCGCTTCACGGCAGCGCGCTCGAGGGTGGCTTGGGTGATCTCCTCCGCCAACCCGTTGCCCTGCAAGTTCTGGATGATCGAGTTGAGTTCCCCCTCGGTGGCGAACTTGAGCAGCCAGGTCGCGCCATGCCCCCATCATGCGCCGTCCCTTGGCCCAGGCCCGCCGCTGGTCGGCGATCTCGCACCCAATGGCGGGGGCGTCGTGTTCGGCGGCGATCCGTTCGTAGTGCTGGAAGTATGCCTCCAGCATCCGGTGGGCGATGACTATGTCCTCGGGATCTGCTGGCATGCCGTCCTCGCTGCGGACGGCCGCGAGCTGCGCCAACGCCTTCTGCCGGATCTCGCCGGCCTGGGCGGCGGCCTGGAGCAGCTCTTTCTGGGCGTCGCCCTCAGCGGCTCCCCTGCTCGCAGGGGGACGTACTTCGCCCGGGGCCAGAGGGCGTCGTCGTAGCCGGGGGTGTCCCGCCAGGGGAAGGATAACCAGCGAAGGCGCTTCCAGTTCTCCCGCAGTTCCGCCAGGTCACGGTCCAGGTCGGTCTCGTAGCGGAAGTACCCGGTGATGTCGTCGTAGGTCATGTCCACGGCCGTGTCCAGGGCGAGGAGTGCGCGGTGCTCCTCGGTGCCGGTCTCGTGCTCGGCCAGGAGCGCGGGTCCGCTCCTTCAGGAAGCCGTACAGTGTGTCGGCCTGGGCGCGGGTGAGCTGGTCGGTGTGGATCTCGTAGGGGGACTCGTCCAGAGCGACTTCGGTCACGGTCGGATCTCCTGAGTAGGGCGTCCGGATTGACGGGGTGTCACGTCCGGTTGCGCCGCGGACACGGGCAGCCCGGGCGCGGCGTCGAAAGCGCTCACGGTACGCCGGAGAGAGTCATTACTCCGGCTGGTTCCCGGCAACAGCTAATCCTCGGGTGCGGCCGGAGACCAGCGCCTGACCCTCCGCCAGTCACGCCGTCTGCTCCAGGCACCGCGGCACAGCCACGTCCTGGCCGGCCCTCTCGGCTCGGGCCCGACGCAGGGCGGCGGCCTCGGTGACGACGAAGCCGGCGCCCGCGTGACGGGTGCCGGCTCGGTGCGGGCAGGCCACGCGCCAACGTGGGCTCTGCCGGTGTCCCTGTCGGCATCGGTTGCAGCCAGTAGCAGTCAAGGACGTTCGCGGGCCGGGAAGACCGGCCTCGTGGTGTTCTGCGACCCACCATCATTCATAAACAGGGACTGCGGCAAGCCGAGCATGGACGCGCATGAACCATCCCGGTGGGTGAGGCGGTCGTCAGTCGCGGCGGCGTGACATCGGTGCTGGTCAGGCACAGACGTGGGGCGAGGGAGTGAGAACCGCCCTCTTGGACACCAGCGAACCAAAAAAGAACTATTTAGGCCATACCGAATATTGCGGTCAGGGATCGCTCTGCGGGGAACGTCCCCGCAGTGGAATGATGGAAGCACGCCCAACACAGCAAGCGACGCCAATCGCCGCTGTGCACATGGGACTTGCAGCCAGTAGCAGTTTCCACGCCCGGTCCGCCGCCCCCTTGGGGCCCGGGTATGCCGAAAGGACTTCGCATGCCGTCCGACACCACCCCCACCGAGCCCTCCCCGCCGGACGCCCCATCCCGGCTCGGCGCTCCGCAGGCCTTCAGCGCCGTCTCCTTCCCCGTCCTGGGCGGTGCTCTGCACGTCACCGGGATGCCCCTGCAGGACATCTTCATCCTGCTGGGAGGCTGCGGCGCCCTGGGCGCGGCAACGGTCATGGCCGTCGGCGGCGGCCGCCGCCTGACGTCGCTGGCCGGCGCGGTGCTGCGCGCCGCCGCCGGGAGGTAGGAGGCCGCTGGATGGGACGCCGAGAGAACCCCGTCGACCACAGCCGGCCCGCCCGGGGCCGACTGGCCGAGTACCTGCGCCTGCGGCGGCAGTCGACCGGGATGACCTACCAGGAACTGGCCCGGCTCACAGAACTATCGCCAGCCACGCTCAAGCGGGCGGCCTCCGGCGCCGTGGTGGCCAAGCACACGACGATCGAGGCCTACGTGGAAGGCTGCGGCGGCGGGCCGGGAGCGGTACGGGACGCCGGCGAGCTGTGGCGGCACGCGCGCATCGAGGAACGCGGCCGGCTGGCGCAGATGCACGCCCCGCGGCCCGAGTTCATCAGCGACGCCGCTGACCTGAGCCGGGCCCTGGAAGTGGTGTGGGAACAGGCCGGAGCACCGAGTCTGCGGGACATCCGGAACCGCTCGGGCAACCCGCTCGCCCTGCCGGTCAGCAGCGCTGCCCGCATCGTCAACCGCGACGCCATCCCTGCCGACGAGCAGCAACTGAAGGCGTTCCTGACCGGCTGCGGCATCCCGCCCGAGAAGCACACCGCGTGGACGGCCGCCTTTGCCAAGGCCGGCAGCACCTCAGCCGCGGCCACCGCTGCGCAGGGGCCGCCGCAGGAGTGGACGGCCCCGGACCGCCAGGTCGCGTGGAGGCGCCTGCTGCGCACGGCGTCCGCCCCTACGAGCGGGTCGGCCCCGCCAGGCGCCGGGCCGGGCGCCCGGGCCAGTGACCAGGTGTGGGGGCGGCTCATCGAACTGCTGCCGCCCGCCGCGCTCGAGGAGGCCATCGCCAGCGGCATGCAGAGCTACCTGGCGTCGGAAGCCGCCCGCAACGGAAAGACGCTATACGCTCCGGCGTCCTGGCAGCCGGACATGCTCGCGGTGCACGACGGCAAGTACACGGTGATCGAGGTCAAAAGCACGTCCAACCCGCCCCGTCGGCCTCCGGCGGACGGAGCCGCGGGCATCCCATCGCACAGGCCACCCGGCAGCGGAGGCCACCCCACCGCCCGGACCGAACCCCGTCCGCACCCCCCACACGCCCTCCGGGCAGCGTCCTGATCACACCACCGACCACCCGTCGGCCAGCCCTTGGCGGCACGGCCGACGGCACAGGCGGTGTAAACCGCGAACACAGCGGTAGCAGCGTTGGCCAGGCAACGCCGCCAGCGAACTCGAAGCGCCGCCGCATACCAAAAATCACTCAATCTGAACCTTGCACGGCACAGATGACACGACCTGATCACCCACCCAGCTAACTGACAAACCCGCAGGTCAGGTCTCTGCCCCAGCACAGCACTTGCGATCACTACAGCTACTGGCGCTCTGCAATCCCCTGCCCGCCGCCGCACCACAAACTGATCAGTGCGGGCCAGGCCACCAACTACTGATCAGAAGAACCGCTCCTGAACATGGACGCGCTGCGAGAACTGGGGGCGGAGTGGGCATGACACAGGCTGCGGTCGGTCGTTGGATCTGACGGTCGAGCGAAGTGCACAGAGGCCCCGGGAAGTCGCTGGCCGAAAGTCGGGACCGTCGGCCAGACCGGCGGCTTCCGAAGCTGCAGGAGCAACCGGCCTAACGCCGTGCGATCAAGCCGAGGAGCAGTGACCATGCCAGTGTGCACACGCGACTTGACCAGCATCGACCGGAACCGGATGACAGTTGCCCCCTCCAACGGACACGAACAACGCGATCACCGACTCTCCCGCGATGGGCGGAGCAGATGCGGCAGTGGTGCGCCTGTGCCGGGGGACGCGGTGAGCCGGTTCGAAGCGGCGTTTGACAACGATGTCCTCGCCCCACAACTGTGCCGATCAGCGGGGTAAGACGCCGAGGTCTGACACCACTAAGACTCATGAGCCGTAGGCGCCGTGCGGGCGAGGACTGATACAGGGAGGTGTCCAAATGAAAGCGATCGTGGTGACGGACCAGGCCGCCGGAACGGCCGGGATGACGCTGACGGAGCGGTCCGAGCCGGAGCCGGCGATAAACGATGTCGTCGTTCAGATTCATGCGTCGGGATTCGTCCCGACCGAGATGGCGTGGCCCTCGACCTGGGCCGATCGCCTCGACCGCGACCGAACACCGTCGGTCCCCGGACATGAGCTGGCCGGAGTGGTTACCGCCCTCGGCTACGGCACGACGGGTCTCTCGGTGGGACAGCGCGTGTTCGGCCTCACCGACTGGCATCGCGACGGCACCCTCGCCGAGTACGCGGCCGTCGAGGCACGCAACCTCGCGCCGCTGCCGGGCGACGTCGGCTTCACCGCGGGCGCTAGCCTGCCGATCTCAGGCCTCACCGCGTGGCAGGGACTGTTCCAGCACGGCCGCCTCCAGGCGGGGCAGAGCGTCCTCGCGCACGGCGCGGCCGGCGCAGTCGGGTCGACGGTGACGCAGCTCGCACGAGAGGCCGGCGCCTACGTCATCGGCACCGGACGTGCCGCTGACCGTCACAAGGCACTCGACTTCGGCGCAATGGAGTTCGTCGACCTCGACAACGACACCCTGGAAGACATCGGCGAAGTCGACCTGGTCTTCGACGTCATCGGCGGCGACATCCAGAAGCGATCCGCAGGCCTGATCCGGGCCGGAGGAACACTGGTAACCGTCGTTGGGCCGCCCGAGGCGCGGCCTGCCCACGGCCTGGCGATCGACTTCGTTGTCGAGTCCGATCGTGCCCAACTGGGTGAGATCGTCCAGCGGGTGCGGGACGGACGACTGCGCACGAACATCGGCAACGTCGCGACCCTCGACGATGCCGTCGCCGCCCTCAACCCGGCCGAGCGACGCCAGGGGAAGACGGTCATCCGCGTTCGTCCGTAGGGACTCGGGCGGCGGGCCCGGCAAACGAGCGAGAGGTGATCTCATCGACGAACCGAGTACGACGCGGGCCAGGCCGTCAAGCGCCTGAAGGTGCCCGCAGCAGCCTTCCGATGGGCCCGGCACACCGGCCTCGTCCCCGACCCGGGGCGCGCGAGCTTGCCGACGTCCTTCCCCAGAGCCGGATCGTCCACCTCGACCTACCCGAGCACGAGCAGCTCACCATGTGCTGAGACACTCGCCGGGGCCGGGGGCGCCCTATCCCCACCGGACTCGAAGCAGACCTCTTCTCCACGGCTGTCGGGGGCAAAGACACCTCATGCAGTTAAGTCATCAAGTCGTGGGGGGTGCCTCTATGTCGTTCGTCAATCCCGCGCTGTCGGTTTTGGGGGTGTGGGTCCCGTTCATGGGGCGAGGGTGACGGTGGGTGTTCGGGA
>NZ_JBIBVN010000060.1:0-26209 GCF_043080425.1 Streptomyces sp. NPDC015032 | reverse complement strand
GGCAGGGACCTGCACCGGGCGCACCATTGCTACTCATCCGCGCTGTGCAGCCCTCGATGCAAGGTCGCGCTGACCTATGCAAGACCCCAAGCAGCCTGGAGCTGACGCATGCAAGGTCAATCCGTACCGGACACAGGCGAAGCAGGTGCGGCTCCGAAAGAAGCGTGGCTGACCGTCGCTGCGCAGTATTCGCACGACGTCGTCAGGCGACGCCGCCGGGGATGAGTGGACACGGTGGACTCCGCCGCGCGCCCGGTGCACGGAGGGGAGTGGAGACCACGGTGGTGCGGATCGGGTGGTCCACTCCGGTGCGCCCCACCCGGTGGGGAGAGTGCAGAACATCCCGGCATCCGGTGCGCTCGGTGCGGTTCACCGGGCGCACCGGTGCGCCGGACGACGATGCCGTGCACTCCCACCCACCGCACCACCGCACCCACCGCACCGCGCGGCGCGGGTGGGAGTGGCCGCCACTCCCACCCGCGCCACCCGATGCGCGTACAGAGGGTGACGGCGCATCGGATGCGGTGCACTCGATGCCCCCCTTGACCAGGTGTGCCGCCGGATTCCACCCAGCCCATCAGGTGGAAAGCAACCCTTGTCCAGCTACGAGTTTCCGCGTGATCTTCGACGTTTCCCCTTGACAGCGTCCGCTACCTCTTCGGCGACGACCAGCACCGGCCCCCCGATGCACGGTGGCGGAGGGGAGATCTCTCCCTCCCGCCGCACCGCGCACCGTCACCGTCCGTAGGGGTGGTGCGCGGTACGGACGATGCCGTGCGTCGCCGCATCGGGTGCGTTCCACCGAGTGGAAGTGCACGACATCGTCCGCACCGAGTGGAGAGTGGAGGCCACCGCGCAGCGCACCAGGTGCGGGTCGAGTCCACTCGGTGCGCTCCACCGGGTGGGAGAGTGCGTTCCATCGCGCGCAACTCAACGCACCATGCGCGCGCCGGTCCGCGGTCCGCACCCGCGCGCGCCGCCGCCCCGGATATCCGGTGCGTGCGGCGCGCTACACGCGCGGGCGGCGCAGGTTCTCCTTGGCCGATAGCAGCCCGAGCACGGCATGCTCCTGGTGGTGGGCGTGCCAGCGCTCCGCCAGGGTCCGATCGGTGAACAGGGCCAAGCCCCGCGCCGTCTCTGCGGTCAGGTCGGCGGCGTCGAAGCCGCCGGCGGCCTGGACGAACTCCATCGCGATGTCGTGGAAGCGCGGGCCGCGGAAGTAGGAGACGTGCGTGTCGTCGGGGGCCAGAGGCTGGCCGCTCTCGTCGGACACGAGCGTGTGGGACGCCTTGCGGGACTCGTAGTAGGTGTTGACCTGCGGCTGGATCTCGGTGCGCATCGCGGCCAGCACGCGCTGCCGGTGGGTGGGTGCGTCCAGGCACTTCTGGTACGAGAAGGCGACCTTGCTGCCATCGACCAGGACCGCTTCCGGGCTTTTGTGGTGACCGCGTGGGGTGGGGATGATCCGGAAACGGTCCACCCCCGGGCCGACCTTCTCCGCCGCGTCGGGGTGCATGTCCAGCAGGTCCCGCAGCAGCAGGTCGTCGTCCTCCTGGTCGACGTCCTGCCCGAGGCCGTAGCGGCCCAGGATCGCCTGCACCGCTTCCTGTCGGGCCTTCTTCGTCGCGTAGCGGCGCGGGCCGATCCAGACGTCGGGCACGTTGAGCTCCTCTGCCAAGCGGGTGACGGGAGCGCTCACGCTAGAGCACGTCCCCCGGTCCGGACGGAGCTTCGCTCTTGCTGTCAGCCCGCCGGGGGACATGGAGCAGATCGTGATGCCGCTCACGGACAAAGCCAGACTGCAAGGGGCGGTCAAGGAGGAACCGGACACCTGTTGTCTGTGGCCGTTAGACCGCGGTCAAGGGGTGGCTTTTCACGGTGGCTCCGGCCCGTGCGCAGATCCGCGCGCGGGCCGGACGCTCACCGACCGGCCAGCAGGCTGGAGAAACCGAGGACACCGTGCCCGCCGACCTCACCCCCGACCCCGCCTCCAACCCGTACGAGCCGGCCGACCGCGGGCCTGCCGACGACGTCGACCAGGTCTCGCCGGCCCCCTCCATGGGCCCCTCCATCTCCCCCTCCACGACCTCTTCGGCCGACGGCCGCGTTGGTGCAGGTCAGACACAGAAATCAGGGGCCTCCGACACGTTCGACAACCCTTCTAAGTCTTTGAAGCAGACATGGAAGCCGACCCACACCAGGAAGAAGGAAGTGCTGAAGGCTCTGGGGATCTTCCAGAGAGCTACCGCTGAACACCTGTGGCGGATGCTGCGGCCCGGAGACCGGCACGACCGGTGCACGAGGGACACCCTCAACACCCTCAAGAGCGAGGGGAAGGTCCGGGTGGAGACACGACTGGAGTCGGGACACCAGCTGTGGGTGCTGACCGAGCGAGGATACAAGGAGGCCAAGCAGCTGCTCCCGAAGAGTGCGCGGATGTCCGTGCTGCGCAAGCTCCAGTACGACGACGATGGTGAACCGGTCGACGGCGACGGCTACGACGAACACGCCGCCGCCGTGACGATGACCGCCTCGGTGCTCGTTGGGGCCGGGTTCGGAACTTCGCTGTCCTGGCAGACCGAGATCGCCCACCGCCTGCCGTACGGGTACACCCAGTACGCCGACCTGACGATGCGCGCCCCGGACGCCGGAGTGCCCGCGATGCTCCTGGAAGTCGACCGCGTGAACGAGCCCGTCGACGACCTGGTGGCCAAGCTGCGCCGCTACACCGACTGGTTCGAGCTCCTGGCGCCGAAGGCCGACGCGAACAAGGAGAAGGCAGCCCGTCGGCAGGGTGCTGCGGTGCACGGCTTCCGGCTGTGGTCGCGGATCTACCCGGCGACGGGCCGCGAGGGTTACGTGCCGGTGGCGTTCGTGTTCACCGGCCGGACGGCCGCGCAGCGCGAGAGCCGGATCGAGCGCCTGGAACAGGCCGCCCGCGCCTACTTCGCCGGCACCCCGCACCGGGGAGAGAGCTACACGGCGGTCGACTACCACCAGGCGGTGCCCGTGGTCGTCACCGAGCTGGAGCGGATCACCGCCGACCCGGCCGGGTCCGCGGGCGCGGTGTGGCGCAGGCTCGGGCGCGATGAGTGGCAGACGCTGTCCAAGGCCCTGGACAACCCCGACGGCGACCGGCTGTACGCGGTGCAGCTCCGGGAGGCCCGTCGGCGCCAGGCGGAGCGCGAGGCCGCGCACCGGGAGGCGCAGCGGCCGGTGTGCACGCGGTGCGGGCGGAAGTTCACCGACGACCGCTGGCAGCAGACCAAGGGGTCCTCATGGCCCGGCGAGTGGGATCGGGGGGTTGTCGGTGGCGGCTGCGAGGCTGGCCGGATGAACGCCGATGACGAGCAGCTGCTGCGCGGCCGGGTGTACGGCCACGTCACCGTGGCCACGAGACATGCGACGACTGCGTCGATTGCGGCGTGCGGCTTCGTCTCGGGAACGGCGGCGTCGTTCATCGTTCCAGCCACGCAAGGTGCCGTCGCGCAGATCGTTCCCGAAGAGCACCTGCAGCAGGCCAACGCGTTGCTCAGGCTCCCGAGCAACGCGGTGAGGGTGCTGGGGCCGGTCGCTGGCGGATTCGTCGTTGCCGCGAGCGGCGCGGCGTGGGCACTGGCCTGGGACGCGTTCACGTTCGCCCTCGCGGTTGTCCTGTTTCTTGGTCTGCGCCTGCAAGCCCCGCCCACTACGCTCGCTAGCGTTCTGGCCGATCTGCGGGCAGGTTGGACAGGCTTTTGGTCCCACGGGTGAGGACCCGGTGCCAGGTGCCGTCCCGCTGCCATCGACGAAACAGGTTGTAGATCCGCCCCCAGGGCCCGTACTCGACGGGTACGTCCTGCCACGGAACACCGGTTCGGACGCGGAACCGTATGCCGTCGATCAATTGCCGCCGGTACCAAACGGGCGGCCGTCCCGCCTTCTTCCCTTTCGGTAACAACGGCTCCAACACCGCCCACTGCTCGTCCATGAGATCACCCCGTGCCATGGACCGTGATCATTCATCGATCAAGATCCATTTTCGATACACGACCTAGTCGCAGTAGTGATCCAGGACGTACGGCAGGTGTCTCGCCCACGTGCTGTGCGTCACCTTGTCGGGCGCGATCAGGGTGAAGGCCCACGGGACACCGTCGACGGTCCGGATGTACAGCGTGCACTTTAGGGAGTCGTCGTCCAGAGCGTGGCCGATGCTCGCGATCTCGCTCCACTCGAAGTCCACGCTCACGTCGGTGCGGCCGGCGCGGCGGATATCGACGCCGAATTCTCCGATGAACAGGGCACGTTCGGTGTCCTGGGCGTGAAAGTACTCCGCTTCCTCGCCGGTGAACTCCTCGGCCGGGTCGGGGTCGGCCGTCGGCATCACGAGGGTGGCAGGTGGCACTACGACGGTGGGCGGGTGCGAGGCGTCTACGACCCCGGTGAAGGCGTCGAGTAGTTGCTCCGTCGTGGGCCGGCGGGCCGGGTCCTTCTCCAGGCAGGCCCCGACGATCCCGCGTATGCCCTCCGGGACCGGTGAGAGATCCGCCTCCGCATGCACCGAGCGGTACATCAGCATTATCGGTGTGCCCTCGCCGAAGGCGCTGCCGCCCGCCGCCGCCACAAGGACGGCACCGAGGGCGAACACATCGGCAGCGCCCGTCACATCCCGGCCCTCCGCCTGCTCGGGCGCGAGATACCCCGGGGTACCGAAGGCATGGCCCGTCATCGTCAGCCGAGTGGATTCGACGGCCCGGGCGATGCCGAAGTCCAGGACCCGCGGACCGTCCGGCGCCATGATGATATTGCCCGGCTTCAGGTCGCGGTGCACGATCTCGCACCCATGCACCGCCTGCAGCGCCTCCGCCAGCGCCGCGCCGAGTTGCCTCAACTCCGCCTCGGCCATGGGCCCTTCGGTGGTGATCAAGTGGGCGAGCGTCGGGCCCGGCACATACACCGTGGCCAGCCAGGGCGGATCTCCCTCCGGATCGGCGTCCACCACCTGCGCCGTGTGGATGCCGCCGACCGCGCGCGCCGCGTCCACCTCAACCCGGAACCGGGCCCGGAAGGCCGCGTCCGCGGCCAGCTCCGCTCTGGGTACCTTCACCGCCAGCAGACGCCCGCCGCGCGACCGGGCCAGATACACGGTGCCCATCCCGCCCGCACCAAGTTCCCGCACCACGGCGTACGACCCGATCCGTTCCAACTGATCCTCCCCCTGCTCGCCCTTCACGTCTTCTTGTATCCACCGTGTCCCATCCGTGTTTCTCTCCGCGGAGCCGGCCGCGTACATGAAACATTCGCCCGGGCCCACCGCGTCAATTGAAGACGATGCGAGTGGGTTACTCCCACCTGGGATTGCCCGCTCCTGCTCGGGGTGGGTCGGTGCGAGTCGTCGCGGCGCGTTGTTCGCCAAGCGCGCGGGCGAGTTGCTCGCGAAGTTGGTGGTTCTCCTCGGTGCGATCGTTATCTAGGGTTGTCAAGCAAATCTGCTGGTAGTCGGCGCAGAGGTCGATCAGGCAAGTGAGGCACGTTCCGGCCCACAGGAGGCCACCCTCCATGGGATTGCTCCCGTCCGTCGGCGCCTCCTCAGGGCTGCATCTCCGTGCTTGGCCTGGAACCCGAGCCACCGCTCCATGTTGAGACGGGGGGACTACGGCCCCGGCTCCGGGCTCTTTACCCGTACAAGCCCAGGTGGTGACCGATCAGGGGCTGCCAGCGGGATGTGTCCAGGATCCGGTTACGGAGGTAGTCGATGGCGCGGTGGGTGTCGACGGGGGCGATGGCGACGCGGGCGGCGTCGATCAGCCGGGAGTTGATGGCGGGGGTGGGGGCGAGGGCGTCGTAGTGTCCGGTGCGGCAGGTCAGCACGAGAGGGCCTGCCTCCAGGCCGTCCTGGTATTCGTTGAGCTTTTTCAGAGCCGCGCGGGCGCGGGATGCTTCGGGGTTGGGGGTGCCGTCCGGGCGTAGGGGGTCCATCTCGTCCAGTCCGTCCAGGACCGGCAGCACCATTCCATGAGCGACCAGTCCGGCAGCCGCACTGGAAGAAAAGTCATAGGCGTCGACCAGACGCTGTACCAGCAGGGTTTTCAGGGGCTGTTCGGTGTTCCACTGGGCCAGTGAGATCCGGACCGGGACGGGATCGTCCTCGGCACGGTCTTTGATAAGGGCGAGCATGAGTTCCAGGGCCAGAACAGTCTTTCCGCCCCGGCAGCCCCGGTGACGACCAGGCGCCGGGGCCGGGTGGAGCGGTAGTACTCCAGAACATCGGGCAAGGCAGTGACACCGTCGTCAAATGTATGCCCGGCCGGTGGAGCAGCCGCGACTCGAGCGGTCGTGGACTGCAGAACGTACGTGAGATTGATGCGCGGAGTGTCGTCACCGAGCAGCTGCCGCAGCACCTTGGCCTCGCCAGTCTCGTTATTTTCGACAAGTTCGGCGAGCCTTTTGGCGCGGCTGCGCGCGAGTTCGGCACCGTTGTCCTTGGCCGGCTTACGCAGCGCCACGACCGCGATCACCAGACCGATCACACCGATCGGTACACCAATAAGAGCCCCAACCTTGTCGGGCTCATCCACACCGATTTTTTTGAGTCCCCATACGACGAAGGCCACACTGCCTATGATCAACACCGCACAAATAGCGGACACCTGCCACTTACGCCGATCGCGGCGTTCCCCTGCTAAGCCTCAATACCGTTCAGTTAAGTGTTTCTGGGGTATCTTGGGGGGATGCCGCGTTCTGGTTGGGTGAAGCCGTCTTCTGATGTCCGGTTGTCGGATTTGGTGTCTGTGGGGTTGCTGACTCGGGTGTTTCCCGCGGATGTGGTTGACGCGGTGATCGAGGGGGCGGGGCGTACTGAGCGGCGTCACCGGTCGTTGCCCGCGCGGGTGATGGCGTACTTCTCGATGGGGATGGCGCTGTATTCGGATGGCTCCTACGAGGATGTGTTCGCGCAGCTCACGGATGGGCTGTCGTGGGCGTCGGGGTGGTCGGAGTCGTTCGCGCCTCCCTCGAAGTCGGCGATCTTCCAGGCCAGGTCTCGTCTGGGGTTCGAGCCGGTGCGGGATCTTTTTGCGCGGGTCGCGCGTCCGCTGGCGGGGCCGGACACGCCGGGGTCGTGGCTGGCCGGGCGTCGTCTGGTGGCGATCGACGGGACGTGCCTGGACGTGGCGGACACGGCGGCCAACGCAGAATTCTTCGGGCGGCCCGCTTCCAGCCGGGGAGAGCGGGCCGCGTTCCCGCAGGCCCGCCTGGTGGCATTGGCGGAATGCGGCACCCATGCCGTCTTCGACGCTGCCACCGGCCCGTGCAGCGTGTCGGAGATCGAGTTGGCCCGGCAGCTCGTCGGGCGACTCGAGCCGGGCCAACTGGTCCTGGCCGACCGGGGCTTCTACGGGTTCCGCCTCTGGCAGCAGGCCGCCGCCACGGGCGCGGATCTGCTCTGGCGAGTGAAAACGAACCTGCGGCCCCGGCATCTGGAAACACTGGCCGATGGGTCCTGGCTGGCCAGGATCGTCCCGACGTCGGGCCCGAACCGGGCCACGACGGAGCCGCTCACGATCAGAGTGATCGACTACACGGTCGATGACGGCCGGGACAACCCCGAGGAATACCGGCTGCTGACCACGATCCTCGACCCGGCCGAGGCCGGCGCCGAGGACCTCGCAGCCGCCTACGCCCAACGATGGGAGATCGAGACCACCTTCGACGAGCTGAAAACCCACCAGCGCGGGCCCCGCGCGGTACTGCGCTCGAAAGCCCCCGACCTTGTCCAGCAAGAAATCTGGGGACACCTGTGCTGCCACTACGCTATCCGCACCCTGATGGCCGACACTGCCGCGCACGCCGGCTGCGACCCCGACAGAGTCTCCTTCGTCAAGGCTCTCCGCATCGCTCGCCGTTCAGTCGCGCAGGGCGCATTTTCCCCCTCCGGGCACTGACACGGCCAACACGACCTGGCATTACGCCATCCGATGGCTCACCCAACACCTCAACCCACCCCGCCGAAAACGCTCACACCCGCGAGTCGTCAAACGCAAGGTCCTGAAATGGGCCGCGAAACGCTCCCACCACACACACTGGTCCCAGCCCAAACACAGCCCCCACATCACCACTCGAGACCACTAACTGAACGGTATTGAGGCTAAGTGGTCGGCTCCGTAAATCCTTCGGGGGTTGACTCCGGAACCTGTGTCGTGCGTGGTGCCGGGGCAGGTGCTGCCGTGGGAACGGGGGTTGTGACGGATCTTGTGAGCCACCGCCGCATTTCAGAGGGGCACCCGCGCTGTTCTGCCAGCGGCGAACCCCGGCCCGACCGGACTCGACGATCACTACGGTCCAGTCTCATGACGACGATTACCACGCGCACGGTCCAGTACCCGGCCGACGGTCTGACGATGATCGGGCACCTCGCGCTCCCGGCCGGTGCCGACCGCCGGCCCGCGGTGCTGCTCGGACCAGAGGGGCCGGGGCTCAGCGACGTCGAGCGCCGCCGGGCCGATGCGCTCGCCGAGCTGGGATACGTAGCGCTGGCCTTCGACCTCCACGGCGGGCGCCATTTGGGCGACCCCGAGGAGATGCTGGCCCGTTGCATGCCGCTGCTCGCCGACCCCAACCGGATGCGGGGAATCGGCCACGCGGCGCTAGACGTGTTGCGTGCCGAACCGCGGACCGACCCCGACCGGATCGCCGCCGTCGGCTACGGCACCGGGGGCGCCATCGGGCTGGAACTCGGGCGCGACGGCGTCAACCTGCGCGTGATCGGGACAGTTAACGCACTGACCACGGGCCGACCGGGCGAGGCGGCGCGCATTCGCTGCCCGGTGTGGGCCGGGGTCGGGTCGGAAGACCCGATCATGCCGCCCGCGCAGCGGGACGCGTTCACCGCCGAGATGCAGGCCGCGGACGTCGACTGGCGCCTTGTGGTCTATGGCGGCGCCTTGCACGCCTTCCACCACCCGCCGGTCGACCATCCCGTGCGCCCCGGCGTCGGCTACCACCCACGGCACGCACAGCGAGCCTGGCGCGATGTCGTCGACCTGCTCGCCGAGTGCCTGCCCGTGACGGAGTGATCTGGCCAGTCCAAGCTCGGGCGCCCGCTGACCGCCGCGATGCCTGGGCTCCACTGCCACGGCGGGCGGGGAAGGCTGCGGCTTGCCAGTGATCCACTTCGGCCGATGGGCTCGCCCGCCATGCCCCTCCGCACTGCCTGTCCGATAGCCCCGAGTGCCGCCGAACGCGCGGCTGAAGGCGATGGCCTACGGCCACAAGACCGAGCACCGGCTGCGGGTGCGTGCACAGGTGGTGCTGCACGCCGCGCGCGGACGCTCCAACGCGCGTATCGCCCAGGAGACGGGGCTGCACCTGGACACCGTGCGCCGCTGGCGTGGCCGGTTCGCCGAACAGGGCTTGCCCGGGCTAAAAGACCGTCAACGCTGCGGCCGCCCGCCGGTGTTCACGCCGCTGCAGGTTGCCGAGGTCAAGGCGCTGGCCTGCCGGCTGCCCGTCGAGAGTGGAGTGCCGCTGTCGCGCTGGTCATGCCCGGAACTGGCCTATGAGGCCACCCGGCGGTGCATCGCCGCGTTCGTGTCGGCGTCCACCGTGCGCCGCTGGCTGGCCGACGACGCGCTCAAGCCCTGGCAGCACCGCTCCTGGATCTTCATCACCGACCCCAACTTCCGCGCCAAAGCCCAGCGTGTGCTGGACCTGTACGCCTGCACCTGGCAGGGCACCCCGCTCGACGCCGACGAGTACGTCATCAGCGCCGACGAGAAGACCTCCATCCAGGCCCGCTGCCGCTGCCACCCCACCCTCGCCCCGGGCCAGGCCCGCGCGATGCGGGTGAACCACGCCTACGGACGCGGCGGCGCCCTGGCTTACCTGGCCGCTTACGACGTCCACGCCGCGAAGGTGTTCGGCCGCTGTGAGAAGACCACCGGCATCGACCCGTTCATGAACCTGGTCACCCAGGTCATGACCCGCGAGCCCTACGCCAGCGCGAAACGCGTGTTCTGGGTCGTGGACAACGGCTCCTCCCACCGCGGCAAGAAGGCTGCCGACCGGTTGTCGGCCGCCTTCCCGAACGCGGTGCTGATTCACACCCCAGTGCATGCTTCCTGGCTGAACCAAGTGGAGATCTACTTCTCCGTCGTGCAGCGCAAGGTCGTCCACCCCAACGACTTCACCGACCTCGCTCAGGTCAGGGACCGGCTCCGAGCCTTCGAAGACCGCTACAACGCCACAGCACAGCCGTTCCAGTGGAAGTTCACCACCTCCGACCTGGACGATCTACTGGCCAGGCTCGACCGGCACACCGCCGATCACCAGGAACAATCTTCTGTCGGACGGGCAACGTGATCAACCCCCGAAGGATTTACGGAGCCGACCACTAAGTTGAATAGCAGGCAGCCGAAGCAGGGGAAGGGACGGCGTACCAGATGTTCGAGGACATGGCACAGCTGCGCAAGGACGGCGCGTATTGCCCGCCGCCGTATTACCGGCTGACTTTCCGCACCACCGACGGCATGGTGGTCAACACGAGCGGCGCGATCTACTTGGCGCACGTGCCGGCCCCCGGACTGGTGCTGCGCATCGGCCGCCGTCACTGGCGGGTTGAAGCTGCACAGCTCAATGTGCCCGAGCCGGGTCAGCTCGGGGGGCGCGAACAGACGCCGCCGGAGTGCCTGCTGCGAGTCTCGCCCTGCTCATCCGTCGACACCTGACCGGGGCCGCAGCACGTGGGCTGGAGAAGGCTCGACAGCGAGCAACTGCATCAGGGGCCGTTCCTGTCCCTGCATAGGGACAGGGTCCTGCGTCCGGACGGAGGCAGTGGCGTCTACGACCATGTTGCCGTCCATGACACGGTCAGGATCGTGACCCTGGACGACCAGGAGAACGTGCTGCTGGTCGAAGATGACTTCTACCTCCAAGCGCGCCGGATGCTGCATCTGCCTGGCGGGGGAACCGACGGTGAAGATCCGGCAGCAGCGGGTCGGCGCGAACTTGCCGAGGAGGCCGGGCTTGTCGCCGATCGCATCGACCACTTGGCGACGCTTGACCCGTTGCCCGGAGTGACGGCCGCCCGCCTGCACCTTGTCGTGGCGACCGGCCTCTCCCCGGGAGCGGGTACTCCTTGCCGGGACGGGACCGAGATCGGGATGACGGCGACGTGGTGGCCTCTCGGGCAGGCGGTGGCGGCTGTGTACACCGGCCGGATCACCGATGCCGGGAGCGTGGCCGGGCTCCTGCTGGCCGTCAAGGAGGAGCGTCCGGTCCACCGCTCTGACGAGCGCTCTTAATCGGCTAGACCGCGCAGCCACGCCCGCTGACAGGGCCGGGCGGGCGCACTCCTCTACGCTTCGCCACCACTGCAGATGAGGGACATACGCCGGGCCGGCGGCGACGGAGCCCTCATCCTTACCGGATCACCCTGACCAATCGTCGTGAAACCCGCGCTGTCCAACGGCCGCGCGGACCCCGGCGTCACGTGGCAACCAGCTCCGGCACTTCGAGAGCTTCGGCCACCTTGCGGGCCAGCTGCGCCACTTGCACGGCTGTGCGACGACGTCGGCTCGCTCGACAGCTACCTGCCGCCGAGAGCGCCTCGCCCATCAGGCCCGTCACGTGCGCATGGTCCCCTTCCTGCGTGCCGTGAGCGCGGATCTCCTGCTGCCCGAGGTTGCAGAATGCCCGCCGGTGAGCAGCGCAAAGGCGGGAGGATGACGCTATGAACTCGTTATCCGAACCCGTGATGCAGCTGATACGCGCGGCCCTCCAGCCCGTGGCGTCACCAGCACGTGTCCGCACTGACGACCCGGTGTGCCGTGTAGTGATCACGGCAGTGAACGCCGACCTGAAGGCCGGCGGAATCGACCACGTCACTCAGCTTGTCACCGGCGCCGGGATGGCGGCGTCAGGTCTCACCTTCTGGCTCGCGAAGGAGCGCGAGGTGGAGGTAGAAACCTTGATAACCCAGCTCACGGACGGACTCCCGGAAGGCATCCCGGAGCGCGATGTGGTGAAGATGATCGAGACGATGCTGACCGGACCGCCCGGCGTGAAGCAGACCGCCGAGTTCCTGGCCCGCCTGTTCCATGAGGACGAGGAGCGGTACTACGACCTCATCGTCGCTCTCGGCCGATACTCCGCCTCGTGCATCGGCATGCTGAGCGCCCTCGGTATCAGTAGCGAGGAAGACACCCTCGAAGACCTCGACGACACCCTGCAGGACTTCTACGCCAGCTGAAGACGCACCCGGGTCTTGCTTGCAGCTGATTCGGCTGCAAGCAAGACCCCGGCGGGGCAGAAGGCCCTGGCCGACGGCAACTGCCTTCAGGCGCTCACCGCCGACGTAGAGGGGCGCGTCGCGGTCTGGGTGAACACCCTGCCCCCAGCTCCAGCGAGGTGAGCCCTGGTACGAGATCGGCGTCGACGACCCGGACCGCCGCCGCCGGCGCTACCCCGAGCCCGCCAGCCACTGACGTCCGAGCCGGGCAAGCCCCTTCCGTGCGAGGGGGCCTGCCCGGCGCCCGGCGACCGGACTACGCCATGGCGGCGGCCACGGTTTCCAGGACGGCACGCTGCTGCGGGTCGACCGGGACGTCCAGCTGGCGCAGCGAGCGCAGCGTGGTGCCTTCGGCGCACAGCCTGCACAGCCCCATCACCGGCATCGGACCCACGCCGATCAGGGCGTGCGAGGAAGAGTTCTCGTAGACGGGCCGGCAGCAGCCGGGGCACAGGCGGCAGTCCTCGAGTTCGTCGGCCGGCGGCGCGTCCGGACCGAGCAGCGGAATCATCCGCAGGAGATTCTCCCCGGCTTCGGCCCACAGTCCCATCGGTCGCTCCGCGCTCCGCTCGAAGACCACGTCGCCGTCCGGGCCTTCGCTGGTGCGGACCCGGGCCAACGTGCCGACACCGTCCTCGGGGTGGTTCACGCGTCCCTGGCTGTAATCCACGCACGGCGCGCGAGGCTCACAGTCCAGCAACCGGCTTTCTCAGATAAGTACATGACGGAACACTAGGCCGCTGAAGATTCAGGGGTCCACCACGGCAACACACGGTCCTCGAAGCGTCGGACGCCCGGCCGTACGAGACGCCTGTGGCTTCGCCCCGACATCGCCCACGCCCTGGTTGTGGTCCTCGGAGGTGCCTGCTGTCACGGAGTGCCCACGACAGCAGGCGGGTATGGCTTGCACGGAATCGCTCAGAGGTACGGCCGACCAGTGTGGGACGGATGGGGAAGGGCATGGTCGGCGAAGGAGGGCACTCACACTCAACTGGTGGCCGCTGGGCTCTGACCGGCCACCGACTTCGAGCCCAGGAGCATCCCGCAGGACTGCGGGCCGGTGTGGGGCCCTCTGGACACCCCTCGCGGTGATGGCCGAGAGGCGTGAGGAGCTGGGGGTGGCGACGGTGCCTCGGGAGGTGACGCCGGGCAGTCCCGCAGGGTTGCCCCGGTCACAGCGGCAAGGGGGAGGGCAGGTGCGGACGGATGTCGACGTTGCGCTTGATGATCTCGCCGGCCATCCGGTCGACGATCCGTCCGGACAGCGGTTCGAACCGAGCGAGCAACGTCGGCGGTAGATCGCCGAGATGCTGATGGCCCTGGGCCTGCACCCACAGCTCGATGTACTGGGGGAACAAAGTGTTGCCGGGTGTGATCAGGAACTGGGCCTGGAAGTTGTGCGCGTCCGCCTTCGCCCATTCTGCGATCAGGCTCTCGAAGGGCATCATTGCCGAGTTGGTGACGTAGGTGCCGGCGACGAGGTTATGCTCGTCGGTCGCGCCGCCGATCTGCGCACCCTGGATGTGCAACCACTCCCAGTTCTGATTCAGGTCGTAGGTGCAGCCCAAGGCCAGGTTGGCGTAGGCGGCCAGGCCGAGCGCGTTCCAGTTCTTCATCGCGGTGTCCTGCCCCGAGCCCCGGCCCACGGGCGTCAGCCCGGTGCCGGGAACCCAACCGGTGCTCTGCCGCGGTGGTACGTGCATAAGCCCCTGGTAGGCCGCGTCGAGCGCCGCACGCGTGGTAGCGCTCAGGCTCGGGTCGAAGAACTCGCCATCGCTGTAGCGCTGGTTGGCGATGCGGATGCGGTGCGACGCGGACCGCTGGGTGGTCGCGGTCGAGATGTACAGCATCCTGTGCGGGTCGTCCGGGCCGAGCCCCGAGTACTCGAAGAGGCCGTTGCTGTCCTCGCTGTGGCGGGTCGCCTCGTACATGCGGTCCGACACCTGATGCACCCGCACGCCGGCGTAATCTGCATCGAGATCGACGCCGAGCCGCTGCTCCGCCTGCTCGCGGGAGGTCTCCGCCCGTGTGAACAGGTGACCCTCGGCCCGGGGCGCGCGGGAGCCGCCGGAGTTCTGCCACAGCCGCGGCCCGGACCGGACGACCATGGCGAGCATCCCGGGCAGCCCCCGGCCGAGTGCGTCGTCCCCCAGCCGGGTAAGGGTTCCGGCGGTGCTCACGTAGTGGTGGAAGCCGCCCAGTTCCTGGAGCAACACGGCCTGGAACGCTGGATCGCGGCGGATGAGGTCGCCGAGCAGAGAAGAGGAGAAGTCGGAAAGGCCTGTGTTGC
The DNA here is from genome assembly GCF_043080425.1 of Streptomyces sp. NPDC015032. NCBI lineage: Bacteria > Bacillati > Actinomycetota > Actinomycetes > Kitasatosporales > Streptomycetaceae > Streptomyces > Streptomyces sp. NPDC015032. The sequence goes on along the minus strand of NZ_JBIBVN010000060.1, from coordinate 11,654 downwards.
GCACGGCGTCACGGACGCGGTCGACGCCCGAGTAGGGGACGAAGAGCAGCCGGTCGGATGCGTCCTTCTTGACGAAGGCGAACTCGCTGCCGGGCTGGTTGCTGTCCGCGTAGATGCGGTCATCGTAGTTGGCCAGATACATCGACCGCTGCACGGTCGGGGCGCGGGTGGCGTTGGCCTCGGCCTCCCGTTCGAAGCGGTCCCCGGGGTCGCTGACCGACAGGCCGTCCGCCGTGGGCGTGCCCGCCACCGGCCCCTGCCGCTGCTGGATGACGTGGGTCAGCTCATGGGCCAGGGTGTGCTTGTCGGCGCCGCCCGCGCCGATGACTACATGGCTGCCGGAGGTGTAGGCGCGCGCCCCGATCTCCGCGGCCGAGCGCTGGGCCGCGTGCCCGGTGTGCAGCTGTACGTCGGAGAAGTCGGCGCCGAGCCGTTCCTCTATCTCCGCGCGCAGCGCGCCGTCCAGCGCCTCACCGGAGCCGCGCAGCAAACCCTCCACACTCGACCGCTGGACGACGGGGCCGGCCGGCCCGGGGGACGGGCCTTGCCACTGCTGCTCCTCGTCGAGATGGCCGGCCCGTTGCAGCATTCTGACCACAGCGGCGTTGCCGGCCTCCCGCTGGACCGCGAGTAGATCAAAAGGCCGCGTGGCGGACCGGGACGCGGCCACGGCCAGTTGAGCGCTGGGGCGGGAACCTTCACGGCGATCGTATGCACGCAAGAGACGGGACCCTCTTCCGGGTATGGGCGGGACATCTCCCCTGGATACACGCAGGACCGGGCCGATCGCCAGGTCTTGCGGGGGCAGTGCTCGCTGCCCCCGCGGGCCGGCCGATGGCCCGCCGCCCTCGCCGCAAGGCCACGGTCAAGGGTGGCGTCGGCAAGCTCCGCGAGTGCCGCAAGCGAGACGCGGCCCGTTCTCCAACGGCTCACGTGGCGCCCCGACTCCAGCGCGCCCACTGTCACGTCAAGCAAGGGATGATGTGGTCTCTACGGAGTTCATGGTCGCTGCCACGGCTCAGCATCCAGGCCGTCCACGCGTCGTGGATGTCTGAGGTGGTCGTCCGGGTGCCCTTGGCCCGCATCAGCACCGTGTACCCAAGGAACAACGACTCGTCGTCGCCCGGGGGTTCGGTGGTGGGAGGTAGGAGGCTCCGGATGAGCTGGGCCGCTTCGGTGAGGTACGTGGTCATCCGCTCAGTCTGCCCGCGAGAAGCAGAACATGCAGGGCCGCCAGGAGAAGGGGGATGAGACGTTCGGTCTCGCCCAGTTCGAGGTACCTAAACCGGCGTAGTCTCCGGCGCTGCTTCAGGCTCGTCCACTCGTCGGTGTAGATCTTGGCTGGTAGCTGCTCCTCCAGCTTGTTGATGACTTCGAACTTTGCCTGGTTGAGCAGCTGGTAGCTGCGGAGTTGCAGCCACCAGAAGGCGGAGAGGGTGCAGCCAGTCAGGGCGATGGTTAGGGCCGCGTACCAGCTGACGCGGTGGGCGGTTGAGTCCACCAGGCTGACACCGGCCAGCAGCGTGGTCTGGATGCCCAGGAAGAAGCTGTTGGCGGCACCGCGTCGGGCCGAGACCCGGTCCGCCATTTCGACGGCCAGTGCGTAACCCGACATGAAATCACCGTTCCTGACGGTGGGTGAGATGGGCTGTGGGGTGGAGGCGGGGTCCGACTGCCCGGGGATGGTGGGGCCGGTCCGGCGCAGGGCTGCTCGGCGCCCCGGTTCGTCAGTGGTCATTTCTGCCCCGGCATCGTCGATGAGGCGCCCGACAGGATGCTTCGTAAATGGTTCATGAGTGGAGTGAGGCGACTCTTGGCGGCAAAACTGTCCATCCGGAAATTTCCGCTCACTCTAGAGGTGTCCAGGGAAATTAGATGAGGTTCGCAATCACTGGTGAAATAGACCATGGACTTGAACCAGAACGCCCGATCGGCTGGAGAGGAAAGGTAGCCCGGCAGTTCGGGAAGGAGGGGCGTCTCCCAGGACTCGCCGTATCGGCTCTTGAGTTCGTACAGCACTCCTTCCGCCTCCGCGACACTCGAAGCCTTGAAGCGTCGGTATTCAATCGGGTCCGTCACCAGCAGGACGAGCCGTGTGGGGTGTCTGCGGCGGAGGACCTCGGCGTATTCCCAGAGCGTTCCCGGTCCGGGGCCGGTCCCCATGACGATCACGCCCGCGTTCTCGATGAGCCGGCCGACGGTGCCTTTCCAGTCGTCGAGCGGTAGGTACATACGCGCCGCCCCCGCGCCGCCCGGCACCTGCTCACCGGGGCTTCCGACCGCCAGCAGCGGCCCGAATTCGGCGAACAGGGCGCTGATGCGTTCCTCGTGGCTGCGGTGGGATTGCATGATCCACGTGCCCGGGTTGTTGAAGAAGTTCAGGTTCTTGCCGAGGGGCGTTGCCTCGGAGGCACCGGCGTCCTGGTCGAATGGCCGGAGATAGAGGACGTACGACCCGCTGGAAATGTGGTCCGGGGACGTGACGATATTGGCCAGGTACCGGTTCGCCTTCATCGCCGGGACGGAGGCGAATACCAGGACCGCGGCACCGCCCGTTCCGACCAGCAGGAAAATCACGAGAAGGATGTACCAGGGGGGCCCGTGATATCCGGGCAGGTCGGGAATCGTGGATACCGATCTCATTCCCAGGGCGGCGAGGATCAGTACGGCCGTTCCCCCAAGGCGCATCGCCCAACTCACTGTCCGCAGGGCCCAGCCGTAGACCCGGCGGCGTCGGGGGAGAGGTGCGCTATTGCCTGCGCCCGTCCCGAGCAATCGCTGGGCTACGCGCCAGGCGGCCAGCGCTGCCCAGATGTCCCAGCCGCCGACGCACAGGCTCATGAGGTCGAGGAGAAGGGTGTGCGGTGAGGACAGGTGCGACACCGTCGCCACGAGGTCGCCCACCGCGAGACGCAGGCTCACGAGCACGACGGCGAGCCCGGCTGTTCCGGACGCCAGGCTCGTGAGCTGGATGGAGCCCACGCGCAGCTTCTGCGCAGTCGACAGGCGCCTCGATGGTCCAGGCGTCGCCAGCCCGAAGTGCCGCCTGGCGGCATTCCCGGCGACCGCTCCGAGCCGGAAGGCGACGACACCGACGGCTGCGGCGGACACACTGAGCGCGAGAACGAGGAGGAATGCCAGGCGGTCCGCTCCCGGCCGGACCAAGGTGACCGAGGCCGCGTACACGGAGAGGGCGACCAGTCCGGCGCCTGCCGTTCTGCAGAGCCAGTGGGCCAGGTGCAGCGTCCACCCCGTCCAGAGCGCGGCCCACGTCACAGCTCGTCCCCGTCGGTCGGCCGTGCGACGCAACTCCCGTCCTGCCAGGAACACCGGTACGGAACAGAGGGCGATTCCGAGATTGACCAGCCACGTGAACCCGCCGCGCGCGGTAAGCAGGAACATCTGCCCACCCAGGACGAAAAGCCAGGCGCTGAGCCAGAACAGAGCGCCACCAGCTATTCGAAGCGATCTCCGTCGGGGGTGTGGGGCCGGCTCCTCGGAGGCGAGTGGGGCGAGTGCGGCGTCAGGGGCGGGCGGGGCAGCGGGAACGGCCACCCACGCCCCCAGGCCGAGTACGAGCAGGGCCAGGACGATGCATGCGTGATCGAGAAGAAAGACGGAAAGATACGTGCGCGGTACGGAGCCACTGCCGGACGCTGGCCAGACGCCTACGAAACGGGAGAGCGGCGCCGCCACGACCGCGAGGGTGAGGAAGAGGGTCCCCAACTTGAGGCAGCCCGACGCCACCATGTCGCGCGTCCATAACCATGCCCGTTGCCGGTATCCGCGGGCTTTGCTGCTGGCTCTACTCACTGTGAGTAGCCCCCCCTGCCTCGACGAGTTCACGATAGAGGGCACTCGCGAACGCGGGCAATCGCTTCCCCGTTCATCGTCCGCATCGGTCCCGCTCGCGCCCATCGCGGCGACCCGCGCTGTCTTCAGCGGGTGCCCGCTCGGCGCCTGGTCGGCCGCGGTCCGTCCGACTCCAAGCCCGCCGCGGCGATGTTCTGCCACCTCGCAGCCGACCTGCGAGGCGGAACTCAAACGGATGTAAATCAAGGAGCCCTTTCCCACCTCATGCTGCGGCGTGATGGAGGACGAGGACGGCTTGGACGGTCGCGGTGATGCGGTTGGTGCTGCAACGGAGTTTTCGTAGGAGGCGCCAGCCCTTCAGGGTGGCCATGGCCTGCTCGCCGAGGCACCGGATCTTGGTGTGTGTGCTGTTGTGCCGACGTTGCCACCGCTTGAAGCGACGGCCCCGGAAGGGCACCCGGATGGAGCCGCCGGCACCCTGATACGCCTTGTCGGCCCAGCACTTGAGGCCGGCCTCGGCGAGCGCGTCGATGATGCCGTGAGTGCGGGCGGCGGTCAGATCGTGGGTGGAGCCTGGCAGCGCGGGCGAGGCCAACAGCAGGCGGCCGAACGGGTCGGTGAGGACCTGGATATTCATGCCGTGGCGCTTGTGTTTTCCGGAGTAGTACGGGGTGTCGGCGGCGATCCGGTCGATCGGCAGCAGGGTACCGTCGAGGATCACGAAAGCCAGTCGGCTCGCGGTCCGCATCGCCTTGGCCAGGCTGGGAGCCAGCCCTGCCAGGACCTCTATCGCCTCGCGGAGGTAGCGGTAGACGGTTGCGGTCCCGATGCCGAACCCTGTGCGAGCTGGGCGTAGGTGTCGCCGCACCGCAGATGCGCCAGGACCAGCAGCGCCTGACGGCCCGGCGTGATGCGGCGCCACCGGGTGCCGATCTCACGACGGCGCGCAGCGCACCGTGTGGCCGCTGGAGGCGTTCTACCTCCACGACGACGTTCAGGCCGTGGTGGAGACCCTGACGGCTGAGATCAAGGTGAAGCAGCCGCGCGAACTCTCCGGCTACGCCAAGGCGTTTGCCGGCCTCGCGGAGATGGCCGTGTACGGCGACGCCGCCCGCGCCCTGATCTGGGCTGCGATCAACGCCCTGGAGTGAACCTCCGCAATTACCCGCAACTTTGTTGAGAGTGCGGCGGACAGCTGCGTAGCGTCGAAGGCACCGACGGACCACCAGGCGGAGAGGCGGGGCCGCATGCGCACACACGGACATCACTGCCCCGGCCCCGGAGGGCCGCGGCCTCCAGCCGCCCGCATACGGCGTCCCCTCTCCGGCCCTACTGGCCCGCGCAGACCGCGGCTTCGCCCGGTTCCTCGCCCAGCGGACCGAAGACCACGACGACGGGGCCGAAAGCGGCGAGGACGCCCTGCGGTGACCGCCAGCCACCCGCGCGAGACCGCCCCCGTAGCTAGGCCCGCCAGCACACACACGGTCCTGTACGACCCCGACGGGTTGATCGAGGCGGGGCTCCCGCTCGACCGCGAACCGTACGAGTGCCTCGTCAAGGCCGTCCTCGCGTGGACCGGCAAGGACACGCTCACCACCCGCGACTTGGAGCAGATCGCACTCCAGCTCACCGGCCACGCCCGCGCCGTCGCCGCCGACGTCCGCCGCCGCGCCGACTGGCTGCCGAAGAACAGCGGGCCCAAGGCGCTCGCGGACATCGTCCTGCGCGAGGCAGAGGGCCGGCTGTCCGCGAAGCTGGAGGGCACCGTGCGCTGTGTCCAGAACCGTGCCCGCCTCGTCCGCGCCCTCTACGACGCCATGAACGACCGGATGCGAGCCGCGCTGCACAAGGTGTGGGGCGAGCAGGGTCCGGTCCCTGTCCAGCGCGGCTCGGTGGCCTTGATGACCCAGGAGTTCCGCGCGGCCGTTGCCACGGGCAGCGCATATTGACCGCGGTCGGCGGTCGGCTGCGCGTACGGAGAGCTTGCAGGGGATGCGTCGAGGAAGTGTTCTGCTGCTTCTTGGACCCTGGCCCGGTCTCCGGTGGTGAGGAGATCGAGCTGTAGGCCGCGGATCGTGGCGATGACGACAGTGGCTCGGCGTGCCGCCAGGACTGGGTCGGTGTCTTGTCCCTGCGCATCACGCAGGGAAGTTTGAGAAATACCGCGGCGCCTGGAGCGCACGCTCGTAGGCGGCGAAGAACAACTGCCGCGTTCAGCTGTAGCGATGACGAGTCCCGGACTCGCCTGAGCGGGCGCGATGTATTGAATCGCCCCGGGCTCGCCGTTCGTACCGGTCTCGGCGACGTCGGTCCCCTTGTCCGTAGTCGGCTGGGCGCGGATGGATTACGGGGAACCGCACCCCCTTTCCCATCTACTTGCCCAATCAGGTACCTTGCAACGCATGGAACCCGGTGATTCGACCAAGCAGGCCCGGGCAGCCGCCCAGCTGCGCAAGGGTGTACTGGAGTACTGCGTACTCGCGCTGATGCGGGACCGCCCCCGCTACGGCGTGGAACTCCTCCAAGCCCTGGAGGAATCCGGTGCCCTGGCCACCAGCCAGGGCACGGTCTACCCGCTGCTCTCCCGGCTCCGCCGCGACGACCTGGTCACCACCACCTGGCAGGAGTCCGCCTCCGGACCACCCCGTCGCTACTACGCGCTCACCGACAGCGGCCGGGCCGCACTCGACGAGTTCGCGCGTGTCTGGCCCGGCTTCCGCAACGCCGTCGACACCTTCCTGACCACCCCGCACCCCTCCACCGGAGACCTCGCATGAAGACCCCTGCCGACCCTGTACGCGACTACCTCGCCGCCGTCGAGCGTGAGGCCTCCGCACTCCCCGCCGACCGTCGCCAGGAACTCCTCGCCGACCTCGCCGAACACATCGAGGTGACGCGCGCCGAACACCCCGACGCCGCGACCGGCGAGATCCTGGCGGAACTGGGGGACCCCCGCACGATCGCGGCGACGGCGCTGGCCGAGGCGGGGAACGGGGCCACCGGGGCCCCGGCCCGGGGCAGCGCTGGTGCACCCGCCCGGCGCGGCAAGGTACACCCCCTGGTCCCGCTCCTGATGCTCACCCTCTCGCTGCCCTTCATGATGGTCTTCCCCGACCACCCCGGCCCGCTGTTCGGCGTCCTGTTCCGCATCACAGGCGCGGTACTTCTCTGCACCTCAGTGCACTGGATCGCCGTCCAGAAGACCACCGGCGTCATGCTTACCGCCGTCCTGCCGACTGCCGTCATCGTCACCTGGAACCTGTCCAGCGGCGGTCCGGCGGGTGGCACCCCGGCTCTCCTGGCCAACCTGGCGATGCTCGCCCTGCTGGCCGGCACGGCAGCATGGCTCTGGCGGGTCCGCCGCGCCTGATAACGCTGTACCGGGGCCTGGGCGGCTTGCGCGAAGTGCAGCACGACGGCCTTGGCTCCGGCGGCGACCTCATCGACCAGGGCGTCGCTGCGCGGGTCGGCTGCATGGCGCGTAGCCCAGATCATGGCGAACTTGATGATCTGGTCGACGTCGCAGCAGGATCGCGTCGCCGGTGTGCGGCGGCTCGGGCTGGCGGTGCTGCCACAGCCGGTAGAAGCGGCCCTCGTCGTCGTTGAACCCGAGGTGCCGGTCGCCGTGCGGGTTGATCAGGTGGGTGGTGAAGGGCAGATCGTTCGGGCCCGGCTGCCAGGGCTGTTCCTGCTGGCTCAACGCATCCTCCGTCAGCGTTCGGTGATCACAATGGCCTTGAGTGTGTCAGCGCTGGTCCGGGGCGGGCAGGGCTTTCGACCACTTCGCACGCCTTTCGAAACGCGGGGTGCAACACGGCTATGTGTTGCACCCTGACCTGCGAAGACACCCAGGAATATGGGCTACGAGGGGGTGCGTTGCGCTCGGTGTTTCAGTGCCCCGTGTCTGCTTTACGGCCTTCCGCGTTCACGGAATACACGAAAGGAGCACGGCCATGGCAACGCTGTCCGAGCTCCGCGCCCGCGATCCGGGCTGTGCGATAGCCGCTGGCCCCGGCGGGTGCCTCAGCACATGGTGAGCTGTTCGTGTTCGGGCAGGTCAAGGTCGACGATCCGGCTCTGGGGAAGGACGTCGGCGAGTTCGCGCGCCTCCTGGGCGCTGCGGGCCAGGACCAGTTCCTCCGCGAGCTTGGAGCAGACAGCGGCCAGGCCGGGGCAGGGCCGCACGATCCCGTACAGTGTCCGCCGTTTGTCGGTCACGTGGACCGGGACGCCGTGGGCGTACTGCGGCCACATCATCGGCTTCTCCGGGATTTCCACCCGCAGGTTCGACGTCCGCCAGGCGTACTCGGCGACGGCGGCGAACAGCTCGGTCTGCTGCTGAGTCGACAGCCGGCCCCACCATGCCCGCGCGGTCTCCAGGTCCTGGCGCTCCCGCTCCTCGCGCTCGGCCTGCTCACGGGCGAGACGTGTCTCGCGTTCCACCCGCTCCTGTTCCCGGCGTGCTTCCTCTTCCGCCCACCGCTGCCGCGTCTGTTCCATGAAGACGCGGTGCTCCTCCTCCCGTTGCAGCCGCCGTTGTTCGTTCTCCTCGGCCTTCCGTACCCGTTCCTGCTCCTCCAGTTCCTTCCGGCGCTATTCCGCGGCCTCCTCCTGCTCCTGCTGGTGGGCCTCCCGTTCCGCCCGCGCGGTTTCCTGCCGCTGCCGCATCACCTCGTGCCTGTCCTGATCGGCGACCGACCGTTTCGAGGTCCACCACTGATCCCGTTTGAACCGACGCTGCTCACCATCGACCACCCGGTACACCCGCCGGTACCGGCGCAGCGCCTCGGCAGGAATCAGCTGCCCCTCCAGCGCCCAGCGCACGAACCGCTCCAGCGTCTCCTCCCGGAACTCCCACCGCCCGCTCCGGTAGACGAACCCGGCGAGCCCGTCGTCCACCACCCACGGCTGCTCCCGTTCCTTCGGGGCCCGGACGCGGACGGCCGGCACTGCACTGATCCACTGCGGCGGCCGCGCGCCCGGGTGCACCCAGCACACCCGGATCCCCTCGTCGGCATACCGGTCGGTGCGATCAGCAATATCGTCCACCGTGATCTGCGACAGCTGCGCCTCCCAGGCCATGCGCCGACTCCCGTCCGCAGACGAGGCCATGACGTCCGCCCGCCACGACCCGTCCTCGGCCGGCACCTCCAGCGCCGCGAACCACCCGGCCGCCCGGATCGCACCCGCCATCTCCAACTTGAGCATGTGGTGCTCCCACGACTCGTTCGACAACTCGCACGAAGGCGGCCGTCCAGGGTCGTGGCAGAAGAACCGGACCCCGTAGCGGGAGACCTTGGCGTGCAGGCCCCATTCACACTCCGGGCAGGTGAGAGGCGGCCGGGGGCGGGCTTTGTGGACCTGGGACCAGTCCAGCCTGTGTCCCAGGTCGGCCAGGGTGGCATCGAGGCGGCCGTGGTCGGCATGCAGCGCGGTGAAAGGCATGAATCGCATCTCCTGGCGATCCGGCGTAATTCGCGGCGTATCTGACGGGACAGGAAATACCAGGTGCCACTGACAACCGGCCCCACGATCCAGGACCGGCCCGGGTCCTTACTGAGCCCGGGAGGACAGGCATGGCCCGTGGCTGCCAAGGCCGAGGTGGGTGATGTGCGTGGCATGCAGGCCGCCCGCCTCCAAAGCCCGGGCCTCCTCCGCGTCACGGGCGAAGACCTGCTGATAGACCAGCTGGGGGGGAGAGGGGAAGCAACTCCGGGCAGGGACGCACGATTCCGTACAGCCGGTTGAAGGCGTGCACCGGAATCCCGTAGGCGAAGTTCGCCGCGACGCCGCCGCCCTCGGGAATCCGAACCCGAACCCGTTCGCGCCTCCACGTCGCGTCGACAACGGCTCTGAACAGCTCCTCGACCTGCGGGCGAGACAGCAGCGCCCACCACTCCTCTGCAGTGGCTCGGGCCCGAAGCTCCAGTTCCTGCAGGGCGGCCTGCCGCTGGGCATCGCGCCTCTGCTCCTGCATAAACTCCTCCAGGACCTGGCGTTCTCGGAGCGCTGCCCGATGCCGGGATTCTTCCTCTTCGCGCCGCGTCCGAAGTCGACGGGCGGATACCTTCTGCTCCAGCTTCTGCGCGTCCCTCTGCACCCTGGCTTCGTGGCGCCTTCTCTGGGCCTCCTGACCAGCGGGGGTAGCCAGCCACGCCTTGCGGCGCTCCCGGGACGCGGCCTCCAGCTCCTGCCTCCGGGCCTCACGCTGTCGCGCATCCTCCGCCCGCTGCTCCCGCTCCCGTTCGTACGCGTTCTGCGCCTCTGCGGACTGGCGGGAGGTCCACCACAGGTCGCGGACAAACCAGCGATGCTCCTCGCCGACGATTCGCATCACCTCGCGGTGACGCGGCAGGCTCCGCCAGGGGCGCAGCTGACCACGAAGGACCCACCTCACGAACTGGCCCAGCTCCGCCTCCTGGAAGAACCACCCGCCGGAGACGAAGCTGCCAAGACCGTCGTCCACGACCCAGGACTCGTCAGCTTCCTCGGGCACCCGTACACGCACGGACGGCACAGCCCCCAGCCACACCGGCGGGCGCTTGTGGGGGGACACCCAGCACATGGTGACGCCTTCGGCCGTGTACCGGTCGGTGCGCGCCGTGATGTCTTCCACCGTGATCGGGGAAAGCTGCGCCTCCCACGCCATGCGCTGCTCGCTGTCGGGCGAGGTCGCCATTACGTCGGCCCGCCAGGAGCCGTCGGCGGCGGCGACCTCAAGCTCGGCGAACCAGCCGGCCGCGCGAATGGCTCCGGCCATCTCCAGCTTGAGCATGTGGTGTTCCCAGGACTCGTTCGCCAGGGAGCACTCCGGCGGCCGCCCGCCGTCGTGGCAGAAGAATCGCACGCGGTTCGGAGAGTGCTTGGCGTGTACACCCCATGCACACTCAGGACAGGTGAGGGCGACGCGAGGCGAGAGCTTGTAGACCCGGGACCAATCCAGGCTGGCTCCGAGGTCGGGCAAGGTGGCATCGATGCGTCCGGCTTCGGGGTGCAGTGCAGTGAAGGGCATGAAGCGCATCTCCTAGGTGATACGGCGCATATAGCGACCAATCAGGCATAAATGGAGAAAGCAGTCAGCATTGACAATCCGCCCTGACCCGTGTGGACGGTAAGCGCCGACCGAGCCCGCGATCGTTGAGGCGCTTCACCCCATCACGCAAGGCGATGGGTACCGAAGTGTGCGCAACCGGTACGGTCACCGCATGTCTGGGGAACACAACACACAAGGTGCTGCGCGTATGGGAGTTGGCGTGGGCGTGGTCAGCACCGATCTGCCGACGCAGAGCGGACCACCGCTGATGGAGTTCGAGCTATCGGTCGGCGAGCGCAAGATCCTCCATTTCAAGAAGAAGCCCCAGATCACGGCCATCGCCGAACTTGTGTGGAACGCCCTGGACGCCAACGCCACTGAGGTTCACGTCGAACTGCGCCGCTCCAGCATGAAGGCGATCACCGACGGAGCCTTGAGCGGGGACCGTGGGTTGGTCTATGAGCTGGGCAGGTCGCGGAGCATGACGGCGTAGAGGGGGGAGTCGGGGAAGGGCTGGCGTTCGCCGATCTTGCGGTAGCCCCACGTTTCGTAGAGGGCCTGGACGCGGGGGTGCGTGGTGTCGACGAGGAGGGTGGTCAGCTGTTCGGGCCGGGGGGCCAGGAGGGTGTCGTGGAGTCGTTGGGCGAGGCCGGTGCCACGCCACTTCGGGCGGACCATCAGCTCGGACAGAGCGAAGGTGGTGCCCGGCGTGGGGGGGGGTGCCTCTATGTCGTTCGTCAATCCCGCGCTGTCGGTTTTGGGGGTGTGGGTCCCGTTCATGGGGCGAGGGTGACGGTGGGTGTTCGGG
>NZ_JBIBVN010000059.1:0-27371 GCF_043080425.1 Streptomyces sp. NPDC015032 | reverse complement strand
GACAGCCGGGCCACCACCATTCTCACAACCAGCCCGCAACAGAGAAACGGCCCGCCGGAGAAATCGACGGACCGTCATGCAAGATCGAGGCTAGCAAGGGCGCGTACGAGCCGCTCGGCGACACCCGGACCATTGCCGAGCTGCCCGGTTGGCTACGCCGTGAGCTGGTCCGCGCAGGCCGCTGGATCGACCCGAACCCGCGCCGTGCGACCGGATATCAGCCGAACATGCGACGCGCTCAGACTTCCAGCCGGTACGTCACCAAAGCGATCGAGAGCGAGCTTGCGGTTCTTGCTGCAGCGCGGCCTGGAAACCGCTCCGAAACGCTGAACAAGTGCTCGTACGCGATCGGCCGTTTCGTCGGGGCGCACCTCGTCAGCGAGTCCGAAGCGCACGAGGCGATCACCGAGGCCGCCGTAGCCGCTGGGATCAGCCCCGACGAACGCAAAGCCCAGAACACCATCCGCAACGGTCTCACCGCCGGCGCGCGTAACCCTCGCACGATCGGGGTGGCGCGATGACCGCAGAGTTCGACCCGGCCGCCGCCGTTGCGAACATCAATGTCAACGCCCCGGATCCGGAAGAGCGGTTCATCCCGTCCCCCAACGATCCGATGGAAGTTGCCCGTCTCGTCATCCTGGACTACCTGACGGACGGGAAGTTGACGCTGCGCCGATGGCGCGGCGAGTGGTGGGAGTGGACCGGCACGTACTGGGCGAAGGTCACCGACCTGGACGTCAAGGCCGTCCTGTACCTGTTCACTGAACACGCCATGTGGCGCGGCATCGACAAGAAGGCCGTTCCGTTCGAGGCCAAGTGGAGTCCGACCCGCGGGAAGATCTCCAACCTGTTCGAGTCCATGGAGGTGATCACGGCCACCCCAGACAGCATCGAAGCACCTGACTGGGTGTACTAGCACCGCGGCGACGTGCAGCCGCGTGACCTGATCGCGTTCACCAATACGCTCCTGGACGTCACTACTCGCGAGGAGATCCCGAACACGCCAGCGCTGTTCAACCTGTCCTCCGTTCCGTACGACTACAGCGCGCACGCTGATGAGCCGAAGACGTGGCTGAAGTTCCTGGACTCCGTGTGGCCTGACGACCCGGATTCCATCGCCCTGCTGCAGGAGTGGTTCGGGTACGTCCTGTCCGGACGGACGAACCTGCAGAAGCTTCTCCTGATGCTCGGGCCGCCGCGTTCCGGCAAGGGATTGATCGCGCGCATCCTGAGCGCCCTGATCGGGACCGCGAACGTGAGTGGCCCAACCATGGGGTCGTTCGCGCAGAACTTTGGCCTTGAGAACCTGATCGGGAAGTCCCTTGCGGTTGTCGGTGACGCCCGCATCCCAAACGCGGTCAAAGATCAGGTACTTGAGAAGATCCTTATGATCGCGGGCGAGGACACCCTGCAGGCGGACATCAAGCATCGCAAGCCGTGGGAGGGGAAGCTGCCCGTCCGGTTGATGATCATGTCCAACGATGTGCCGTCGTTCGCCGACGAGTCAGGCGCGCTCGCGGCCCGCATCCTGCCGATCACGACGAAGATCTCATTCGTCGGCAAGGAGGACCGCACCCTTGAGGGGCGGATCCTGCCCGAGCTGCCAGGAATCCTTCTGTGGGGTCTCGAAGGCCTTGACCGCCTGATGAAGAACGGCGGTCGGTTCACCGAGCCTGCATCGGCCCAGGAGGCGATGGAGCTATACCGGGCGCAGTCCTCGCCGGTCGGTGCGTTCCTGTCCGAGTGGTGCGAGCTGGACCCGGATGCGTCCACCACCAAAGAAGCCTTGTACGACGCGTGGCGTGGTTGGTGCGAGCAGGCGGGGCGGGACCGCCCGGGCACGCTGGCAGGGCTCGCCAAGAACCTGTTCGCGGCGGGCAAGAACGTCAAGTCGAGCAAGCCGCGCATCGGCGGCCGACAGGTGCCGACGTTCACGGGTGTCCGGCTGGTGGTCGAGCGGGAGCCAGGGACCGGCTACTGGATCGGTATCCCTCCGTCCGACACGGACTGATCCAGGTTGAGCCGCCCCTGATCCAGGTGTGATCCGGGTGGCAAATCGGACACCCGGATCACCAAACATGCAGGTCGCACCGGCAATGAACCGTCCTGATCCGGGTGATCCAGGTAGTTCCAGAGAACTCACACACATGTACACACACGCAGGTATGAGTAACGGCCGCAATAGAGAACCAGCCCGGATCACCCGGATCAGTGAGCCGGAAAACCACTCCTGACCAGCTGAAACGCCGATCCGGGCAGTACCCAGCTCGAACCCGGATCACGGCGCAACCAGCTAGCAGGCGATCTCGCCCCCGGCCGGCCCCCGGCCACTGCCGAATGGAGACACCCATGCTCTACCGAGGACAGCGCAACGCCGTACTTCGCTCCCTCCCCGACCCTGCCCCGCCTGCCTGTTGGTTCTGCGGCACCAGCCGGGGGCCCATGAGTGCCGATGTCCACCAGTCAGCCGGGCACCTCTGCGCCCGCTGCTGGGCTTTCGGCCCACGAGGCCGGAACGAGTGGCTTCGCGCCGCATCCGCCCTGTGCATCGCCCTCGGCCTACCCAAGAGGGAATGGCACGAGAGCGGATTCAGGAACGGCTGGCTTCAGGAGACGGCCCAGCGGCACCGGATCACCGCATGGGTCGACGCCGGCCGCACCGACCAGCCGACCGTGGCGTTCGGCTGGCTCGCCAAGGACGTCCTCACTGCGGCCTGCGCCGACCTCGAAGCGATGGAGGCCGAACTGCAGCGCTCCCGCGTACGCCCCGCCACCCACCGATAGCGCCGTCGCCCGGCTGCCGCCCACCACGGCGGCCAGGACAACCAACATCCCTGGAGGAACCCGATGCAGCTCCGTGAGTACAAGCCCGGCGACCTCGTCATCGTCGACGCCCCTAACTGGGCCGACTTCGACGACACCAGCATGCCCGCCGAGGCCGTCATCCTCGGCCCCGACCTCGACTTCTGCACCGAATGTCACTGCACGCCCGCCGACGAGGACCACATGGGCGACGCACCCTGCTGCCCCGGCCCGTTCTTCAACGTGGCCTGGCTGTGCCCGTACCCGTGCCAGCCGGACAGCCACGACCACTCCGGGACATTCCCGTATCACGCGATCCTGCCGCGCGACTGACCGACCACCCGCCAGCCAGGCCGTCGCCCACCACGGCGGCCAGGCGACGACACCGACCACAGACTTCCAGCCGCAACCGGCGGCCGGACAATCCGAAGGAGAACCACCGTGACCGACGCCATCCGACCCGAAGTCGTGACCTTCGTCCACGCCCTGCTGTCCGACCTCATCCACGACACAACCACCATCCCCACCGACTGGGTGCACAAGGACGGACGACCCATGTCAGACCATGAGCGGGAGGTTCTCGGGAGCTGCACCCGACCCGAGCTCCAAGCTGTCCAGCGCCTCTCGAAAGCGCACCAGGCATTCATGGACCAGGAGAAGATCGACCTTGACCGTGTCGAAGCGCTCTGCGCTCCCTACTTCGCACTGCTGCCGGACGGCGCCGTCATGGGTGAGGTGATTGCCCTCATGCCCGAGGCAGAGCGAGACGAGCTGGTCGAGCTCATGGACCGGCTCACCCTCAAGGACCGATTGGGTGAGCAGCCCACCGCCTGACTCGCACGCAGCGGAGGCCGCGCCTATCCGAGTTGGGCGCGGCCGCCGATCCAGCACACCACGCCGATGCGTTGGCCACGGTGTCTCCGCTCACCGTTTCGTCCGCGACGCCGTGAGCGGCTCTATCGGGGCAGTGAGGGCCGTGGCGGACGACAGTAGGCCCGTTCTGTCGCTCCGCGACCCTCGGGCGCCCGGAGTGCGTCGAGAGCGTTCGAAGGCTTTCGGCTGTGTATCGGGCGACTGTCGGGTGTCGTGGGTCACATCGATGAAGTGGCTTCTGAATGCCCCGTTTTGACCCCATGTGTCGAGGGGTCCTTTTGGGTAACGAATCATAGAGGCGTTGCGCCCCGCTGGGGTCGCCGTGATCGCTCCCGGTGGACAACGGGTGGACAGGTGTGCGTGCGGCGAGCACGGCAGCGTCCGATCCCGGGACACCTTCGGTCTCCGGAAAGGTGCTGCGGCCCTCAAGGCGTTGCCGAGCGGCGAGGTCAGGCCAACGAGTGCGAGGTGATGGCCGGTTTGCCGGGCCCCCGCGAACTCGGGCTGGAAGCGGCGTACGCGGTCGCACAGAAGGCCCTGGACATGTCGGTGTGATTTTCAGCCAACGCTGATCTTGTCGGCCGGCCGCGACGGGCCTTCTCTTCCGCTGGCCCTTCCTCTTCTTTTCCCTTCCTCCTCTTCCTTTTCGAAATCCCGAACGATAAAGGGGGGCATCTCCTATTTTTTCGGTCTCCTTACCCGATGGCCTGAACCTGTAGCCCCCGGCTGCAAGTGCCTGGTGCCGACAGTGGGTCGGAAATAATGTGGATGGAGCACTGACGTGAGGGGGGCGCGGGCATGGCTGGCAAAGGGGAGGGGGATTTCGAGAATTTTTCGAATTCTCTGCCCTTCGATATCTCCTCACTGAGTGACGTACTTTATCTAATTAATTCCCGAAACCTGTCGGAAACGGAAGCCGAACCCCTCGCGGAACTCGACAAGGCCCGGATCAGTTTCATCCGCGGGCGCAGTCGCCACGCACTGCGCTCGATCGATGCCATGCTGCGGAGCATGGATCCGTCGGCCGGCGAATACCTCGACGTGGTCGCCCTCCGGCTCCTGGTTGTGGCGATGACGGGGGAGGGTGCGGAATCTCTGATTGCCGAGGCCGGGAAGTCGTACCAGGCCGGTTCCACGGCTCTGGACGTCATGGTGCTCTGCCTGAAGGCGAACAAGTGCTGGTACACGGGGGACCTCATTCAAGGGCTCTGGCTGAATCAGGTCGCGGTCGAGCAGGCCCGCAATGCCGCTCCTATCTGGAAGTTCTACGCGAATTTCCTGCTCGCGAAGCGGCTCATCGACATTCATGTCCCATATCAGGCGGACCGGATCATCCAGGACATACGGGAACTCGCCGGCAGTGCGGGCCTCTTCGTGTTCGGGCCGATGCCCGAAGCTCTCGAAGCGGTGCGGCACTGGCAGGAGGGGCGGCTGGACGAGGCCGAGCGGTCCGCCCAGCTCACCATCAGGCTCAGTCGGCGGTACACCTCGACCTTCGGGGTCAAGATGGCGC
Source organism: Streptomyces sp. NPDC015032 (assembly GCF_043080425.1). NCBI lineage: Bacteria > Bacillati > Actinomycetota > Actinomycetes > Kitasatosporales > Streptomycetaceae > Streptomyces > Streptomyces sp. NPDC015032. The sequence goes on along the minus strand of NZ_JBIBVN010000059.1, from coordinate 22,183 downwards.
TGTCGGTCCTGGCCATGGTGAGCCTGGGCCGTGCGGACTGGGCGAAGACCGCGGAATACCTCGAGGTGTCTCGTGTCAGGTCCGAGCTGTACGGCATGCCGGACTCCGTCGCGCGTGCCGAGTGCGGGGAGGTAGCCCTGGCCTACGCCCAGGAGGGACCGCGCGCCGCGGCCGAGCAGGTACGGGCACGGTGGGCCCTGCTGGGCACTGGTTCGGGATTCTTCGCCGAAGACCCCGCCCGCCCCGCGTGGCTGGTCGCCGTCGCTGCCCAGGCGGGTGACATCGAACTGGGCGAACGGCTGCTGGAGGAGATCGGGCGTCTGGTCGAGATCAATCGGGGTGTGGCCGTACTGGAGACGGCGGCGGATACGGCGCGCGCGGCGATGGCGGGCGACTTGCTGGAACTGCCGACGGTGCTGCCGCTCACCCACCCCGCGACGGCACCGGGATCCTTCCTCGGCGCGCAAAGCGGGCAGAGCGGGCCGGGTGTGCCAGGTGGGCAGAGCGTCCCGGGCCTGCAGAGCATCCCGGTCGTGCCGGGCGTGCGGCGACCCGCCGTCCTGGAGCAGACGGGCACCGACGCCGTGGCGAGAGCACCGGATGCATCGGTTCTCGTCACCCGGCTCACCCGTCGGGAGCTTGAGATCGCCCGGCTCGTGGGGCGGGGCATGACCAATCAGGAGACCGCGCAGCAACTCGGGCTCTCGCCGCACACGGTGAGCTTCCACCTGCGCAACGTCTTCAGGAAACTCTCGATATCGACGAGGGTCAGGCTGAGCACGATCATGTTGCAAGCCGAGCGCGACCAGCCGGGCGGTGCGGCCACGGGCCCTACATGACGCCATGGCACCCGGCGTTGAGCCGGATCCTCCTCCAGCTCTGTGCCAGTGACCGCAGCGCTTCCGTGGACCGGTCGAGCGGACCCCGGTGAATGCTGTGCGGTTCGGCCCCGGCCAGGAGTTCGCAGGAGGCGGCGAGATCGCCGAAGGCCCGCACCAGTGATGCCGCCAGCGCTGGAACCCGGCCTGGTCGACGACGAGGCCGAGGTCGTCCTCCTGGCGCAGCGCTCCCAGGAGGTCACGCACCTCCACGGCGAGGGTTTCGGCGTTCTTGGCGATGCTTTCGTCGAGATTCACGAGGCGACAGATTTCAGTAGAGGCCTGAGGTCTTCCAGGCGGTCGAAGAGGTGCCAGACATACGCGGCCGAGCCCTGGACCCGGTGCGGATGCAGATCCACCAGGGTGGGGTCGTTGAGATAGCCCCGGAAGGCGGTCTCCGACTCCCACTCGACGAGGATCAGCACCTGCCGCGGCGCGATGTCCCCCAACACCACCTCGCGCAGCCGTCCCAGCGCCACGACCCGGCCGCCGTGCCGGGCGACCTCCGCGGTCGACCGCCGGGCGTACGCCAGATACTCGTCCCGGTCGGCCAGGTCGAAGAGGTTCAGGGCGTAGACGGGGCCGGTGCCGTCGTGTTCGGTCATGACAACCTCCGTGGTAGACGCAACCCGAGGAGCAACGTTCCTACGGCCATCACGATCTGCACGCTCAGCGCCGTCAGCAGCGCGTCACGCATCCCCGCCCCGGGCGCCAGCCCCAGGAACAACGAGCCGAGTGTCGCCGCGCCGAGGGCGAGCATCGACTGCTGAGCGGTGATCATCACGCCGCTCCCCACCCCGGCCATGGCGTTCGGCACGTCGGACAGCACGACGCGGAAGACCACCGGCATCACCAGGCCCTGGCCGAATCCGGCGATCGCCATCCCAGGCGCCAGCTCCAGGACGCCGAGGTCGGGCCAGCCGCCCCGGATCACCACGGCGATCAGTGCGAGTCCGAGGATCTGGACCGCGGCACCGCCCGCGGCGACCCGGCCTCCGTACCGGGCGACCAGCGAGGGGCCGACGAGCGAGGCCGCGAAGAAGGCGAGCGCCATCGGCGCCAGCGCGACCCCCGCGGTCACCGGGCCGAAGCGCAGCCCCGTCTGGAGCGCGACGGCGACACAGAACATGAACCCGCCGAACCCGATGGAGAACGTGGGCACCATCGCCAGTCCGCGTCGCATGCTGCGCACGCTCACCAGGGACGGCGGTAGCAGGGGAACCCGGCCGGCCCGGTCCGCGCGCTGTTCGACCGCGACGAACGCCGACGCGGCCGGCACGGTGAGCACGAGCAGCGTCCAGGCCCACCAGGGCCAGCCCGCCGCCCGCCCCTCCGTCAACGGCAGCAGCAGGCACGTCAGGGCGAGCGCGAGCAGCAGTGTGCCCGGCATGTCCACGGGGTGCGGGCGGTCGGAGCGGGTCTCGGGCACGGACCGCAGCGCCATCGACATGCCGAGGAGCACCACGGGCACGTTGACCAGGAAGACCGCACGCCATCCCGTGCCGCCGATGTCCGCGGCGACCAGCACGCCGCCGAGGATCTGCCCCGCCACCATGGCGAGCCCGGTGGTGGCGCCATACAGACCGATGGCCCGACCGCGCCGAGCTCCCTCGGTGGTCGCCTGGATGGTGGCCAGCACCTGCGGCAGCAGCAGCGACGCCGCAGAGCCCTGAGCCACCCGGGCGATCACCAGGGTCCACGCGTCGGTGGACAGACCACACACCAGCGAGGACAGGCCGAAGGCCGCCATCCCCCACAGGAAGAGCCGCCGGCGGCCGAAGCGGTCACCGAGGCGACCGCACAGCACCAGCAGCACCGCGTGTGCCACGCCGTACCCGGCCACGACCAGTTCGAGCATGGTCTCGGTCGTGTGCAGGTCCCGCTGCATCGACGGCAGCGCCACGTTGACGATGTAGTAGTCGAGCAGGGGCAGCGACGCTCCGAGGAGCAGGGTGAACAGACCGGCCCCGGTGAGCCCGGGGCCCGCTCCGACGGCTGGCGGGCGACCGGAGCCCACGGCGACGGCCACCGGCTCGCCGCCACGGCCCGCGCGCTCACTCATCGCCCGCCGCCGTCACCAGCCACGCCGTCTTGGCGTCGGCGGCGAGCGCGGCGACACCGCCCTCGGTGAGTACCGACGTCTCCAGCGCGCTCGCGCAGGCGCAGCCGTCCGCCTCGGGTAGCCGCTTGACCAGTTCTGCCACGGCGGCCTGGGCCGTGGCGGAATTACGCCGCATGACCTCGCCCACCGCTTCCGCGGTGACCGACTCGTCGCTGTTCTCGCGCCAGCAGTCGTAGTCCGTCACCAGCGCCAGGCCCGCGTAGCACAGCTGCGCCTCACGGGCCAAGGACGCCTCCGGCAGGGCGGTCATGCCGATGATGTCCATGCCCCAGGACCGGTAGAGGTGCGACTCCGCACGAGAGGAGAACCGAGGCCCCTCCACACAGCAGTAGGTCCCCTTCTCGTGCACGACCGCAGTCGACGAACCGTGCACGGCCGCGGCCACGAGAGGACGCAGTGCGGGGCAGTACGGGTCGGCGAACGGCACGTGCCCGACCAGGCCGTCGCCCAGGAAGGTGGCGGGGCGCACCCCCCGGGTCCGGTCGACGATCTGGTCGGGGACCACGATGTCGCCCGGAGCGTGGTCCTCACGGAGGCTGCCGACCGCGGTGACGCTGAGGATCCGCCGTACCCCCAGAGACTTCAGCGCGTAGATGTTGGCCCGGTAGGGCACCTCGCCGGGCAGCAGCCGGTGCCACTGGCCGTGCCGGGCCACGAAAGCAACGGTCCGGCCGCCGAGGGTGCCGCTGACCACCACGCTGCTCGGCTCGCCGTAGGGGGTGGCCACCCGTGACTCACGCACGTCCTCCAGGCCGTCCAGGTCGTACAGTCCGCTTCCCCCGATGACTCCGAGTTCCGCCTGGACGGAACCGTCTTCCCGCTGACTTTCCCGAGAGGACATCGACAACCCTTCGCTGCGTGAGTGGTGGCCGCGAGTTGCGTTCGCGTCGGTACCCCTAGGAGTACGGCGAGTTGACCAGGCCGGGCATCCGACGGGGGGCCCACGCCCTGCGACGAAAGTGGTAGCCGCCGGCGCCGCTCCGCCGTACGCGGCTGTCCGGTCCGTAGCCTGGTTGCCTCCCTGTCTCCACATGTGGGGCACGGCGCCCGGACCGTACCGTCCCCGGCATGGATGAAACTCAGAGCACAGGAGTGGCGCAGGGCCCGGTCGCCGTGGTCACCGGAGCGCGGCGCGGTATAGGCCGGCGCATCGCGGAGACCCTCGCGGCCGAGGGGTACGACCTGGCCCTGATCGACGTGGCCGCGGCCGACGAGACGGAGAAGGCCGTCAAGGCGGCCGGCCGCCAGGTCCTCTCGCTGGTCGGCGACGTGTCCCGGGAACAGGACGTCATCGGCCTGGCGGAGCAGGTGTACGGCTCGTTCGGGCGGGTGGACGTCCTGGTGAACAACGCCGGGGTCAATCTGATCACCCCGACGGAGGAGCTGACGGGCGCCGACTGGAACCGGGTCCTCGGGGTCAACCTCACCGGGACGTTCCTGTGCAGCCGCGAGTTCGGACGCCGGATGCTGGCATGGCGCCGCGGCGGCATCGTCAACATCTCCTCCCTGTTGGGGCTGCAGGGCGCTCCCGACCGCGCGTCGTACGCCGTCAGTAAGCACGGCGTCGTCGGCCTGACCCGCAGCCTGGCGGTGGAGTGGGGCGCCCGGGGCGTACGGGTCAACGCCGTGTGCCCCGGCTATGTCAACACCGACATGAACGCGACCAATCAGGCCAGGGGCTTCTACACGGCCGAGGACATCACCGAGCGCTCGCCCATGGGGCGGTTCGCCGAGCCCGACGACGTCGCCCAGGCGGTCGTGTTCCTCGCGGACGAGCGCAGGAGCGGCTACGTCAACGGGGTCGCGCTGAGCGTGGACGGCGGCTGGAACGCGGACGCCAGCTGGCGCAGCCTCCGGTTGAGCAAGCGCTGAGGGGGGAGGAGAGCGTCTTGGCACGGACACTCGCGGAGAAGATCTGGCACCGCCACGTGGTGGACACCACGTACGGCGGCCCCGATCTCCTCTTCATCGATCTGCACCTGATGCACGAGATGACCAGCCCGCAGGCCTTCGAGGGGCTGCGGGCGGCGGGACGGCACCCGCGTCGCCCCGACCTGACCCTCGCGACCGAGGACCACAACGTACCGACGGACGCCGCAGGAACCGGGCTGCTCTCCATCACCGAACCAGTCTCCCGCGCCCAGGTCGAGCAACTGCGCGTCAACTGCGCAGAGTTCGGAGTGCCGCTGTTCAAACTCGGCGATGCCGAACAGGGCATCGTCCATGTCATCGGACCCGAACTCGGGCTGAGCCAGCCGGGGATGACCATCGTCTGCGGCGACAGCCACACCAGCACGCACGGCGCGTTCGGAGCGCTCGCTTTCGGCATCGGCACCAGCGAGGTCGAACACGTCCTGGCGACACAGACCCTGCCGGTCGGCCGGCCGCGCACCATGGCGGTCACCGTGAACGGCACGCTGCCCCCGGACGTCACCGCGAAGGACCTGATCCTCGCGGTCATCGCGCGGATCGGCACGGGCGGCGGCCAGGGCTATGTCATCGAGTACCGGGGCGAGGCGGTGCGGGCCCTGTCCATGGAGGCCCGGATGACACTGTGCAACATGTCGATCGAGGCCGGCGCCCGAGCGGGCCTCGTCGCGCCCGACCGGACGACGTTCGCCTACCTGCGGGGACGGCGCTTCGCTCCCGCCGGCACCAACTGGGACGCGGCGATGGCCGACTGGTCCGGGCTGCGCAGTGACGACGACGCCGAGTTCGACGCCGAGGTCGTCATCGACGGATCCACACTCAGTCCGTACGTCACCTGGGGCACCAACCCGGGCCAGGCGGCTCCCCTGGCCTCGTCCGTGCCCGACCCGGAGTCCTTCACGGACCCGGCGTCGCGCGCCGCCGCTGCGTCCGCGCTCACCTACATGGGCCTCGACGCGGGCACGCCGATGCGGGAGGTCACCGTCGACACCGTCTTTGTGGGCTCCTGCACCAACGGCCGGATCGAGGACCTGCGGGCCGCCGCGTCCGTGCTGCGCGGCCGCCGGGTCAAACCGGGGCTGCGCATGCTCGTGGTGCCGGGCTCGACCGCGGTACGGGAGCAGGCGCAGCGGGAGGGGCTAGACGCCGTTTTTATCGCGGCCGGCGCCGAGTGGCGCTCGGCGGGCTGTTCCATGTGCATCGGAGTCAACCCGGACCGGCTGGCCCCGGGCGGGCGCAGTGCCTCGACGTCCAACCGCAACTTCGAGGGCCGCCAGGGCGACGGCGCGCGCACCCACCTGGTGTCGCCCGCCGTCGCCGCGGCCACCGCGGTGCTGGGCTCCCTGGCCGCCCCGGCGGACCTCCCTCCGGCCGACCTCCCTCCGGCGATCGGCACCGCGGTATGACCTACCGGATCGCAGTGCTGCCGGGCGACGGAATCGGCCCGGAGATCATGCCGGCCGCCCGGCACGTCCTCGCCGAGGTCGGCGACTTCGAGTTCCACGAGTACGCGATCGGCGCCGTCGCGCTGGACACGTACGGCCTGCCGCTGCCAGAGGACACCCTCAACGGCTGCCGCCAGTCCGACGCCGTCCTGCTGGGCGCGGTCGGCACCGGCGTACAGCCCACCGATCCCGCGGCGCCCCGCGCCGAGCAGGGGCTGCTCGAACTGCGGGCCAGACTCGGCCTGTTCGCGAACCTCCGCCCTGTCCGCCCGTTGCCGGCGCTGCGCGCGGCGAGCCCGCTGAAGAGCGAGCACGTCGAGGGCGTGGACCTGCTGGTCGTCCGTGAACTGACCGGCGGGCTCTACTTCGGCGACCGGGGGAGAAGCGGCGCCGGAGGCGGCCAACGCGCCCACGACACCTGCCAGTACACCGTGGTGGAGATCGAGCGTGTGGCCCGTGTCGCGTTCGAGCTGGCGCTGCGCCGGGCCCAGGCCCGGGGGCGTCCGCCCCGGCTGGCCTCGGTGGACAAGGCCAACGCGCTGGAGACGTCCCGCCTCTGGCGCGAGGTGGTGACCCGGATCGCCGCGCACGACTACCCCGACGTCGACGTGGAGCACGTCCTCGTGGACACGGCCGCGATGCGCCTGGTGACTACACCCGCCCGGTTCGACGTCCTGCTGACGGAGAACATGTTCGGTGACATCCTCAGCGACGAGGCGGCGGCACTCGCCGGCTCCCTTGGTCTGCTCAGCAGCGCCTCGCTGCCCGCTCTGCCGCAGCCTGGCCGGCCCGCCCAGGGCTCGCTGTTCGAGCCGGTGCACGGTTCCGCCCCGGACATCGCGGGCAAGGGGATCGCCAGCCCGCTCGGCATGATCCTCTCCGCCGCGCTGCTGCTGCGCCACGGGCTCGGCCTGGAGAAGGAGGCCGACGCCGTCGAGGACGCCGTCGAGCGCGCGATCGACGCCGGGCTGCGCACGCGCGACCTCGGCGGAACCGACGACACCGAGGCGGCGACCCGCGCCGTCCTGTCCGCACTGTCCAGCTCCCCCGGCAGGAGAACGCCATGACCCGTCGCCTGTTCACCTCGGAGTCCGTCACCGAGGGTCACCCCGACAAGATCGCCGACCAGATCAGCGACACCGTTCTCGACGCACTGCTGCACGAGGACCCCACGTCTCGCGTCGCCGTCGAGACACTGATCACCACCGGCCTGGTGCACGTGGCCGGCGAGGTCACCACCAAGGCGTACGCGCCGATCGCCCAGCTCGTGCGCGACAGGATCCTGCGAATCGGTTACGACTCTTCGAAGAAGGGCTTCGACGGCGCGACCTGCGGTGTCTCGGTGTCGATCGGCGCGCAGTCACCCGACATCGCCCAGGGCGTCGACACCGGCGGCGCCGGCGACCAGGGCCTGATGTTCGGGTACGCGTGCGAGGAGACCCCCGAGCTGATGCCGCTGCCCATCCAGCTCGCGCACCGCCTCTCGCACCGCCTGTCCGAGGTCCGCACGAACGGGACGATCCCCTACCTGCGCCCGGACGGCAAAACACAGGTCACCATCGAATACGACGGCGACAAGCCCGTACGTCTGGACACGGTCGTCGTCTCCTCGCAGCACGCGGCCGACGTCGACCTCGACACCCTCCTCGCACCCGACATCCGCACCCACGTGGTCGAGCACGTCCTCGCCCAACTCTCCGTTGACGGCAGCAAGTTGGAGACCGAGGACTACCGGCTTCTGGTCAACCCGACCGGGCGTTTCGAGATCGGCGGCCCGATGGGCGACGCGGGCCTGACCGGCCGGAAGATCATCATCGACACGTACGGCGGTTACGCCCGGCACGGCGGCGGGGCCTTCTCGGGCAAGGACCCGTCGAAGGTGGACCGTTCGGCGGCGTACGCGATGCGCTGGGTCGCCAAGAACGTCATCGCCGCGGGCCTCGCCTCCCGCTGCGAGGTCCAGGTCGCGTACGCGATCGGCAAGGCCGAGCCGGTCGGCCTGTTCGTCGAGACCTTCGGCACCCACACGGTCGACGACGAACGGATCTCCCGGGCCGTCACCGACGTCTTCGAACTCCGCCCGGCCGCGATCATTCGCGACCTCGACCTGCTCCGCCCCATCTACGCCCGGACCGCCGCCTACGGCCACTTCGGCCGTGAACTCCCGGAATTCACCTGGGAACGCACGGACCGCGCCGACGCACTCCGCGAGGCCGCCGACCGATAACAGCCCCTTCCCTGAACGTCGCCTTTCCTGAACGTCCTCTTTCGGGAACATCACTTTCGTGAACAGCCCCGGACCGCAGAGGTCCGGGGCCACTCGCGTTCCCTCGATCCGGATTCTTTCCCCCTGCCCTGAACGGTAATTGCTGTCAAGTACCGAACGGCGAATTCTTCGCGCGCATGGCATATCCGGTGGATCTGTTCAGCCGACGAGATGCCCCGCGCATTCATGAAGACTCGTCACCAGTAAACGGAATGGGCCCACGACGTGAGCCCACCCCACGATCCGGAGGACGTGTCATGCCCAGGCCGCTCATCGCATTCCTCTCCGACATCGGCTCGCACGACGAGGCCCACTCGCTCTGCAAGGGCCTGATCCACTCCATCGCCCCCGAGGCGACGATCACCGACATCACGCACCAGGTCACGCCGTTCGACGTCCGCGAGGGCGCCCTCTACCTCGCCGACGTGCCCGAGTCGTACCCGGCGTGGACGGTCATCACGGCGTACGTCTATCCCGAGACCGGCACAAGCACGCGCACCATCGTGGTGCGCAACCAGAAGGGGCAGCTGCTCGTCGCCCCCAACAACGGGCTGCTCACGTACGCCCTGGCCAACGTCCCCGCCGTCGAGGCGTGGGAGGTGACGTCCCCGTACGTCATGAAGCAGCCGGTGACCCCCACCTGGTACGGCAAGGACGTCGTCGCCGCGGCGGCGGCCCACCTGGCCGCGGGCACCGCGCCGGAGTCGGTGGGTCCGCAGCTGCCGCTGGACGGCATCGTGCTCCTGCCCTATGAGAAGGCGGTCTCGCTGCCCGGCGGTGGCGCCGAGGGCGAGATCACCCGCATCGACAAGGCCTTCGGCAACGTCTGGACCAACGTCAACGTGAACCAGATCGCGCCCGTGGACGAGCTCGTCGGCCGCACCCTGCGCGTCAAGCTCGATGACGCCGAGGTCGACCTGCCCTTCTACCTGACCTTCGGTGAGGTCGCCGTCGGCGAGCCGCTGGCCTACGTCAACAGCCGGGGCACGCTGGCCTTCGGCCGGAACCAGGACAGCTTCCTCGCCAAGTGGCAGGTCTCTCCCGGCAGTCGGTTCTCCGTGCGGGTCGTGGAAGCCTGACGTTCCCGCGCCGACCGCGTCACCTCGACGCACCGCCTCTGACACCACCGCGTCCGGTGTCAGAGGCGTTCCCCTTTCCCGCCTTTACCGTCTCTGCCCTTCTCTGCCGTTCTCTCCTCTTCCCTTTCCCTTCGCTTCGGGAGCCTGCGATGACCACGACGAGTCCTCCTGACCGGGACGCCGCCCTCGCCCTGCTGCGGGAGCGGATCCGCGACGTGCCCGACCATCCGCGCCCCGGGGTGGTGTTCAAGGACATCACCCCTCTGCTCGCCGACCCCCTCGCCTTCCGCGCCCTCGCCGACCTGCTCGCCGACGAGTGCCTCCGGCTGGGGGCGACCACCATCGTCGGCATGGAGGCGCGGGGGTTCATCCTCGGCGCTGCCGCCGCGGCGCGGGCCGGCGTCGGCTTCGTCCCCGCCCGCAAGGCCGGCAAGCTGCCGGGGCCCATCCTGTCGCGGGCCTACGACCTGGAGTACGGCAGCGCCGTCGTCGAGCTCCAGACCGATGCCCTCCAGGCCCATGACCGGGTTCTGGTCGTGGACGACGTCCTAGCCACCGGAGGCACAGCCGAGGCCGTCCTGCGGCTGGTCAGGTCCACCGGGGCGACGGTGGCCGGCCTGGCCGTACTGCTCGAACTGGCCTTCCTCGGCGGACGCGAGCGCCTGGGCCGGTCCCTCGCCGATGCCGACCTGTACGCCGTCGTCGTATGACACGACGGCTCCGCCCTGCCACCTCCGCAGTGCGGTGACAGGGCGGAGCTGTCCGGGGATCAGCGGACCTACTGTGCCAGATAGCCGCCGTCCACCGGCAGGACGGCCCCGGTGATGAACGACGCCCCGTCACCGGCCAGGAAGCGGATCGCGGCGGCCACCTCGGCCGGTTCGCCGATCCGGCCCATGGGGTGCATCCTCTCGATCGCCGCCAGGTACTCGGTACCCCCGGGCTCCTCGGGCAGCCTGCGCACCCGCTCGGTGCGCACGGTGCCCGGCGCCACCGCGTTGACCCGGATCCCGTGCGCCGCCCACTCGACGGCCAGATGCATGGTCAGCCCGGTCGCCACGAACTTGGCGGGGCCGTACGTGCTCTGGCCCCGCTGTCCGGCCAGGCCCGAGATGGAGGACAGGCACACGATGGCGCCACCGCCGTTCGACGCCATCGCCTCGATCGCGTACTTGCAGGTCAGAAACATGCCCTTGCCGTCAATCGCCATCACCTCGTCCCAGTCGTCCGCACTGGCCTCGGTGATGTCGAGCAACGGGATGATCCCCGCGTTGGCCACCAGGACATCGAGCCGTCCGTACCGGTCGACCGCCGCCGCGATCATGGCACCGGCGTCCTCGGGGACCGACACGTCGCCCGTGACGGCCGCCACCTCGAAGCCCTCGCCGGCCAGTCGGGCGACCACCTTGTCGAGCGCCACGGCGTCCCGGTCGGTGAGCACGATCCGGGCGCCGTCACGGGCGAACAGCTCCGCCGTCGCCTCTCCGATGCCGTGTGCCGCGCCCGTGATCACGCAGGACTTCCCGGCCAGTGATCCGTGGGCCGCGCTGCCGTCAGTACGCATGCGTGCCCTCCTTGTCGTCCGCACGGTCCGTGCCGTTCTCGCGAGCCGTGATGCCTTCACGGGCCCTGGTGTCCTCACGGTCCCCGCCCTCTTCGCGGGCCTCGCTGTTCTCGTGGTCCACGACATGGACCGCTGTCACCGCGCCATGAGCCGCCGATCCCACCAGCGAGCGATACTTCGCCATCACGCCGTGCCGGTAACGGGGCTCCGGTGCCCGCCAGTCGGCCGCCCGCGCGGCCAACTCCTCCTCCGTGACGTCGAGTCTGATGGCACGTCCGGGCAGGTCAAGGGCGATGACATCCCCGTCCCGGACATGGGCGATCGGTCCTCCGACGGCGGCCTCCGGCGCGAGGTGCCCCACCATCAGCCCCCGGGTGGCCCCGGAGAACCGCCCGTCCGTCACCAGCGCCACCGACTCCCCGAGCCCGCGCCCCACGATCGCCGCGGTCACCCCGAGCATCTCCCGCATGCCCGGGCCGCCGCGCGGTCCCTCGTACCGGATCACCACCACATCGCCCGGGCATATGGCGCCCGACTGCAGGGCGGCCATGGCGTCCTCCTCGCAGTCGAACACCCGGGCCGGGCCGGTGTGCACCGGACGGACGTGCGACGTCGCCTTGACCACCGCGCCCTCCGGGGCCAGGGAGCCGCGCAGCACCAGCAGAGCCCCGTTCGGGCTCAGCGGACGCGCCACCTCCGCGACGACGTTCTGACCGGGATCCTCCTCGGCCCCCTCGGCCTCCTCGCCGAGGGTGCGCCCGGTGACCGTCGGCGTGCTCCCGTCGACGAGGCCCGCTTCGACGAGGCGCCGGGCGACGAGCGCCGTGCCGCCCGCCCGGTCCAGGTCGACGGCCGTGCGGCGGCCGAACGGCTTCAGGTCGGTGATCACCGGCGTACGCGCGCTGTAGGTGTCGAAGTCGGTCAGGTCCAGGGGGACTTGAGCCTCACGCGCGATCGCCAGCAGATGCAGCACGAGATTCGTGGAGCCCGCGGTCGCGGCCCCCGCCACGATGGCGTTACGGAACGCGGCATGGCTGAGCAGGGTGCTGGGCGTCCGCCCGGACGCCCACGCCTCGACGGCGAGCCGGCCGGCCCGTACCGCCCACTCCCGCCTCCGGGTGTCCGCGGCGGGCGGCCCGGCCGAGCCCAGCGGAGACAGTCCGAGGAACTCCATCGCCATGGCCATGGTGTTGGCCGTGTACTGCCCCCCGCAGGCACCGGCGCCGGGACACGCCCGCCGCTCCAGACGGGTCAGGTCCGTGTCGCTAATCCGGCCCGCCGCATGCGCGCCCACCGCCTCGAAGACCTCGGCCAGGGTGACGTCCTCGCCGTTGAACCGCCCGGGAGCCATCGCCCCGGAATAGAGGATCAGACCCGGGATGTCGAGCCGGGCGTGGGCCATGGCCGCCGCCGGGATGGTCTTGTCGCAGCCGACGATGGTGACCATGGCGTCGAACATGTGGCCACGGGCGACGAGTTCCAGGGAGTCGGCGATCAGGTCCCGGCTCACCAGCGAGGTCCGCATGCCCTCCGTGCCCATCGTGACCACGTCGGAGACGGCGACGGTGTTGATCTCCATCGGGGTGCCGCCCGCGGCCCGCACCCCCTTCTTCACCTCCTCCGCGAGCATCCGGTGCGTGTGGTTGCAGGGCATGGTCTCCGTCCAGGAGTGGGCCACCGCGATGATCGGACGGTCCAGGTCCTCTTCGGTGAACCCGACGGCACGCATCTGCGCGCGCGCCGGGGCGCGGTCGGGGCCGGCGTACAGCAGGCGGCTCTTGCGCGTGGGCGGGACTGCGTTCATGGGATCTCCGCGGGTGAGGAATCCGGCGCGACCTGGTGGACGCCCCGAGGCATCGGGTCACGCAAGGCGGGCGCCCGGCGGGCCAGCCAGAATCCGGCCGCCTGGCTGGTGACGACCGATACGAGGACGAGAACGGCGAAGAACTCACCGTTGATGAGTCCGGCCTGATGGGTGACTCCGGCGAGGATCACACCGAGCGTGCCGCGGGCGTTGAGGGCGAGCGCTAGGGAACCGGCGAACGCGCTCGTCTCGCCCGCCAGCCGGGCCGCACCCCAGATGCTGAGCGTCTTGACGCCGCACGCCAGCAGCAGGAACCAGGCGAAGAACCACGCGTCGAACTCCCGGACGAGATCGAGCCGTACGCCGACCAGGGCGAAGAAGACCGGCACGAAGAACGACTGGGAGAACTGCCGGATCGCCTCCCACGCCTGCAACGCGCGCCCCTCCGCCTGGAGGTTCCCGGCATGCTCGTCCCCCCGCGCGGCGCAGATGCCGGCGACCAGCGCTCCGAAGACCGCGTTGACGCCGAGGCCCAGGCAGATCAGGACCATGACCAGCAGGAAGGCCAGCCGGAAGGCGACCGGGCTGCGCCACGCCACGATGTTGCCCCGGTGTTCGGCGAGCCACTGGAACCAGCGCGGCCCGCGGACCAGCGCGCCCCACACGAACACCAGGCTGACCAGCGTGAAGTAGACGGCGCTCCAGAGCGGCGACGTACTGCCAAACGTGTGCCACAGGCCCACGGACTGCTCGGATCCGGCCTGCGCGAGCCCCAGGGCCACGGCGAGTACGACGTAGAGGATGATGTCCTCGATCACCGCCACCATCAGCACGATGCGGCCGAAGGCGGTGTCCATGATGCCGAGATCCATCATGATGCGGGAGATCACGGGGATGGCCGCCACCGCCATCGCCAGGCCCACGACGAGAGCCGTCGTCGCCGTCGTCCCCGCCGCCCCGGCGAACCGCCCCGGCCCCGACAGGACCACGATCCCGGATCCGGCGGCGAACGGCAGCAGCAGCCCGGCCGCCGCCGCTGCGGCTCCGGTGCGCCGCTCGCGGCGGGCCGCCCTGACCCGCAGTTCCGCGCCGGCCAGGAAGAGCAGCAGTAACTGGCCCAACTGGTACAGCGCGTCCAGGCCGTTGGCCACCTGCCCGGACAACGGGAACAGCGCGGCGACGGCGGCGGGCGCGAACAGGCCGAGGAACGACGGCCCCAGAAGGATGCCGCCCACGATCTCCCCGATGACCGGCGGCTGTCGCAGAGCCGAGAAGAGAAATCCACAACCGTGCGCCACGACGCAGATCGTGGCGAGCGCCGCGAGTAAATGAAGCGTTTCCCTGGCCTCCAATACCGCCCCTTCCATGCGAGTCGCACTCGTCCGGAATTCATCGAGAGCAACGGTAGGAGCGCCGGCCGCGCAGGAAATGCACCCACGGGAGGCCCGCTCTGCGAGGAGAGGCCGAACACCTTGGCGGAAAGTCGCAGACCCTTTGCGACGCCCAGCGGAAGCCGGAAAGGCGGCCGAAGGCAATCATCGGGGTGCACGGCCACGCGAGGCCACGCGGGACGCCAAGGGAAGGAACCCTGCCGTGAACATTCTCTTCATCGGTGACATTGTGGGAGACCGCGCCGTCACGGAACTCTGCGCGTGGTTGCCGGGATTCCGTGCCGAGCAGCCGGTCGACCTGGTCGTCGCCAACGCCGAGAACTGCGCCCCCAACGGCCTCGGCATGGCCGAGGCCGAGGTCGACCGACTGCTGGCGGCCGGGGTCGACGTCATCACCGGCGGCAACCACTCCTGGGACAGCGAGGAGTCGGTCAAGCTTCTCGAACTGCCCCAGGTGCTGCGGCCGTTGAACATCGGCGCGCACATCCCGGGCTGCGGTCTGCTGCATGTGGTCACCCCGGCCGGCGAGGTCACCGTGATCAACCTCGCCGATCATGCCGCCATGAAGTCGGTCAAGGCGATCGAGGACACCTTCCGGCCGGCCTTCGAGGCCTGGCGCGATGCCGAGCGGCGGGGTACCGTCCTCGTCGACTACCACGGCGACCACGTCCTGGAGAAGCAGATCTTCGCCCGCGCCGTGGACGGCGTGGCGACAGCCGTCCTCGGCACGCACAGCCACGAGGCCACCATTCCGCTCCACGTGCTGCCTGGCGGCACCGGCTTCGTCACCGAGGTCGGCATGACCGGACCGTCGGACGGTATGCAGGGATTCGCGTACGACATCCTGGTCAAGGGGCTTCACGAGACCGGCAACGCCTTCGCCTACGGGATACCCCCCGTCTCCACCGGCCCTCTCGTGCTCGGTGCCGTACTGCTGCGGACCGAGCAGCGACGCACCGTTGGCATCGAGCGCGTCACCTGGGGAACGGGACGATGACCGCGTCGCCTTCCGCCGCCCTGACCTCCACCACGGTGGTGGACCTCTCCCTGCTGGTCGCCGAGGACCTGCCCTGCTTCTGGTCGACCCACCAGCCCTTCCAACACAAGACGTGGAACTGGTTCACGGACGTACGCTCGCCCGCGGGATCGGTGTCGGGCCGCGGCGGCCCCTACGCGACCCGCTGGATGGCGATCGACGAGCACACCGGCACCCACTGCGACGCTCCCACCCATTTCATCCCGCCCGAGGAGTCGGGACTGGCGCACGCGGGGCCCGCTGGCGCTCTCTCCGTGGACACGCTTCCGCTGGAACAACTGATGGGCCCGGCCGCCGTGATCAATGTCTCCGCGCTCGCCGAGCAGGGCACGCCGGGCGGGACGAGCCCGTTGGTCCCGCCCGAGCTGATCACCGAGTGGGAGGCGTCGCACGGGGAACTGACCGTCGGCGACGTGGTGCTGCTGCGCACCGGCTGGGACACGCGTTACCGGCGAGGCGAGGCGGGCCACGGCTACCTGCACGACGTCATCGTCTCCGGGACCGCGCCGGGCTGGCCCGCGCCGTCCGTCGAGGCGCTGGAACTGCTGCTGGCCCGCGGGGTGCGCTGCGTGGGCATCGACGCACCGTCGATCGGCGCTGCCCATGACCCCGTACCCGTGCATGTCGCCGGTCTGCGCACTGGCGCCGTCTACATCGAAGGGCTGACCAGGCTCGACCAAGTGCCGCCCCGCGGCGCCTGGTTCTGCTTCCTGCCCCTGAAGATCGAGCACGGCACAGGCGCGCCGGGACGCGCCGTGGCGTTCCTGCCCACCACCCCGGAGTGAGCCACCCCGCCGGAGTGAGCCATTCCGCCCGCTCCGGCTACGACGAAAGTCACATGCACGGCATCCCTTCCGGCGATGCCACGAGGGCGCTCCGGCAGAAGACTTGGCTCCGCTGACACGCCGGTCCCCGGGTTCCCCTCGCTCACGTCCCCTGTCACTCCAGCCGAGAAGGCGAGCCATCCACCATGGAGACCTCGACCAGCCGTCAGCGCACCAGCGGCATGCCTGTACACAAGTACCAGCGCTACGAGAAGTTTCCCCTGCCCGACCGCCAGTGGCCCGACCGGATGCCCGAGCGGGCTCCGCTGTGGGCCAGCGTCGATCTCAGGGACGGCAACCAGGCGCTCATCGACCCCATGGACATGGATCGCAGATGGGCCATGTACCGCCTGCTCCTACGGATGGGCTTCAAGGAGATCGAGGTCGGGTTCCCGCTGTCCTCGCAGGCCGACCGGGACTTCACCCGCGCCGTGATCGAACAGGACGCCATTCCGGACGACGTGACGATCCAGGTGATGTCACCCATCCGGGACGGCATGATTGAGGAGACGGTCCGTTCCGTCCGCGGCGCCCCCCGGGTGATCCTCCAGATCTACAACCCCACCTCGACCGCCCAGCGCAGGGTCGTGTTCGGCATGTCCCGCGAGGAGGTCAAGCAGCTCGCTCTCGTCGGAGCCGAACGAGCCCTCAAACTCCGCGATTCGCTGCCGGGCACCGAGATCCATCTCCAGTACGGCACCGAGTCGTTCACCCAGACCGAGCCCGAGTTCGCGTTGGAGGTGTGTAACGCCGTCCTCAACCTGTGGCGGCCCGAGCCCTCCGAGCAGTGCCGCATCGTGCTGCCGAGCACGGTGGAGTGCTACCCGCCGCACGAGTTCGCCGACCGCATCGAGTGGATGCACCGCAATCTCGCCCACCGCGAGGCGATTATCCTCTCCCTCCACCAGCACAACGACCGGGGCAGCGGCATCGCCTCGGCCGAACTGGCGCTGCTGGCAGGCGCCGACCGCGTGGAGGGAACGCTCTTCGGCAATGGCGAACGGGCCGGCAACGTCGACTTGATCACCCTGGCCATGAACCTGTACACGCAGGGCATCGACCCCCAACTCGACCTGAGCTTCCTCGACGAGGCACGGCAGATCGTCGAGTATTGCAACCGTCTCCCCGTCCCGCCGCGTCAGCCCTGGGCGGGGGACTTCGTCTACACGTCCTTCGCCGGATCCCACCAGGACGCCATCAGCAAGGGCCTGACGGAGCGCGGCACCGGCGAGGGCCTCTGCTGGGACGTGCCCTATCTGCCGGTGGACCCACGGGACGTGGGCCGCGACTACCAGGCCCTGATCCGCATCAACCAGCAGTCCGGCAAGGGCGGCATCGCCTACCTCATGAAGCAGGAGCACGGATACGTGCTGCCCCGCCGGCTCCAGATTGAACTGGCCGCCGTGGTCCAGGCGCGGTCCGAGGCGACAGGCGAGGTCACACCGGAGCGGCTGCTCCAGTGGTTCACCGACGAGTACCTCGCGGATGACCCGGGCGAGAGCGTGCCCGGGGAACAAGCGGAGTCCGCGCTCGCCGCCCTCCTCGCCGGCCGGCGACTGCGGGGCACGCTGCGTGAGCTCGTGGTCCAGCAGCCGGACGCCGCCACGACGGACAGCACGCGGAGGGAGGGTACGCGGACAGACGGCACACGGACCGGCTGGAAGGTCTACGTCGAGGTGGCCGCCGGAGCCTCGGTCCGCTGGGGCGTCGGAGAAGGGGCGACGAAGGGCGAGAGCCTGGGCCGCGCCCTGCGCTCGGCGGTGCGCCGGCTGGCGGCCGTCACGCTCACGGGATCGGAGGAGCACTGATGGACGCACTCGTACGGCACACCGGAACCGTCGCGCCCCTGGAATGCAGCAGTGTGGACACCGACCAGATCATCCCGGCGCGGTTCTGCCGGCGGCTCGGCCGGACCGGCTACGAGGACACCCTGTTCTTCCGCTGGCGTCAGGACGCGGACTTCACGGTCACCTCGCAGCGCCACGCGGGAGCCAGCATTCTCGTCAGCGGGCCCGACTTCGGTATAGGCTCCTCCCGCGAACACGCGGTGTGGGCGCTGCGCGACTTCGGATTCCGGGTGGTGATCGCCCCCTCCTTCGGGGACATCTTCCGGGCGAACGCGACCAAGAACGGCGTGCTGACCGCCGAGGTGCCCGAGAAGAGTGCGGCACAGCTGTGCCAGGCGGCCGCCGACAGGCCGGACCTGCCCGTCCTCGTGGACCTGGAGCAGCGCACGATCACCGCGGACGGTCTGGTCGTCGGGTTCGGCATCGACGGATACAGCCGCTGGCAGCTGATGAACGGATTCGACGACCTCCAGGCGACGCTGAGCAGGGTGGAGAAGATCGACGCCTACGAAGCGACCCGCCCCAGCTGGCTGCCGACGACGACGCTCGGGTCATGACAGAGCCCGATCGCTGAAAACGAGAAATGAAGAGAGCTGGAAAGACGATGACGAATCTGTACGGCATCGATGCCCGGTCCGGCGAGCGGCTGGAGCCCCCGGTTCCGGAGACGACGCCCGAGGAGGCGGGGCAGCGGTGCGCGGCGGCGGACCGGGCGGCACCGGCCCTGGCCGCGCTGCCGCTGGGTGCCCGAGCCTGGATGCTCGAAGCGGTCGCCGCGGGCCTCGACGCCGTGGCGGATGAGCTGATCCCCTTGACCGACACGGAGACCGCGTTGGGGCGGGCCACCCTGGAGGCCGAACTCGCCCGGACCACCGACCAGTTGCACCTGCTCGCCAAGGAGGTACGGCGTCCCGACTTCCTTGGCGGGCGCACCGAGACGGGCCCGGACGGCACGCCGTCGTTCCATCGGACGCTGCTGCCCGTGGGCCCGGTCGCCGTGTACGCGGCGAGCAACTTCCCCTACGCGCTGGCCGTCGCCGGTTCGGACACGGCCGCGGCGCTGGCCGCGGGGTGCCCTGTCGTCGTCAAGGCGCACCCCGGCCACCCCCTCACCTCGCGCCGCATCGGAGACATCGTCACCGCGGCACTGCGGGACGCCGGAGCGCCGGACGGCACGTTCTGCGTGGTGCACGGGATGGCGGCCGGGCAGGCACTGATCACGGATCCGCACATCAAGGCCGCTTCGTTCACCGGCTCCCAGGGAGGCGGGCGCGCGCTCTTCGACGCCGCTGCCTCCCGCCCCGACCCGATCCCGTTCTACGGCGAACTGGGCAGCGTCAACCCCGTGTTCATCACCCGGGCGGCCGCCTCGGCCCGTCGGGCGGAGATCGTGTCCGGCTTCGTCACGGCGGCCACTCGCTACGTCGGCCAGCTGTGCACCAACCCGGGGCTGCTGTTCCTGCCCGCGGGCCACGGCCTGGAGGACGCTCTGGCGACCGAGTTGTCCAGCATTCCGGCCGCCCCCCTGCTCAACCAGCGGATCCTGGAAGGGTTCCGCCAGGGCACCCAGCGCCTGACCGAGGCCGCGGAACCGCTGGTGGCCACCGCCGACGGCCCCCATCTGTTCCGCACGACGGTCAAGGACTTCCTGGAGCGCCCGGAACTCACCGAGGAGTGCTTCGGTCCGGCGACCGTTCTCGTCGCCTACGACGACGAGGCGGAACTGCCTGCGGCGGCCCGGCGGTTGCCGGGATCCCTGACCGCCACCCTGCACGCCGAACCGTCCGACGCCGGACTCGCGGGGCAGCTTCTCGCCGTGCTGACCCGCAAGGCGGGGCGTGTGGTGTGGAACGGCTGGCCCACCGGTGTGGCGGTGAACCGGACGATGCACCACGGCGGACCGTGGCCGGCGACCACCGCGGCGGCGTACACCTCCATCGGCACCGAGTCCGTCCGCCGCTTCCAGGTTCCGGTGACGTTCCAGGGCTTGCCCGAGGAACTGCTTCCGGCCGTTCTGAAGGCATAGCCGCACGATGGTGCGGGGCGGGAGTCGGTGGCCGGCGACCACCACCCGCCCCACCCGCCATGCTCGTCCCCCTCAGGAGGCGGAGGGCTGCCGTCGCAGCGTCAGCAGCCGCATGCTCTCCGCCTTGTTCACCGCGCTGATGCGAGTGTCAGCGCCCAACTTCAGGTATATGTTGGTCAGATGGCGCTTCACCGTGCCCTCGGAGATGAACAGCGACCGGGCGATGTCGGAGTTGCGCAGCCCCTGCGCGACCAGTTCGATCACTTCGATCTCGCGCTCGGTGAGGATCCCTCCGTCCGGATCGCTCAGCCGCTCCATCATCCTGCGCGGCACGGACAGCAGGACACGGTCGTGGCTGCGCGCCGCACCACGGATCGTGGCGGTCAGGTCGTCGCCGGTCGACTCCTTGGAGATGAAGGCGTGCACACCGAGACCCATCGCTTTGCTCACCGTGCGGACGTCCTCATCCGCGTGCAGCACGGCGACGCTCACCGAGGGCCCGAGATCGAGGAGTTGACGCAGCAGCGTCATGAGCGGCGGCCCCTGCAGTTCCGCGTCGACCAGCACGACGTCGGGAGACTGTCGCGTCGCCGCCGCGAGTACCGCTGAACCGGTGTCGCCCTGCCCGACGACCTGCACATCCGACGTGGCTTCGAGGATCTTGGCGACTCCTTCTCTGAAGAGATCACGCCGGCCGCCCACCACTACACGAATCCGTTCCTCAGCCCGCAGCATGCAGCCTCCAAGACTCTGCAGAGCGATCCCCGCTCAGATCCATACGCACGATCGTAGGCACTATCACCTGGCCCGCGCAGCCCGCACGTTTATGTAGATGAACCCATCCGAATTGATGGCCACCCATTCTGGAGAGCCACTCGACGGCCACAAGTGCCCCAGGAAAGCAGCCAGTTGGCATCTTGGTGGCTATGAGGGCGAATCACCGGACGATCATCCGGAAGTCGCATAGTGGCCTGTCCGGCCCCGGACACACCACTGCACGAAGGCGTCGGATCCGCGGCGCGCTCGGGGCCGTTGGATGCTTTCCTAGTCACCGCCCGGATATGTTGAATTCGAGTCAGGGGAAGAAGATGCGAGCAGTCCTGGTTCAGGCCGCGGTGGATCACCAACAGCCCATGGATCGACGCGTGGCCCACATGTGTGACGAGGTGTCCTCATACGCGGGGGCGGATCTCGTGGTTCTGCCGGAGTTGTGGGGCACGGGCTATTTCCGGTTCGACGACTACGAACAGACCGCCGAACCACTCGACGGTCCCCTCGCGCGGGCACTGAGCGAGACGGCGCGAGCGAGCGGCGTGCATCTGCACGCCGGGAGTATCGTCGAGCGCGGTCCACGAGGACGGCTGTACAACACCAGTCTCACGTTCGGGCCCGATGGGACCCTGCTGTCCGCCTACCGCAAGTTCCATCTGTTCGGATACCAGTCGCGCGAGACGGCGCTTCTGTCACCTGGTGACGCCGTGCCCGCCACGGACACGGCGTTCGGCCGCATGGGGGCGGCCACCTGCTACGACCTGCGTTTTCCGGAGTTCTTCCGCGCGCAGGCACAGGACGGCACCGAGATCTTCCTCGTCGTCGCGGCTTGGCCGGCCACCCGGATCGACCACTGGCGGCTGTTGCTGCAGGCCCGTGCTGTGGAGAACCAGGCGTGGGTCCTCGCCTGCAACGCGGCCGGCCGGCAGGACGGGACCGAACTCGGAGGTCACAGCATGGCGATCGACCCCTGGGGGCGCGTGGTCGCCGAGTCCGGAGCGGAGGCCGCCGCCGTGTCTGCCGAGTTCGATCATGCCGATGTGGCACGCGCACGTGCGGACTTCCCTGCTTTCGCCGACCGCCGTCTCGCAGTGGGCGGTGACTAACCTCGCACTTTCGCGACTGCGAGTGTCCGACGCTTGATCAAATAAGCGAGGAGCGCATCTGACCTGGGACGATGGGACTTGTCTAGGGTCCATGC